>NZ_JBHMIN010000022.1:0-98688 GCF_048060215.1 Micromonospora sp. LOL_021 | reverse complement strand
CGACATCAGCGCCACTCCCCAGAATCAAGACAACAGACTGCCAGCAACGTGGTGGACACACCATCACCGACCGACATGGAGTGGTCGGCTGGCGTGTGCGATCAGTTATGGATGGGTGTAGCGGTCGGTGATCAGCCAGGCCGGGACCGGGCCGGAGTCGGCCTCGATGCGGCTCACCCGGCCCGGGAAGAAGCCGGTCAGCCCGGCAGGTCCTGCCCCGGCCCCGACGGTCAGCGACCCGGGCGCGGTCCAACTCGGCGGCGCGGGCACCGCCACCGGGTCACCGGCCACGCCGTCGATGTAGAGGGTGAGTGTCGCCGAGCCCGCGTCGTACACCCCGGCGAGATGCGTCCACTGGCCGGGTACCGCCGCTGCCGGGCTCGCCGCTACGGCCAGGTCGGGCAGGTCGGCGTCGTCCGCCCCACGCAGCCGGAACACCCACCGCCCGTCGCTGGCCCGGTATCCGAGCTGGAACGCGTCCGTCTCGTCGCCGCCCTGGGCGAGCACCACCGCATCACTGCCGGGCAGTGGATCTGCCGGGTCACCGTCGAGACGGGCCCAGAGCAACACCCCAAAGGAATGATCGGTACGCAGCACCGGGCGCGGGACCGGATCGTACGGGCTGGTGGTCGAGGCGTACCCGCTCGTCCCGTCGAACCAGGCCGCGTGGCCGGTCGGGGCACCGGAGTCGTGGACGAACCCCGAGGTCGCCGGCACGGTGTCCCAGCCGGCGAGGTACAGGTTGCGGCCCCAGGAGCCGAGGTCGAACTCGTCACCGCACCAGCAGTCAGCCGAGTAGTTGAATCCCCACAGCCCGACTTGTCTCGGCGTCAGCACACCGAACAGCTCAGGAAGCGTGTCACCGGGATCGGCAAAGCGACCATGCAGGTCCTCCAGGTCCGCCACCCGGCTCCACAGCAAGACGTCCGTCACGCCGCCGGCCCACCACTGCGCCGGTGCGCCGTCGCTGAAGCCTCGGCCCACCGTGAACGGGCCAGCCGCCTGCCACGGGGTAGCCGCGAACGCGGCCTCAGCGGCCAGAGCTCCGTTGACGTACAACTGAAGCAGTTCCTCGTCGACGTCGAACACGCCGGTCAGGTGCGTCCAGTGGTCGACGTCGGAAGCGGCGATCGGCGCGGGACGGTACGCGGAGATCAGCGGACTTGACGCTGCCGTACCTGTCGGCACGGTGAACGCCCAGTGCGGAGCCGGCGGGTCGCCGAGTTGGCGGATGCCCAGCTGGAAGCCACCGGCACCGGTCCCGTCGGCACCGACGGCGGTGCGATCGCCAGACAGGTCAGCTGGCCGGACCCAGGCGGCGGCGCTGAACGAACCCGAGGTGTCGAGCGCGGACACGGCTGCGGTGGCCGCGCCTGGGACGCCGACCGGGTCTTCGGCGACTGCGTCGAAAGCCGGCGTGCTCGCCTCGATCAGGTAGGTGTCCGGTGCCCAGGTGACGTCGCCGCTCGGGACCAGGTCGGGACCGCCTGAGCGGGCACGGAAGCGCTCGTTGTTGGTGTCGATCAGCGGCCAGTGCCCGATCGGCGACGATCGCGAGGTGACCAGGAACTGGTACGTCGTCGTCGGGCTGGGCCGGCCATACTCGTTGCGGGCGTAGACGTGCAGGGCGTTGGGTCCCTCGCCCGGTGGGGTGAGGGTCAACGTCACGCTCGCCCCGGGGGCGACGGTCACCGTGGTGCCTGCCGGGCTGCTCCAGCCGTACACGTAGGCGACCACGTCGGGCGATGACGTGCTGAAGGTGAACTCACCCGCGACGTCCCGGCCGCCGTGCGACACGCCGTCGTCGGGGTAGTCGACCGAGGTCACGGTCGGCGCCGGCACCGGATCTCCGGGTGGATCGGCGACCGCCGGCCCGGGTGTGCTCAGCGTCAGTGCGGCGGCTGTGGCGGTGGCGGCCAGGATCTGTGGCCAGCGATGTCGTGGGCGGCTCGGACGGATCGGCGACGTCTGGGCAGCATCCACTAGGGACCCCCGTGGCTATGCGTCATGTACGTCCGACCGTAGAGATCCATGGCCGTATCTGTAAAGGGGGCATCACGATCCGCTACCACAAACCTCCCTCACCGGACATCGAGCAACACAGGGTTATCAGTCGGGTACGACTGGCCAGGCGTACAACTCTGATGAAAACCCGTCGACGTTGAGCCGAGCCACCCGTCCACCGATCGACGGAGTTCATAAGTCCACTAGTGACGGCAGGATGGGTCGGGTCGAGCATCCCAGGAGGTGGTAGCCATGTCCCCGTCCGTGTTGAACTCGTCCGTACCGCGCCGACGACTTGGCCGGGAGCTGCGTCAACTGCGCGAGCGGCTGACCCAGCTGCCGCAGACGTCGGTCGCCAGCGAGCTGGAGTGGTCGGCGACGAAGCTGTGGCGGATGGAGCGCGGCGAGGTCCCGGTCCGCTCCGGCGACGTCGTGCTGCTCTGCGAGTTGTACGGCGTCGACGAGGAGACCACCGAGATCCTTGCCGCGTTGGCGACCAAGACCCGGGAGAAGGGCTGGTGGCACGACTACGCCAGCCTGCCGTCCTGGTTCGAGCTGTACGTGGGCCTGGAAGAGGCCGCCAGCCGGATCCGCGAGTACCAGAGTCAGCTGGTGCCGGGCTTCTTACAGACCCGGGAGTACGCCACCGCGATCTTCACCAAGGACGTCGATGGCGTGCCCCGTCACCAGATCGCCGACCGGGTCACGGTGCGGCTGGGCCGTGCCCGGCTGCTGACCCGGCTGGAGCCGCAGGCTCCGGAGTTCGACATCGTCGTCGACGAGGCGGTGCTGCGCCGCGTGGTCGGGTCGCGCCAGATCATGGCGGCACAGCTGCGCAGGCTCGCCGACGCCGGCCGGCTGCCGAACGTCTCCGTCCGGGTCCTGCCGTTTGCGTCCGACCTGCACGCCGGGGTACTGACCGGCGGCTCGTTCACCATCCTGGACTTTCCCGAGCAGTACGAACCCACCACCGTCTACCAGGAGTCGATCACCGGCGCGCTCTTCCTCGACAAGCAGGCCGAGAGCGACCGGTACGCTTGGGTCTACCACGACATCCGGTCGGCCGCGCTGAGCGAGGCCGAGTCGCGGGCGCTGCTGCTGGACACGGCGAAGGAGTACGAGCCATGACCGACCTGACCGGCGTCACCTGGCGCAAGAGCAGCCGATCCAACAGCCAGGGTGCCTGCGTCGAGGTCGCCGACGGGCTGGCCGGCGTGATCGGCGTACGCGATTCCAAGGACCCCACCGGCCCGGTCCTGACCATCTCCCCCGCCAACTGGTCAGCCTTTGTCGCCGCTACCAAGACCGGCACCATCACCGCCTGACCGCACACCGCCAGCGCGCCGGCGGGGTCCAAACCGCACCTCGGTGAACCTCGGTGGACTCATCGCTGACCAGAATCGTCCCGCCGGGTAGCGACCAGTTGCCGGAGTCGGCGCGTCGGTGCAGGAGCACCCGACCGCGACCGTCGGTGACGATCGCGCACCACCCGGAACGATCCTGTTCGCCCTCGGCGCGACCGGGTCACGGTAATAGTCACGGCGGCAGGTCACGACACCTCCCGATACGGGTACGGAGTGCAGGTCTGAGCCAAGTCGGGCGACTGCTCCCCACGGAAGTCGGCCAACACCTGCGCCAGATCGGTCACCAACCTGACCACCTTTCCCACGATGCTTCAGCGGCGCCACCCCATCCGCCACAGGTCGGATATCAGATGGCGCAAAAATGGCAGCTGCCCATCGATCTGCATTCCACCATTTTCCCGTATCAATGCAGAGAATCTTGTCATCGAGATAAACGTCATTGCGATCGAAATTGCACCCCCGAAGACACAACCCGCCACCAAGAGGCCAATGACCTCAGACGCGACTACCAGCTCCAATATTACAATCAGGAATAGACCAGCCAGGAAGCACATCAAAAAGCCCCTGATCGACCAAATCATCATCCTATACATAGTCGTGCTACGATATTCGATACCATGGAAATCTGACATCGAATTGTCACCACAATTTCCAGCACTTGATGATCCAGGTTCTAGCCACACCACCCTCACCGAAGGACACGCCGTCCGACACCTATCGCAAACACTCACTCAAGGCCTGGGCCGCCACCTGTTAAAGGCAAAGAGGTCGCGCACGACCATGCCGAACAGTTTTGGCCCACGTTCAAATATGTCCATGTCCGCAAAGTACGATGTTTCTTCAACTCGACGGTACACCGGACGGATAGAAAACATCCCCAGAAAGATTCCGAGACCGACCGTCAAGATCAGTGCGAAGAAAACTGACATCAGCACCTCCACCGGCCCTCCCAGTAACAACGCCAGAATCACGGCAAAGATGACCAAGAATGCAAGCAGAAAGAGCCGCATGATGATCAACGCACGCCAGTAGGCCCAAGCTCCGCGCACACGCCAAGCAGGATCATCCGAGGAACTCACCGCTCAACCCACCTCCCAACTCGAGTGGACGGCTCGGACGGGACGGCAGCACACATGGACAGCATCCACTTGGGACCCGCGTGGCTATTGGGCATGTCCGTCCGACACTAGAGATCCACCCCATACCTGTAAAGGCGGTATCACCAGCCGCTACCACAATCCGGTCACCAGCCGGCAAGCTGGACCAGCCCGCTGACTCAGCGTCGCCTGCCCTCACCCCCTTCTATCCGAGGTACGGACAATCGCGCTGCTCAGCGTGGTGGCACAGCCGCAGCCGTACCGTGTCGTGGATGGGAATGTCGGCGAACTCGGCAGGATCGACGAACCGCACCTCGGTGGACTCGTCGCTGACCAGAATCGTCCCACCAACGATCCGACCGAGGTAGGTGACGGTTAACTCCTGACGCACCTCGCCGTCCGCGTACGCGATCACGTGAGCCGGGTCGGTGTAGACGCCGAGCAGCGCGGTGACCTCGATGTCGAGGCCGGTCTCCTCCTTCACTTCTCGGACGACGCACTGTTGCAGTGTCTCGCCGACCTCCATCGTGCCGCCGGGCAGCGACCAGTTGCCGGAGTCGGCGCGTCGGTGCATCAGCACCCGACCGCGGTCGTCGGTGACGATCGCCGAACCGCCCGGGACGATCCTGTTCGCCCTCGGCGCGGCCGGGTCGCGGTAGTAGTCACGCCGGCGAGTCACGACGCCTTCAGGGGTCGCCGCTCCATCCGCCGCGGGAGTACGGGAATCTTCTCGCCGGCCCCTGCCCCAGGCCAGCCATGAGCAGTAAATCGCCAACGTGCCGCCGCAGATGACTACCCCAAGCCCAGCGAGGAAGAAGAGGAGCGCCACAGTGCCGTCTGCGAACCTCGCGGCTTGCAGCAGGACAATTCCTATCCCCGTAAGGAGGTACATCAATCCGAGATCTCGGCGCTGAAAGCCAGCCGGCGCTGACAAGCGTCCGATAAGGAGGATGACGAAGCCCGCCCCGATGAAGCTGGTCCCCAGGAGCAGTGTGGCTACCACTAACAGGCTCGACATGACCGCGCCTCTATCCCAGATTTCACCAGTACCGTACGTCCAACGCGTCCTTGAGCATCGACGCATCGAGGTCGAGCATCGGCATCCTCCAGTCAAAATGCGCCAGGTAGCGCAGCGGCAACGTCACGATCAGCCCGAACACGATGACGATTGGCAACACGAACCAGACCTGCGGCCAGATGAAGAAGCAGGGCAACGCTACGGCCGCCAGGCGCAGAAACCAGACGCTCAGCCGGTAGACCGCCAGTCGCCGGTAGCCGGACGGCGGACCGCCACGCGGCTCCTGCTCCATCACCCGGATCCCGCTTCCCGCGCGCTGGCTCCCACGGGACCGAGTCTGTCAGGTGGCGTCCAGGGTGGCGGTGATGTCGCGCACCAGGTCCACAGTGTCCTCGATGCCGCAGGAGAGCCGGACGAAGCCCGGTGACGTGTCGTCACCCCACTGGGCCCGCCGGTCGGCGGCCGTGTGCAGACCACCGAACGACGTCGCCGCCGACACCAGCTTCGACGCGGTCAGGAACCGGCCGACCCGGTCGGCGTCGCCCAGGTCGAACGACACGATCCCCGGGATACGGCGCATCTGGGCCGTAGCGACCGCGTACGACGGATCGGTCGGCAGGCCGGGCCAGCGTACGCCGGTGACGTCACGGCGCCCGACCAGCGCGGCGGCGACCGCTTCCGCGTTGGCTGACTGGCGGGCCAGCCGCAGGTCCAGTGTGGCCAGTGACCGGTGGGCGAGCCAGCAGTCGAACGGCCCCGGCACCGACCCGGTCAGCTTGCGCCACCGCTTCGCATCGGCCAGCGCCGCCGCCGAACGGGTGGCCAGGTAGCCGAGCAGCAGATCCGAGTGACCGGTCAGCGCCTTGGTGCCGGAGGCGACCACGATGTCCGCGCCCAGGTCCAACGGCCGCTGCCCGAGCGGGGTCGGCGCGGTGTTGTCGACCGCGACCAGCGCGCCGGCGTCGTGCGCCGCCGCCGCGAGCGCGGCGACGTCGCAGACGTCCAGCCCCGGGTTGGCCGGGGTCTCCAGCAGCACCAGCCGCACCCCGGCGAAGTCCGGGTACGGCCCGGCGGTCGGCATCAGCCGCACGGTGACACCGATCGGCTCCAGCACCGTGGCGGCCAGCGCCCGCACCGTGAAGTAGCCGTCGGCGGGCAGCAGCACCGTGTCGCCGGGCCGCAGCGTGGTCAGCAGCAGCGCGGTGATCGCCGCCTGACCGCTGGCGAAGACGAGGGTGTCGCCGCCTTCCAGGTCGCCGATGGCCGATTCGAGCGCCCGCCGGGTCGGGTTGTCCTCCCGGGCGTAGCCGTCGCGGTCCGGCGCTGGCCCGGAAACCGGGTCCAGGTGGTACGGGGCGGCGAACACCGGGCCGGGCAGGAACGGCTGGCCGGGGGTCGGCTCGGGCAGCCCGGCGGCGACACACCGGGTGCCGTCGCCGTACCCCGGGTCGCGGGAAGTGGCGGTCATGCCGTTCATCCTGGCCAAGGTCGCCGGCCGGCGGCAGAGCCTATTCCGGTTTCGTGGCCCGCGTCATCAGCAGCGTCAACGCGGTACGCGGATCCAGGCCCTCGTGGCAGATCCGTTCCACCTGCTCGGTGATCGGCATCTCCACCCCGTGCGCGCGGGCCAGGTCCCGGATCGACAGGCAGCTCTTCACCCCTTCTGCGGTCTGCCGGGTGGCGGTCTGCGCCTGCTCCAGGGTCTCCCCCCGACCCAGGTGCTCACCGAACGTCCGGTTGCGCGACAGCGGCGACGAGCAGGTGGCGACCAGGTCACCGAGGCCGGCCAGGCCGGCGAAGGTCAGCGGGTCGGCACCGAGCGCCACGCCCAGCCGGGCCGTCTCGGCCAGCCCCCGGGTGATCAGGGTGGCTTTGGTGTTGTCGCCGAGGCGCATCGCGGTGGCGATGCCGTACGCGAGGGCGATGACGTTCTTCACGGCCCCGCCCAGCTCGCAGCCGATCACGTCGTCGTTGGTGTACGGCCGCAGGTAGCCGGTGAGCATCGCCTGCTGCACGGCGGCGGTGCGCGCGGTGTCGGTGCCGGCGACGACGCTGGCGGCCGGCTGCTCGGCGGCGATCTCGGCGGCCAGATTGGGGCCGGAGACGACCACCACCCGGTCCGGGCCGACCCCGGTGGTCTCGACGATCACCTCGCTCATCCGTTTGGTGGTGCCGAGTTCGATCCCTTTCATCAGGCTGACCAGGGTCGCGTCGGGGCCGATGTGCGCGGCCCAGTCACCCAGGTTGCCGCGCAGCGTCTGCGACGGTACGGCGAGCACGACCAACCCCGCGCCCTTGATCGCCTCGGCGGCGTCGCTGGTGGCGGTGACCCGGTCGGGCAGCCGCACCGCCGGCAGGTAGTCGGGGTTGGTGCCGTACTCGCGGATCGCGGCGGCGACCTGCTCGCGCCGGGCCCAGAGGACCACGTCGGCCCCGGCGTCGGCGAGCACCTTGGCGTACGCGGTGCCCCACGAGCCGGCACCCAGGACGACGGCCCGGCCGGTCCCGGTCACTGTCCCGGCTCCGGGGTGCCGGTGGTCCGGTTGTTGCGGCGGGCGCTCGGGGTGTACAGCGGCGGCGCTTCGCCGCCCCGAATCTCGGCGACCATGTCCCGCAGCCGCAGCATCATGGTCTCGGTGATCTCCTCCAGCACCGCCCGGGTCGGCTCGACCCCGGCCCATCTGCTCAGGTCGAAAGGTTCACCGGCGGTGACGGTCACCTTCCGGCCGGGCAGCAGGTTCAGTTTCCCGGTCCGCGGGTCGTACATCTGCTGCGGACCCCACATCGCCACCGGCACGACCGGGGCGCCGGTGGTCAACGCCAGCCGGGCCGCGCCGGTCTTGCCGCGCATCGGCCACAGGTCCGGCTCGCGGGTGGTGGTCCCCTCCGGGTAGATCACCAACGCGCCGCCTTCGTCGACGCCGACGATCGCCGCCTCCAGCGACTTGATCGCGTCGACGCTGCCCCGGTGCACCGGGATCTGCTTCACCTTGAGCAGCCAGCGCCCGATGACCGGGATGGTGAACAGGCTGGCCTTGCCGAGGAACCGGGGCCAGCGGCCGGCCTCGTAGAGGAAATGGCCGATGACCATCGGGTCGGCGTGCGACATGTGGTTGGCGACGACGATCACCCCACCGGTGCCGGGAATGTGCTGCATCCCGGACCAGCTTCGCTTCGTCCATACGAGCAGGGTCGGTTTGACCACCATCACGATGAAGCGTCGCCAGAAGCCCAGTTTCCGCCGCGCCACCCGATCCTCCTCGTCACCGCACCCTGGCCACCACCGGGCACCACACCCCGACCGCCGTCTTGCCGACCGCCGCTGCGAATCATGCCCTGTCCGACCCGGCCAGAGCCAATGCGAGCCCAGCCGGCAGGATGGAGCGGTGCGGAACGCGACCTGGTCGGTGGTGCTGCCGGTCAAGCGCCTCTCGGTGGCGAAGAGCCGGCTGCGGGGTGCGCTCGACGGCGTACCGCATGAGGAGCTGGCCCTGGCCCTGGCCCGGGACACCGTCGCCGCCGCACTGGCCTGCCCGCTGGTCGCCGAGGTGGTGGTGGTCACCTCGGATCCGTCGGCCGACGCCGCGTTGGGCGCGCTCGGGGCCCGTACCGTCGCCGACCCGGAGGGCGGCGCACCGGACCTCGGCGGCCCGGAGGTCGACGCGCCAGAGCTGAGCGGGCTGAACGCGGCGGTGGCGCACGGGGCCGCGACGGTCGGCGGTGGCCGGCCGGTCGCCGTGCTGACCGCGGACCTGCCGGCGTTGCGGCCGGCTGAGCTGGCCGCCGCCCTCGACGCCGGCACCGCCAGCGCCTTCGACACCGCAGGCACCAAAGCCCGCCGCTGGTTCGTGCCGGACGCCGCCGGCACCGGCACGGTGCTGCTGGCGGCCGCCGTCGGCACCGCGCTGCGGCCGGGTTTCGGCGCCGGATCGGCGGTACGGCATCAACGGTCGGGTGCCGCCCGGTGCGGCGGGGACTGGCCGACGCTGCGCCGCGACGTGGACACCGCCGCAGATCTCGCCGACGCGGCCCGGCTCGGCCTGGGTCGGTACACCGCCGCGCTGTACCCCAGCGGGTACCGTGCTGACATGCGGCAGAGGTCGGTGAGCTGAGATGCAGGGCACGGTGGCGACCTTCGATCCGGCGACCCGCAGCGGCACGGTGCTGCTCGACGACGGGGCGGAGCTGGCGTTCCCGGCGGCCGCGTTCGATGCTTCCGGGTTGCGGCTGCTGCGGCTGGGTCAGCGGGTACGCATCGAGCGTGACGAGTCCGGGCACGTTAACCGCGTCACGTTGCCCACATTCGGCTAGTTGGAGCCGGGCGAATTCATGCCAAGTTCACCGTGATCAGGTCATGATTACCGGGTGACGCCCGCCCCCTCCAGGCGCGCCGCCGCCCGTCCGCGCCGCGCAGCCGACCAGCCCACCGCTGACCAGCCGGCCGGCGCCGGCCAGTCTGCCGCCGACCAGCCGGCTGCCGCCGACGGCGCGACCGCGACGCCCCGGCCGGCCCGCCGTCAGTCGTCGAACGGCGCCGCACGTCAGTCGTCGACCGGCACCGCCCGCAAATCGGCAGGCGGCACCGCCCGGAAATCGACTTCCGGCAGCGCTCGGAGATCCACGGCCGGCAGCGCCCGCAAGTCAGCAGGCGGCACCGCCCGCCGACGGGCCAAGGCGGCACCGCAGGCTGCACCGGAGACCACCGAGCCGGCGCCGGAGGCGGTGGCCGAGTCCGCGACCGCGGCACCGGCCGCGCCGCTGCCGGTGCAGGCCCCCGACCCGGCCAACCCGGTGTCCGACACCGCCGAACCGGCCGACCCGGACGAGCCGGCCACCCTGGCCCGCCAGCCGCTGCCCGACGACCGGTTCCTCAACCGGGAGCTGTCCTGGCTCGACTTCAACGCCCGGGTGATCGAGCTGGCCGAGGACCCGCAGACACCGCTGCTGGAACGGGCCAAGTTCCTGGCCATCTTCGCCAGCAACCTCGACGAGTTCTTCATGGTCCGCATCGCCGGGCTGAAGCGCCGGCTGCAGGCCGGGCTGCCGGTACGCGGCGGTGACCGGCTGCCGTTGCGTACCCAGTTGGAGCTGATCGCGGCGAAGACCGCCGGCCTGGTCGCCCGGCACGCCCGCTGCTTCACCGAGGAGGTCCGGCCCCGGCTTGCCGCCGAGGGCATCCACCTGATCCGGTGGAGCGATCTGAGCACCGGTGAGCGGGAAGGGCTGCGCACCTACTTCCGGGAGCACATCTTCCCGGTGCTGACCCCGCTGGCCGTCGACCCGGCGCACCCGTTCCCGTACATCTCCAGCCGGTCGTTGAACCTGGCCGTCGCGGTCCGTGACCCCGACGGCGGTCCGGAGCTGTTCGCCCGGATCAAGGTGCCGAACAACGTGCCCCGGTTCGTGGTGGTCAGCCAGGAAGGGCTGGGTGCCCGGTTCCTGCCGGTCGAGGATCTGATCGCCGCCCAGCTCGGCCAGCTGTTCTCCGGGATGCAGGTGGTGGAGTGCCACCTGTTCCGGGTGACCCGCAACGCCGACTTCGAAGTCGACGAGGACCGCGACGAGGATCTGCTGCAGTCGCTGGAGCGGGAGCTCGCCCAGCGCCGGTTCGGCCCGCCGGTGCGGCTGGAGGTGGCCGCCTCCATCTCCGACCACATGCTCGACCTGCTGGTCCGCGAGCTGGACATGGACAGCCACGACGTGCTGCGGGTGCCGGGGCTGCTGGACCTGTCCGCGTTGTGGCAGGTCTACGAGAGCTCCGACCGGCCGGACCTGAAGGACCGCCCGTTCGTGCCGGCCACCCACCCGCGGCTGGTCGAGGGCGAGGTGCCGCGCAGCGTCTTCGCCACCCTGCGCGACGGCGACATTCTGGTGCACCACCCGTACCACTCGTTCTCCACCAGTGTGCAGCGGTTCATCGAGCAGGCGGCGGCCGACCCGCTCGTCCTGGCGATCAAGCAGACGTTGTACCGCACCAGCGGCGACTCGCCGATCGTCGACGCGCTGATTGAGGCGGCGGCCGCCGGCAAGCAGGTGGTGGTGCTGGTCGAGGTGAAGGCCCGGTTCGACGAGCAGGCCAACATCGGCTGGGCGCGGATGCTGGAACGGGCCGGCTGTCACGTCGTGTACGGCCTGGTCGGGCTGAAGACCCACTGCAAGACCGCCCTGGTGGTACGCCAGGAAGGCAACCAGATCCGCCGCTACTGTCACATCGGCACCGGCAACTACCACCCGAAGACGGCCAGGCTGTACGAGGACTTCGGCATGCTAACCGCCGACCCGGAGGTCGGCGCGGACCTGACCGACCTGTTCAACGTGTTGACCGGCTACAGCCGGCAGACCGCGTACCGGCGGCTGCTGGTCGCCCCGCACGGGGTGCGCAGCGGGCTGATCGAGCGGATCGGGCGGGAGGTCGCCCACGTCCGCGAGGGCCGGGGCGGGCTGGTCCAGATCAAGGTGAACTCGCTGGTCGACGAGGAGTTGGTGGACGCGCTGTACCGGGCGTCGCAGGCCGGCGTACAGGTGGATCTGCTGATCCGGGGGATGTGCACGCTGCGGCCCGGGGTGCCGGGGCTGTCGGACAACATCCGGGTCCGGTCGATCCTCGGCCGGTTCCTGGAGCATTCCCGGGTGTTCCGGTTCGGCAACGACGGCGACGTCGAGTTCTGGATCGGCTCCTCTGACCTGATGCACCGCAACCTGGACCGCCGGGTGGAGGCGCTGGTGCAGGTGACCGACCCGGTGGCCCGCGCCGAGCTGGACCAGCTGATGAGCGACGCGTTCAGCCCGGACTGCGAGTCGTTCGAGCTGCATCCGGACGGCGCCTGGAGCCGGCACCGGTCGACCGACGAGCGGCCGCTGGTGCATCTGCAGGAGCGGCTGCTCCGGCGGTTCATCGGCACCGGCAAATAGCTCCTGCTGTCACCGGCGGTCGGCCGGCCGGCGGCACCTCGTCGACAGCGGCGGCCCCTGGTCAACGGCGCTAGGCTGGCCCGATGGTGGAGGAGGAACGCAAGTACGAGGTCGAGCCGGGTTTCACCGTGCCGGACCTGTCCGGCTGTCTGCCGGACGGTGGCCGGCTGGTGCAGCAGCCGGCGGTGAAGCTGACCGCCACCTACTACGACACCCCGGATCTGCGGCTGGCCCGCGCCGGGGTGTCGCTGCGCCACCGGGTGGGCGACTCGAAGCCGTGGACGGTGAAGCTGCCCGCCGACGCGCCCGGCGTACGTCACGAGATCAGCCGGTCCGGTAAGCGCGGCAAGCCACCGACGGAGCTGGTGTGGCTGGTCACCGCGTACTCGCGGGGGGTGGAGCTGACGCCGGCCGCGACGGTGCGCACGGTACGCACGGTGCTGGAGTTGCGCGACGCCGATGACGCGCTGCTGGTGGAGCTGGCCGACGACGCGGTGTCGGTGTTGGACGGCAAGACGGTCCGGTCGCGGTTCCGCGAGGTGGAGATCGAGCTGAAGGCCGCCAAGCGGTCGCTGCTGGACCGGGTCGAGGCCGACCTGGTCGCGGCGGGGGCGGCCGCCGGCGGGTTCACCCCGAAGCACGTACGGGCGTTGGCCGCGGCCGCCGCCGGACCGGCGGACCTGCCGGCGGTCGAGGGCCTGCCGGCCGAGCCGACCGCCGCCGACGTGGTCACCCGGGCGGTCCGCGACGGCGTCGCCCGGATCCTGGCGCACGACCCGCTGGTACGGCTGCACGCCCCGGTCGGCGACGACGACACCGCCGTGCACCAGATGCGGGTGGGGTGCCGGCGGCTGCGCAGCGACCTGCGGACCTTCCGGGCGTTGGTGGACCGCGAGTGGGCGGGTGCGCTGCGCGACGAACTGAAGTGGGTCGCCGGGGTGCTCGGTGGTGCCCGCGACGCCGAGGTGCTGCGGGACCGGTTGCGGCGTACCGCCGGGGCGGACCCGTTGGCGCCGCTGCCGTCGGCTGCGGTCGAGCTGATCGACACGACGCTCGCCGACCGGCAGGCGGCGGCACTGGCCGAGGTGGACGCCGCGCTGCGCTCCGACCGGTACGTTGCCCTGGTGGAGATGCTGGTGCATGCGGCCCGGGAGCCGCGACTGACCGAGGCGGCGTCCGGCCCGGCTGCCGACGTGCTGCCCCGGCTGGTGGCAAAGCCGTGGCGCCGGCTGGCGTTCGGCGGCAGCGGTGTGGACGGTGCCGCCGATCTGACCCTGGACGCTTCCGACGAGCGCTGGCACGCGGTGCGGATCAACGGCAAGAAGGCCCGGTACGCGGTGGACGCGGTGGCACCGGTGATCGGCGGTGGCGCGGCGAAGCTGGCGAAGGCGTTGTCGAAGGTGCAGAACCTGCTCGGCGAGCACCAGGACGCGGCGGTGGCCGCCGAAACCTGGCAGGGGGTGCTGGCCGAGCATCCGGACGACCACGAGTTGGCGGTGACCGTCGGCCGGCTGGTCGAACGGGAGCGGGCCGCGATCCGCGCGGCGCGGGCCGAGTTCGCCGCCGCCTGGGAGCGGGCGTCGGCGGGGCAGCGGACGAAGTGGCTGCCGTGACCGAGGTCCGGGCCGCCGGCGGGGTGGTGTGGCGCACCGACGACACCGGGGCGGTGCAGGTGTGTCTGGTGCACCGGCCCCGGCACGACGACTGGTCGCTGCCGAAGGGCAAACTGGAGCCGGCGGAGCATCCGTTGGCGGCGGCGGTGCGGGAGGTCGGTGAGGAAACCGGGATCCGGGCGGTGCCGCAGGTGCGGCTGCCGTCGATCCGTTACACCATGCCGGACGGCAACCTGAAGGTGGTCGACTACTGGTCGATGCGGGCGGTGCAGGCGTCGGCCGGGCCGGTGCCGGTCGACGCCGCCGACGAGGTCGACGAGCTGTGCTGGCTGCCGTTGGCGCAGGCGCGGCAGCGGTTGACGTACCGGCACGACGTCGGGGTGCTGCACGGGTTCGCGCAGTTGCCGCCGGTGACCGCGACGCTCACCCTGGTCCGCCACGCGCACGCCGGCAGCCGGGACACCTGGCCGGGTCCGGACAGTGCCCGCCCGTTGGACACCGCCGGGCTGCGGCAGGCGCAGGCGTTGGCGGCGTTGCTGGTGCTGACCGGGCCGCGCCGGGTGCTGTCGGCGTCGCCCCGGCGGTGTGTGCAGACGGTCGCCCCGCTGGCGCAGGCGCTGGATCTGCCGGTCGAGGTGGAGTCGGTGTTCGACGAGCCGGCCGCCGGCCAGCAGCCGGACGAGAACGCGTTGGCGGCGGCGGGCCGGCTGACCGAGCTGGCGGCGGCCGGTACGCCGGCCGCGGTGTGCAGTCAGGGCAAGGTGATCCCGGCCGCGTTGACGGTGCTGACCCGGCGGGCGGCGGCGGATCACCGTACCGCGAAGGGCGGCGGCTGGTTGTTGTCGTTCGCCGGGGAGCGGCTGGTCGGCGCGGACCGGCTCTAGCGGCTCTGTCGCATGTACGAAGGCGCCCACCGCCGGTACGCGGTGGGCGCCTTCGCGCTGGTGGTGTCCGGCCGGTGTGGCCGGACGGCTCAGCGGGTGGTTTTACGGGCGGTGGACTTGCGCGCCGGGGCCTTCTTCGCCGGCGACTTCTTCGCCGCCGTCGACTTGGCCCCGGTCGACTTCGCCGCCGTCGACTTGGCCGCGGTGGACCGGGTCGCGGTGGTCTTCTTGGCCGCGGACTTCTTGGCCGGCGCGGCCGCCGCGGACCGGGTGGTCTTGGCGGCGGCGGTCTTCTTCGCCGTACCGCCGGCCGCCCGCTTCGCCGGCGCCTTGGTGGCGGTCGACTTGGCGGCCGTACCGGTGGACTTCGCCGCGCCACGGGCGGTGCTCTTGGCCGCCGTGGACTTGGCCGCGGTGGCCTTCGTCGCCGTGGACTTCGCCGCGGTCGACTTCGCCGCGGTGGCCTTCGGCGCCTTGCCGCTGGCCACCATGTCCTTGAAGCCCGCGCCGGGCCGGAAGACCGGCACCGAGGTCTTCTTGACCTTCACCGACTCGCCGGTACGCGGGTTGCGCGCTGTTCGGGCCGCGCGGACGCGCTTCTCGAACACCCCGAAGCCGGTGATACCCACCCGGTCGCCCTTGGTGACCGCCGACTGAACCTCGGCCAAGACGGCGTCGAGCGCCGTCGTCGCCGTCTTGCGGTCTCCCAGGCGAGCAGCGAGCGCATCGATGAGCTCTGCCTTGTTCACGAGTTCCCTCCCGTATGTGCAACTGGACTCAACGAGCCATTCTGCGCGCACGGTATGCCCTGTACCGGCAGGACACAAACATCTGCCGGAAAAAAGTCCTTGTGTCGTAACGGATTCGCCCCCAACCGGTGGCCGGAGCCGACCGGTTGGTATAGCCGGACGGTTGGTGGGCCACCGGATGGGGGCGGAATCGGCGTCGGGAACCCGTTGGGAAGGGGCCGGCTCGGCGGTTGTGCGCTATGCCACGACGGGCTTGAACGGCAACCGCCCGCGCTCGTACTCGGTGATGGCCGACTCGTGACGCAGGGTCAGTCCAATGTCATCCAATCCCTCCATCAGCCGCCACCGGCTGAAGTCGTCGATCGGGAACGACCAGCCGGAGGAACCGGCCCTGACCTCCCGGCTGGCCAGGTCGACGGTCACCTCTGCGGCCGGGTCGGCCTCGACCAGCGACCACAATTCCTCAATGGCGGGCATTTCCAACTCGACCGGCAGCAGCCCTTCCTTGAGCGCGTTGCCGCGGAAGATGTCGCCGAAGCGGGGGGACAGCACGGCCCGGAAGCCCCAGTCCCGTAGCGCCCACACCGCGTGTTCACGCGATGACCCGGTGCCGAACTCGGGGCCAGCGACGAGAATGGATGCTCCGGAATACGAAGGATTGTTCAGAACGAATCCCGGATCCTCGCGCCAGGCATTGAACAGACCGTCGGCGAAGCCGGTCCGGGTGACCCGCTTGAGGTACACCGCCGGGATGATCTGATCGGTATCTACATTAGATCGGCGCAGCGGGACGGCGGTCCCGGTGTGCACGGTGAACTTGTCCATGTCGTGATCCCGTCTCGTGGTGCGTGTCCAGCGGCGGTCAGTTGAGGTCCGCCGGCGCGGCCAGCCGGCCCACCACGGCGGTGGCGGCGGCCACCGGCGGCGACACCAGGTGGGTACGCCCGCCCCGGCCCTGCCGGCCCTCGAAGTTGCGGTTGGAGGTGGAGGCGGAGCGCTCCCCCGGCTTGAGCGTGTCCGGGTTCATGCCGAGGCACATCGAGCAGCCGGCGAACCGCCACTCGGCACCGGCGTCGGCGAAGACCTTGTCCAGCCCTTCGTTCTCGGCCGCCTCCCGTACCTTGGCCGACCCGGGCACCACGAGCATCCGTACCCCGTCGGCCACCTTGCGCCCACGTAGCACGTCGGCCGCGGCCCGCAGGTCCTCCAGCCGGCCGTTGGTGCAGGAACCGACGAAGACCACGTCGACCGGCACGTCGCGCAGCGCGGTGCCCGGCCGCAGGTCCATGTACTCCAACGCCCGGCGGGCGGCGACCCGCTCCGCGTCGGTGTCGAACTGCTCGGGGTCGGGCACGACGGCGCTCAGCGCGGCACCCTGCCCGGGGTTGGTGCCCCAGGTCACGAACGGCGTGATCTCGCTGGCGTCCAGGATCACCTCGGCGTCGAACGTCGCCCCCTCGTCGGTGGCCAGACTGGACCAGTACGCCACGGCGGCGTCCCAGTCGGCGCCCTGCGGCGCGTTCGGCCGGCCCTTGAGGTACGCGTACGTGGTCTCGTCCGGCGCCACCATGCCCGCCTTGGCACCCCACTCGATGGACATGTTCGCCACCGTCATCCGGCCCTCCATGGAGAGCCGGCGGATCGCCTCGCCCCGGTACTCGACCACGTAGCCGCGACCACCACCGGTGCCGACCTTCGTGATCAGCGCCAGCACCAGGTCCTTGGCGGTGACCCCCGGGCCGAGTTCGCCGGTGACGGTGACCGCCATCGTCTTCGGCCGGGACTGCGGCAGCGTCTGGGTGGCCAGGACGTGCTCGACCTCGCTGGTGCCGATACCGAAGGCGAGCGCCCCGAACGCGCCGTGGGTCGCGGTGTGCGAGTCGCCACAGACGATCGTCATGCCGGGCTGGGTCAGGCCCAGCTGCGGGCCGATGACGTGCACGATGCCCTGGTTGTCGTCGCCCAGGGCGTGCAGCTTGATGCCGAACTCGGCGCAGTTGCGGCGCAGCGTCTCGATCTGCGTACGCGACGTCGGGTCGCTGATGGTCAGCAGGTCGCCACGCCGGCTGCTGAACGCCGGGTCGGCGTACCCGGTCGGGGTGTTGTGATCCTCGGTGGCGAGGGTCAGGTCGGTACGGCGCACCGGCCGGCCGGCCATCCGCAGCCCGTCGAAGGCCTGCGGACTGGTGACCTCGTGCAGCAGGTGCAGGTCGATGTAGAGCAGGTCCGGCTCGCCCGCGGCGGATCGCACCACGTGCGCGTCCCAGGCCTTCTCGGCCAGGGTCCTGGGCGATGTCGGCTTCGAAGTGGCTCCCACCATCTGGACATCCTAAATTCTGGGAGGTATGTTTCGGCTTGTGGGACACAGTATGAGCGGTGTCGGCGTTCTCGACAAGGCGGTGGTGATCCTCGCGGCCTGCGTGGACGGCGCCAGCCTGGCCGAACTCGTCGACCGGACCAAGCTGCCCCGGGCCACCGCGCACCGGCTGGCGCAGGCCCTGGAGATCCACCGGATGCTGGTCCGGGACACCCAGGGGCGGTGGCGGCCCGGCCCCCGGCTGGGCGAGCTGGCCAACGCCGCGCCCGACGTGCTGCTGACCGCCGCCGAGCCGCTGCTGGCCGCGCTGCGCGACGCCACCGGCGAGAGCGCCCAACTCTACCTGCGCCGGGCCGACGAGCGGATCTGCGTCGCCGCCGCCGAGCGGGCCAGTGGCCTGCGCGACACCGTGCCGGTCGGCTCGGTGCTGCCGATGACCGCCGGGTCCGCCGCCCAGATCCTGCTGGCCTGGGAGCCGCCCGAGGCGGTCATGCCGCTGCTGCCCCGCTGCAAGTTCACCGGCCGTACGCTCGCCGAGGTGCGCCGGCGTGGCTGGGCACAGAGCGTCGCGGAGCGGGAGGCCGGGGTGGCCAGCGTCTCCGCGCCGATCCGGGACCGCACCGGTCGGGTGATCGCCTCGGTCAGCGTCTCCGGGCCGATCGAGCGGCTCGGCCGCCGGCCGGGTGAGCGGCACGCCATGGCCGTGGTCCGCGCCGGTCAACGACTCTCCGGGCTCTGAGCCGCTCCGGGGTTTCCGGATCCCCGGCAAGTTCGCGAATACCCGGCGCAGGCCGGGCCGTGTCCGGCATGATGGTCAGCGGCGACGGCAGGTGACCGGGCGGCAGGTGACCGGACAGGTGCCGACGAAAAAGGCGCCCTCGCGGAGGAGGGCGCCTTGAGCGCTGTAGCCCCGACCGGATTCGAACCGGCGCTACCGCCTTGAGAGGGCGGCGTCCTGGGCCGCTAGACGACGGGGCCAGAACTTTCCTGGTGCAAACTTCCACTTCGTGCTGCTGTGTCCTGTTGGACACGGTGCCGAACTCTAACAGAGACCAGCACCCCGACGCCATCTGGAGCCTTCCGGCGTCGGTGGCTGGGGTACCAGGACTCGAACCTAGACTAACTGAACCAGAATCAGTCGGGCTGCCAATTACCCCATACCCCATCGGTGCTCGCCGCACCGGGACAGAACTCTACCTGACCCCATGGTGCGCGCCAAATCGGGATACCGCAGCGGTTTGCCTCAGTCGGCCGCTACCACCGGGTTGGCCAGCTCACCGATGCCCTCGATCCGGACCGACACCGTGTCACCGGCGGTCAGCTCGCTCACCCCGGCCGGCGTCCCGGTCAGGATCACGTCACCGGGCAGCAGGGTCATCACGTGTGACACGTACGACACCAGGGTCGGCACGTCGAACACCATCTGCTTGGTCCGGCCCAGCTGCCGTACGTCCGTCTCGTCCGGCTTCGGACCCACCTCGCAGCGGACCTCCAGGTCGGTGACGTCCAGCCCGGTGACGATCCACGGGCCGATCGGGCAGAACGAGTCGAAGCCCTTCGCCCTGGTCCACTGGCCGTCCGACCGCTGCAGGTCCCGGGCGGTGACATCGTTGGCGCAGGTGTAGCCGAAGATCGCCCGTTCGGCGGCGGCCCGGTCGGCCCGCCGGGCACCGGGCGGTCCGATCACCACGGCGAGTTCCGCCTCGTGCTCCACCTGCCGGGACTGGGCGGGCAGCCGGATCGCGTCCCGTGGACCGATCACCGACGTCGACGGCTTGAGGAACAGCAACGGCTCGGCCGGCACCTCGGCACCGTGCTCGGCGGCGTGGTCGGCGTAGTTGCGCCCGACGCACACCACCTTGCTCGGCAGGATCGGCGACAGCAGCCGGACGTCGGCCAGCGCCCAGCGCTGCGACGTGAAGGTCAGCTTGCCGAACGGGTGGCCGTCGACCTCGGCGACGGTCAACGCCTCGGGGCCGGCTCCCGGCTCCCCCTCGACGACCCCGAACGACATTCCCTTGCCATGGGCGAAACGAGCGATACGCACCCGGTCAATGTATCGTCCCGCGCCTGCGCCGCCCCGACGGTCACGGCAAAGGGCGAGAACGGTCACGGCGAGGGGCGGGAATTTAGCACCGGTCACCGGATCAGGTGGCGGAACCGCGCTTTGCCGGCCGGACGGCCGGTGCCCGCCTACCGTTCGGGTCGGGGGCGGAAACGAGATGGTGATGTCATGGTGGCGGCATGCGCTACGGGCCGGCCTGTTCGGCGCCGTTCTGGTGGTTGGCGGGGGGATTCTGACACCGGGGGCGGCCCTGGCACGGGCCGAGGGGGCTGCTTCGGCCCCGGCACGGGCCGAGGGGGCTGCTTCGGCACGGGCCGAATGGCAGGAACTGGTCGCGGTGACGATCAACGAGATCGGGCAGAGCGCGGCGACCTACCGGGTCGAGGCGGTCAACCGTACGGTGTCCCCGGTCGACGTCACGCTGCGGATGGCCGTACCGACCACCACCTCGGTGGCCACGGTCGGCGCCGGCGGCCGGGTCGACGCCTCGGAGATCACCTGGCAGTTGAGCCTGCCGGCGAACAGTGGGCAAACGGTCACCGCGTCGTTCCGGCCGGGCGGTGCCGGCACCGCGCAGACCTTCCCGGTCTGCGCGTACCAGCGGGACACCGCACGGCCGTACGACTGCGCGAGCGCCCGGTGGACCCCGACGGCCGCCATCGAGGCCACGGACCCGGCCTGGTGGCAGCGCCCGTCGGTGCCGCTGATCGGCGGGCTGACGGCACTCGTCGTGGTGGCGATGATCGGGTACGGGTGGCGACGCCGCCTGCGGGAGCGCCGGGTCGACCGACGCCGGGTGGTCACCCCGGCCGGGCGGCGGGTGCGGTTGCCGGCGGCGTCGGCCCTGCCGAAGCGCCGCTGGCGCCCGGCGACGCCGCTGGTGTTCGGCCTGCTGCTGGCGATGCTGACCGGGCTGGCGGTGGCGGCGGTACGCGCGGTGAGCTACGGCACCGAGGTGCTGGACCGGGCCAACCAGCCAGCCAGCGGGTGGATCGGAGCGCCACCGGCCGGCGGGTTCGGGGTGCTGCTGACCGAGGCCGCCTTCGAGTTCACCGTCTTCCGGATGGCCTGCGCGCCGGCCGGCGGGCAGGACCGGCGGTGTGTCGCCACGGTCGGGTTGCGCAACCGCAGCGACACCGAACAGTTCTGGTACGGGCCGTTGCAGCGGGCGTACCTGCCGACCGGTGACTGGGTCGGGGTGGACGAGGCGGCGACCCGGCAGGAGAACGGCGGCCGGGACGTCTTCGCCGAGCCGGTGCCGCCCGGGAGTCGGATGCTGGTCCCGCTGGCCTTCACGGTCAGCGGCGAGCTGACCCCGGTCCGGTTGGAGCTGCGCAGCGGCGCGTTCTCCGCCGGGGTCGCCGTCCGGTGGACCTGACGGCCCGACCCGACCCGACCCGGGCAGCCCGGCAGCCCGGCCTGACGGGCAGGCGGGCTGAACCCGGCAGGCGGGATCAGGACAGCCCGAGCGGGTGCATGCCGACCAGCATCGCGAACCGGTGCCCGCCGGTGGTGGTGCCGTCGCGGGCGACACCGGCCTGCTCGAACCGCCGCATCAGGGCCTGCAGCTCGTGGCGGAACTCGGCGATCCGGTCCACGGGGATCTCGGCGACTCCCCGGCTGAGCATCATCCGGACCGGATCGGGCGCCTCGCTGCTGCCGGAGATGGTGCCGGCGTTCAGCCCGGCCTCGATCTCGTCCTTGATCTGGTCAAGCAGGGTGGCCACCACCTCGTGCACCGAGCTGGGTTCCTCGCCGGATCGGCGGTGGAAGGTCAGGTTGAGCTGGCCGGCACCGTACTGCTTCTCGATGATGCCGTTGACCACCCGGGTGTCCCGGATGTGCAGCAGCTGGTGCTGTTCCAGCTGGTTGATGTGGTAGTAGATCTTGGTGGGCGCGACGCCCACGATCTTCGCCAGCTCCTTGGCGGTCCAGGTCCGCTCGGGCTCGGACATCGCGAGCTCCAGCACCCGCATCCGGATGGGGTCGGCGAGCGCCTTGAGGGTGGCCACGTCCTCGATCACCCGGCTGGCCATCAGCTCAGTCACCGCAGACCTCCGTTCAACCAACGTTCCACGGTTGATTCTACCCCGACGATTGACTTCCGTCCGTCGCTCAGCATATTTTGAACGTCAGCAAGATCGTACCACCCCGATTTGCACCGACTCACCGCGCGGGCCGGCACCACCCCCACCTGCCCGCGTCACCCCACCTGCGCCACCACTTTCTTCGCCACCCCCACCCCCCTTTCGGAGGTCGACCGTGCCCACCAACCCCCTCTTCGCCGTCGTCGCCGCGATCGCCATCGCCGCCCCGGCCACCCAGGCCGCCGTCGAAGCCCCGCAGCCGGACGAGACAACCAGCCAGAGCATGGTCGTCTTCGAGCTGCCCACCGACGGCACCGGCCTGCGTGACGACGGCTCCAGCGTCAACTTCGCCTGCGCCTTCAGCTGACCCGCAGCTCTCCCCCGCACCGGACCCGGAGCGACCGCTCCGGGTCCGGTGACGTTGCACCCCACGGTCCACCGCTGCACGATCCACCACGGTCCATCACCCCGGTAGCCACTCGTCGAGACCCTCCGAAAGGCTCCCCCATGGCCCAGTCCGACCTCGTGCTCAGCCGCTACCTCGTGTTCAGCCCGACCACCTACCGGCACCCGTCCGGCCGACAACTGCGCGCCGTGTTCCACACCGGACGGGCCCGTACCCTCCTGCTCGACACCGGCACCGTGCGGACCCTCCTGGACGGACCCGGACCGGCCGGCCTGCCCGCCGACGAGCAGGCCCGGCTCGCCGGGCTCGGCCTGCTGGTGCCCGCCGACATCGACGAAACCGCCGCGACGATCGACGCCGGCGCGCAGGCTGCCGACGACACCCGGCACCGACAGTTCGTGCTGATGCCGACCGGCTACTGCAACATGGGCTGCGACTACTGCGGGCAGGAGCATCGTCGGGACACCCCGGCCACCCGGCCGACCCGGCACCGCGACGCCATCGCCGCCCGGGTCGAACACGCCATGGCCAGCGGCGAGCACGACACCGTGGTGGTGCGGTGGTTCGGCGGCGAACCCCTGATGGGGTACGCGGTACTCCGCTCGCTGTCCGCCCGGTTCGTGGCCGCTGCGGCCCGGCACCGGGTCGGCTACTCGGCGATGCTGGTCACCAACGGCGCCCTGCTCGACGCCCGCAAGCTGCGCACCCTGCATCTGGACTGCCGAATCGACCGGATGGAGATCACCATCGACGGGCCGGCGGAGGTGCACGACGCCGCCCGACCGTTGAACAGTGGGCAGAGCTCCTTCCACCGGATCACCGCCGCGCTGCGTACCGTGCTCACCGATCCGGAGCTGGTCGGGCTGCAGGTGACCGTACGGACCAACATCGGCCGGCACAACGCCGACCGGGCCGACGAGTTCGCCGCGGCGATGCGCGACGCCGGCCTCGCCGACCCCCGGATCCGGTTCTACCCGGCACCGGTCCACTCGTGGGGCAACGACGTCAGCGACGTACGGCTGCGCCAGCAGCAGGCCGCCGAGACCGAACTGCGCTGGTACGCCGCCTACCTCGCGGCCGGACTGCACTGCCGGCTGCTGCCCACCCACCCGGTACGGGTGGTGTGCACCGCCGTCTCCCGGCACAGCGAGGTGATCGCCCCGGACGGGCGGATCTACTCCTGCACCGAGCAGCCGCTGGTGCCCGGCTTCACCGAACAGCATCTGGACACCGTGGACCGGGCACCGGTCGACCAGTTGCGGCCGACCGGCCAGTTCGACGACTGGTACACCGGGCTGCGCGCCGGCGAGACCGGCTGCCAGAGCTGCCCGATCCTGCCGGTGTGCGGCGGCGCCTGCCCGAAACTGTGGCGGGAGGGCACGGCACCGTGCCCACCGATGAAGGAGAACCTGGCCGACCGGATCGACCTGTTCGTCCGCTCATCCGGCCTGCTTCCCGTCTGACCCGTCGTCGCCCGGCCGGTCCGCCGACGCGGCGTCGTCGCCGGACCGGTCAGCCGGCGGGAAGTCCCAGCGCAGCGCCAACTGCGCGGCCTGGAAGTACCGCTCCGCCCGGCCCTGGTCGGTCCGCTGGTTGACCACCCGGATCATCCCCTCCTCGGACAGCACCCGCAGGTGGTAGTGCATCAGGCTGAACGTGATGCCCAGCTGGTGGGCCAGTTGGCGGGCGGACAGGGCCCGGTCCGGCTCGGCGGTGAGCACCGCGAGCACCCGCAACCGGATCGGATCGGCGACGGCACGCAGCTGATTCACGCCGTCGAGCACCCGTACCGCCGGGGTCGGCGGACCGGTGCCGCCGGGCGGTCGCGCGGACCCGGGTTGCCGTGGCACACTGGACACAGCCCCCGACGTTCCCTGACGGTCGGGGGCTGCACCGTCTGCGAACCCGGCACCGTCCGTAAAACTGGCGCCGTCTGTGAACCGGGCACCGTCTGCCGGTCGCGGGCTCACCGCGCACCTCCCGGGAGACGACCCACCGGCAGCAGGTAGACCAGCACGTCGTCGATGCCGTCCAGGCCGAGCAGTTCGTGGGCGACGTCGTCGTAGAAGCCGCCGATCATGCCGAGCGCCAGCCCGCTCGCCGCCGCCACCATCGACAGCGCCTGCGCCAGGTGACCCGCCTCCGCCACCGCGAACCGCAGCGCCCGCATCCCGTAGCGTTCCCGCAGTTCGCCCAGCTGCACGTAGAGACCGAGCAGCGCCGGCACCTCGGCCAGCTCGATCCCGCCGACGTCGAGGGCGTCCGCCCCGAACCACATCGACGACGCCTCCAGCTCCGGCACCGACGGAGCCGGCCCGAGCCGCCACAACTGCCGGTCGAGGTCGTCGACGTGGTACGCGCCGGGGGCGACACCGGCGACGTCGCGCACGATCAGCCGCATCCGCGCCGTGTACGCCGCACCGGCGCTCGGGTACGGGCGGTGGGCGTAGTCGTACAGATCCCCGTTGGGCAGCGGCACCTGGCTGCGATGGGTCACCCCGTGCGCGCTCCACACCAGGGTGCCCAGCTGCTCGGCGGTGACCGGCCCGGTCAGCCGCCCCCGACCGGAGACCCGCCGGCGCAGCACATCAGCGAGCGCGGCACGCGGCGGGTCCCCGGCGGGCAGAGGAACCGGCCGGCCGCCGAACCGGAACGGGGTCCCGCTCCGTTCCGAGACGGCCTCGCGCGGCCTCTGCGTCTGCAACATTCCTGGTAGGAACTTGCTCGCCTCGTGGTAGCGACGGTCGGCGGCCGCCGCCCCGTCGGCGAAGAAGTCCATCGGCCCGCCCGGCGCCAGCGCGGTCCCGGCGACCAGCCAACACACCGACCGCTCCTCATCCGGCAGGATGCCCAACCGGTTGAACAGCATGTGCAGCTGGGAGCCCCACACCCAGCGCCACCGCTGGTCGGCCGGTCCGGCAGCGGCCGGCCCCTCCAACGCGTCGCGGGCGGCCCGGACGACCTGCGCCCAGTACCCGGCCGGCGACCGCTCCCCCGCCAGGCCGGCGGCGTCCGTACGCTGCGCACCGACCCGGGCCACGGTCCGGTCCCACCGGTGGCGCAGCGCGGCACCCTGGCTGGCCAGCACCCGGGCCGCCTGCCCCTGCACCGCCGCGGCCGGCAGCATCGCCACCTCGTTCTGCCACCGCCAACCGGCTGCGTGACCGCGCAGCCACCGGGCGGCACCCAACTCGTCCAGGCCCAACGCGGCGGCGGTCGCGGTGGCCAGCTCGGCGGCGACGGACAGCCGGGCCGGGCCGGGCGGGACCGCGCCGACGATCCGGGCGGCGATCTCGCTGGACCGGCAGAACACGTCCTCGGCGACCGGCAGCGCCTGCGGTCCGCCGTACCGGGCGGTCTCCGGCCGGTACGGGATCTCCCGGACGTCGCCGTGGTCGTGCCAGCCGGCGGCCGACCGGGCGGCGCTGCCACCCAGCCGCCGGTAGTAGCTCCCGCTGTCCATGGCGAACGCCTCGTACGGTGCCTGGCCGACGAGTTCGGCCAGCTCCGCCCGCAACCGGTCGCCGACGCCCGGCAACGGGTCCCGAACTCGGATCCGCAGATGCGGTCCGCCCTCCCAGTAGCGGATGTAGAACCAGTCGGCGATCGCGCCGTCGGCGCGCAGCCGGGCCAGCAGCGGCGCCACGGTCACCGCCAGGAAGGTGTCCAGGTCGGCCGGCGACCAGTAGGCGAAACAGTGCAGGCCCACCCAGGTGCGGGTGGTGGTGGCGGTGATGGTCGGGGCGGTCACGGCGACACCTCCGGGTTGCTCAGGTCGTAGGCGAAGTCACGCACCCGTGACCGGCCGATCAACAACAGGTAGATCAGGTCGTGCCCGGCGGGCAGACCGGCGGCCGCCTCGGCGGCGGCTTCCCGCACCGCGCGGACCGGCCGGCAGAACAGGCCGACCTCGGCGGCGGCGGTGCCGACGTGCTGGGCGGCGGCACCGGCCGCGTGCAGCAGCCGCCGGTACGCCGCCGGGCCGCCGACGCGGACCGCGGCCGGCAGGTCGGCGCTGACCAGCCAGGCCAGCGGCATGCCGGCCACGTCGACCTCGGTACGCGGATAGCTGTACGCCCGCTGCACCTGCCCGGTCGCGTCACCCGGCCGGGTCGGCTGCGGCGGAACAGCCCCGGGTCGGCCGGCGGTGGCCGGGTCCAGGTGGTACCAGCCGGCCGCCCGGCCGGCGACGTTGCCGACCGCGACGGTGTGCCGCAGCTGCGTACCGGCGGTCGCCGGTGACCCGGCCGGCGGCCGGTACGCGGCGGCGACCAGCCGCTCGAACGCCTCCGCCGGCAGCGGCCGGGGGTCCGCGCCGAAGCCGCGTGGACTCAGCCCGGAGCTGCGTACCGCCCGCAGCCGGTGCCGTGACCAGGTGGGCGTGGTCGACGGTCCGAGCGTGACGGTGAGCCACGGCCCGCCGACAGTGATGATGGTGGCAGTGGCCGTGGTGACGGCGTACCGCAGCCCGTGGCCGGCGGCGGCCTCGGCGAGCGCGCCGGCGACGTGACCGGCCTCCAGCGCGGCCAGCGCGCCGGCGAGCTGGCCGTAGCCGGCCGGCATCCGCGCCGGGTGCTCCCGCAGCACCAGCTCGACCGACCCGTCCGGCGCTCCGACGGACGACTCAGCGGACGCTGGACACAGCAGTTCGCGGACCGGGTCGACCAGCCAGTCGACGCCGTCGTGCCGCAGCAGCACGTCGACCAGGTGCGCCGCCCGGGGCGACGGGTACGCCCGGTGCTCGTTGAAGCCGTTCCACGGCTCGAACCGGCGCGGCGACAGCGCCGTACCGAGCGTCCGGACCAGCCGGGCACCGGCCGGCCCGACGACGGCCGCCAGCTCGGCGAACGACACGGCCGGACCGGCGGGCCGGCGACGGTACGGACGCGCCGGCGCGGGCCGGACGTCCTTGCCGGGGCCGTGCGCGTACACCTCGGCGAGCGTATTGGTGAGCTGACTGGCGGTGAGCTGACTGGACGACATGGCCGACCTCACGGGAACGGGTGCGGGTAGAGGGGCAGGTCGGAGTAGGTCAGCGGGGCCGGCAGCCGGCCCAGCTGGGCCGGGACCCGTAGCAGCCGGTCCAGACCCCGGGTGCGGTGGTGCACGTGGCCGAACGTCATCGGCAACGTGCCGGGGACGATCACCTTCGCCGAGTGCAGTCCCAGCCGGTCCCTGGTTGCCGGGTCGGTCTGGTCCACCACGATCACCTCCAGGCCGTGCCCCGCCCACCGCTCGACGGTCTCGCCGAGCAGCACCGCGAGGTCGGTCACCGGGGCCGGCCGGTCCGGCCACACGTCCCGCCAGTGCGCCGGCGCGTCGCCGGTGAGCAGGAACTCGTACCGCTGCCGGGCCTGCGGCAGGGTGTTCACCGCGACGTGTTCCTCCAGGCCGGTGACCAGCCGGGGGTCGTCGAACATCGCCTGCAGCCGGTCCGGGTCCAGATGGCCGGGTTTGTTGCGGGCCACCTCGGGCAGGCTGAACACGTCGACCACCGCCTCGGCCGCCGCCGACCGCAGCGCCGACCGGGGGTCCGGGTGGGCACCGGCGGCGAAGAACGCCTGCGGGGCGCCGCTGGTCGGGTCGCGGTGCAGCACCAGGGCCAGCACGGTCGGCACCCCGAGGTCGTTGGTGGCGTCGAAGAACAGCAGGTCGTAGCCGACCGTGTCGAGCCGGTCGACCAGGTGCGGCAGCACCGGGTCGTCGTCGGGGACGGCGACCGGCCGCAGCGGGGTCCGCGCGTACCAGGCCATCAGGAACGCGTCCCGTTCGGCGACCTCGTACATGCCGTACAGCGCGGCTTCGACGGCGCTGTTGCCCAGCCCGCAGCCGTTGGAGCTCTCGTAGAGGAACCGGGGGCCGTCGCTGCGGTGCAGTCCCCAGTAGGCGACGTGCTCCGGCACCAGCACCGGGCGGCGGCGGCCCAGCGACCAGCCGTGCACCCAGCGCACCCGGGTCTGCGGCGTGTACGGCACCATCCGGAACGCCGGGTGGTCGTAGTACGCCGGGTCGTGCAGGCCGAGCCGGGCCGGGTCGACCGCCCGGTCCGGGCCGAGGTCGGCGAAGGCCGCTTCGACGGCGGTACGCCGTCGGTGCGGCCGCATCCCGGTGGCCCGCTCCACCGCCTCGAACAGGGCGATCCGCTCCGACTCGGCGAAGCTGCGGGCCCGGCCGTAGCCGGCCTCGCGGACCGCCGTGTCGCTGGACAGTTCGCTGGTGCTCAACGCCATCGGCGAGCGCTCGGTACGGATCATGTGGGCGACCGGCCCGTGCCGCCAGTCGAACAGTTCGGCACGCAACGCGGCCCGGCTGGTCCGTGGATTGTCGCCGCGCAGCGAGTACGGGTCGCTGGTCGGGGCGGCGGTCAGCGGCACCTCGGCACCGTGTGGGGTGTCCAACGGCATCGGCCGGCAGATCCGGCAGCCCTGCCGGCGGGGCCGGACCCGGTGGCTGCTGACGGTGGCGTGGTCGGTGCGGATCGCCACCACCGTCGCGTCCAACCGGCCCGGGTCGGCCAGCGCGTCGCCGACCGTGCCGGCCACCATCGGCAGCAGGCTCGGCGGGATCACGCCGCCCTGCCGCAGCTGCGGGTCCCGGCTCGGCACGCCCGGCCCGAACACCCGCAGCCGGGCCTGCTCGGCGCAGGCCAGGCAGGTGCCGGCTCTCGGCCGCAGCACCGGGCCGACCAGCACCAGGCCGCCGTCGAGGCGGACCGGGACGACCGTCGTGGCGGTCTCCCAGGCCCGGCTGCTCAGCTGCGCGGCCAACGCCGGGGTCCAGCGGTCCAGCAGGACGACCGCGGTCCGGCCACCGGCGCTGTCTGGCACCGTCTCGGTGTCCAGCGCGGTAACCGCGTCCAGCGCCGTCTCGGCGTCCAGCACCGGGACGGCCGGGTGACCGGCGGCGGCCAGCGCCGCCGCGAGGTCGTCGGTCGGGGTCGCAACGGTACGGGTCGACATGGTTCAGGCTCCTCGGCTCGCGGTGGCGGAGTCGGCAGTGACGGTGTCGGCAGTGACGGCGGTCGCGATCCACCGGAAGCCCTGCGCCACGAAACCGGTGACGGCCAGCGCGTGGACGACCGAGTCGGCATCGGGGCCCGCGTCGGCGGGGCCGGCGGTGACCGGCACCACCGGTCGCCCGGTCAGGGTCGCGCCGTCGGCGGTGAGCGCCGCCCGCAGCGCCGCCTGCAACCGCTCCTCGTTGTCGATCACCCCGGCCGGCCAGTACCAGCTGTCGTCCGTCCACGGTGCCAGGTGCTGGTCGGCCGGCCGCCAGGTCGGTGCCGCGCCGGTCAGGCTCGCCGGCCCGGCCGGCACCTCGACGCCGGCTGCCCGGGCCTGGGCGACGCCGGTGGCGGCCAGCGCCGCCATCGCCACCGCGTCGGCGGCGGTGGCCTCCACCGCCCAGGCCAGCGGCCCGGCGTCGGTAACGATCTCGGCGTGTACCGCGCCGGCCGGCAACCGGCGGGCCACCACCCGCGCCGGTACGGCGAACCGCAGGGTGAGCGCCTTCCACCAGCGACGCGCCGCCGGTTCGCCGGCCCACTCGGCCTCCGGCACCGGGTCGGTGTCGAGCCGGCGGTGTACGGCGTGCACCAGCCGGCGCAGCGCCGCCCCGCTGGCGTGCCGGGCGTCGACGCCGATCGCGGCCGTCTCCGCCCAGCGGGCCGCTGAACCGGCACCCTCCCCGGCACCGGCGTCCCGCGCGTCGCCGTCGCCGCGCGGTGTGCCGAGACCGAGGACGGTCTCGGCGTACCGCAGGGTGGCGTCGACCCGGGCGGCGTCGGCGGTGGCCGCGACCCCCAGCGCCGGGCCGGCCAGGGCCAGCATCGCCGGCAGTTGCGGCAGGTCACCGGGGACCGCCGGCGGCAGTACGCCAAGCTCCGGGTCGCTCAACGCTTCGAGCCGCAGCCCGACCGCGTCGATGTCGGCCGGCCCGCCGGGCAGCGGCACGCGGGCGGCCGGCAGCCACGGGTGGTACGTGGCCCGGACCGGGTCGAGCCGGGCGACCAGAACCGACGGGTAGTACGGCCCGGGGGCGGCCGGTTCCCCGCCGGGCAGGGTGGCCGCCTCCTCGGCCGGGTCGGGCAGGCCGGCGACGGCGCAGACGATGCGGTGCGCCGCGGCGGCCCCGATCAGCGCGGCCAGCGCCGGTGCCACCGGCGAATCCGTCAGCGCCGGGCCGGTCTCGCGGGACAGTCGGGCCGCGACCGCCGCGCCGTGGGTCAGCGCCTGGTCCGGGGGGGCGACCGGGGTCACGTACCCGGTCTCTGGCAGGCAGCGGGCCGCGACCGCCGCCTCGCCGGCCCGTACCAGGGTGTCCTGGGTGGTCGCGTCGCCGACCGGGTCGACGGCCAGGCCGGCGCCGGTCAGCGTGCGGGCCGCAGACGTCGCCACCGCACCGGTGCCGGCGACGGTGACCGTGGTCGACCGCAGCCGCTGCCAGGCCGCCGCCGGATCGGCGGCCACCGACTCCAGCCAGCGGGCCAGGTCGGCCGGCGGCAGATCCGGTTCCTCCCGGTCGCCCCAGCCGGCCGGCACCTCGACCAGCATGTCGTGTTCCCGCAGTTGGTCGAGGAGCAGTCGGATGACCCGGTCCACCTCGGGCCGTCCGGCCGGCTGTGCCAGCCGCTGCGGGGTCAGCCCACCGGCCAGGTGCCGGGCGAGGACCTGCCACACCTTCCACACTCCGGCGCCGCCGCTGACGGTAAAGCTCGACGACCAGCCGCGTACGTGCACTCCGGTGGCGGTCGGGGTGGCGAACACCACCGGCCGCAGCCGCACGACGATCTCCGCCGCCGACGGCACAGCGGGACCGGCTTCGGCGGGACCGGCTTCGGCGGTCGAAGGCCGAGGGCTCATTGGACTGCCACCTCCTGCTCGGTCGCGGCCAGCCTGGTCAGGTAGCCGTTGATCCGTTCCTGCCAGGTGATCCCGGTGATCCGCTCCGCTGCCCGGCTCAGCAGGTAGGCGGCCAGATAGCGCTCCGTCGGCCGGACGTCCAGCAGGCCGAGCAGCAGGTAGAGCACGTTGGTGGCGAACCGGTAGGTGACGAACTCCCGCTCGTACGGGACCCGGTCGAAGTCGATCTGCCGCAGCATCTGGTGGTACTCGCTGTACTCGGTCCGGTCCGGATGCCAGCGCCGTACCGTCTCCGGGTCGCCGATCTGCTCGGCCCGGTCCAGGTAGCTGAACGCCGGCACCCGGGGCAGCTCACCCCGCTGGTACGCGGCCCCGGTCACCTCGGCGGCGGACACCGTCCACTGTTCCCACCCGCGTTCGGTTGGGTCCAGCCCCGACTCCGCCGGACCGGCACCCGACGCCGGCTCCGGCGCGCCCGTCGAGGCGGCCAGCCGGGCGACCAGGGCGGTCGCCGAGTCGGCGGAGCGCCGCCACTGGGCGTCGAACGCCGCCCGGACCCGGCCGTCCGGGTCGTTGAGCACCAGGAACTCCTCCAGGTGCGACAGGAACGACTGGTGGCCGTTGCCGAGCCCGAGCGGGTAGCGGCTGGCGTGCAGCGCCATCGCGGTCAGGCAGGTCCGTACCCGGGCGGCGGTGCTGTCGCCGGCGGCGGCCAACTGGTCGGCGGCGGCGTCGACCGCCGGCACCCCGAGGCGCAGCAGTTCGGATCGGCACTCGACGGCCTCGGCGGAGCCGAACAGGGTGGCCATCGCGCTGTCGTCCACCGGCTCGACGCGGACCGTGTTGTCCGGGTGGATCGGCCGGTACGGCGGCGGCACCAGTTCGATCCGGCCGGCCTGTTCGGCCTGTGCCAGCAGGTCGGCGACGCTGATCTGCTCGGTGCTGGGCCGCTCGGCGAGGTGCCCGCGCAGCCGGTGGGCGACCGCGGCGGCGACCACCGCCAGGTCCGCCGGGTCGCCCTGGTCCCGGCGGGCCAGCCGGATCCGCAGGTGCGGGCCGTGCAGCCAGTGTCGTTCCAGGTGTACGGCGACCCCCTGCTCGGCGGCCCACCGGGCGGCCGGCAGCACCGCCGAGCGCAGCAGCGGCAGTTTGGTCGGCGAATAGTAGTAGCTGACGATGTCGAGGGCGTCAGTCATGGCCGCCCCACCCCTTCCGATAGGTTTCGGCGACCAGCTCGACGACCCGCCCGTGCGGGCTGCCGGTCCCCGGCACCGGCAGCGCCTCCTCGATGCGCACCGGACCGTCGTGGCGGCCCAGCAGCCGGGGCAGGTTCCGCAGGTGCAGGGCGTTGTCCAGGTCGACGTACTGCGGTTTCGGCAGCGACAGGTAGCGCTGGTAGTCGTCCGGGCCGCCGCGTACGTCGACGCCGGCGGCGGCGACGAACACCTCGGCGGGCAGGCCGAGCCGGGCCCGCCAGCTGCTGACCGCGTCGAACGGCACGTCGCCGTCGGCGTCCAGGTCGGCGCGCAGCCGCCCGGCGGCGTCGGTCGGCAACGTCCAGGACCGCCGGCTGAGCACCAGGTCGTGGTAGCGCAGCCGGGTCCGGTGCCGGGCCCCGGCCAGCTCGCCGGTCGGGGCCAGCAGGCCGGGGCCGACCAGTCCGCTGCTGAGGTCGAAGTGCAGCGGTACGGTCCGGTCCGGCATCACGAACGGGACGAGGAACCCGAGGTAGAGCACGTCCAGGTCGGCTCCCGTGTCGTCGCGGACCAGCCGCACCTGGTCGGTGACCGGGTCGTGGCGCAGCCCGACCCGGTCGGCGAGCAGGTCGGCCCACCGGCCGTCCTCGCCCACCTCGTGGTCGACCAGCAACGGGTGCAGGTTGGCGTTGAATCCGGTGACCGGGCGGAACTGGGCCACCTGGGCGTGCCGCCCGGCGGCGGCCCGGATCTGCGCGGCCAGCTGCGTCTTCGCCTGCGGTGCCACCAGGTCCAGGAACCGGCTGGTGAACCGGCCCCAGCCGGCGTACACGTGGTTGAGCACCAGCAGGTCACCGCCGTCGTGGCGGGCCGGCTGGACGAAGAACGCGTACGAGGCGGGCCGGGCGGTGACCCAGGCGGGCAGCGCCGCAGACGCGTCCCGGACGATCTCCTCGGGGAGGGTGAACTCGGCCGCGTCGGCCGGCGCCGCCGCCCGGATCCGGGCCAGCAACCGGGCCCGGGTGTCGGCCAGTTCCCGCAGCGCCGGGGTGACCAGGTCGGCGAACTCGGGGTCGGGGTTGATCACCCCGGACGGCGCGACCAGGTTGTAGGCCCGCCACACCTGGCTCATCTCGGTGGAGAAGTCGGCGGCGCGCTCGCAGCGTCCACCGACGCCGTACCGGGCGACGAAGCGGTCCCGGACCAGCCGACGCAGCGGCAGGTACTGGTCGAACAGTTCGACCAGCCCGGCCAGCCGGGGCAGCCGGTCGGCGGCGGCCCGACCGTAGCGCCGGCCCAGCCGGACCGGTTCGCGCAGCGCCACGTCCTCGGCCAGCACCGGCGCGTCGTACCAGGGCAACCCCACCGCCTGGTACGCCGACCGCCAGATGTCACGCAGCCGGCCCAGGGCGGCGGCCCGGTCACCGGCCGCAACGGCTCCGAAGCCGCTGGTCTGCTCGTCGATCGCGGTGAGCAGGTCGGCCAGCTCGCCGCGGTGGCGCCGGTCCAGCCAGTCGGCGAGGTGCCGGACGGCCTGCGGGTCCTGCGGGTCGACGGGTTCGACGGCGAGCAGCAGCCCGGCGTCGAGCACCTGCCCGACGTAGCGGGTCGCGGCGGCGGTGGTCCGCGGCGGACCGCCGGGCAGCCGGCGGGCCAGTTCGGCGACCAGGTCGCCGGGGGTGATGCCGGCCGGCCCGGCGGCCCGGGTCCGGTCGAGCAGCAGCCGCAGCGGTCCGGTGCAGGCCAGCGACACCTCCTCCTCCAGCACCGAGATGACCCGGTCGACGCCCTGCACCGGGCGGTCCCGACGGAACGTCAACTGGTCGCCGGTGACGGTGATCGCGGCGGCCAGCCGGTGCGGCACCGTGTCCCGCAACCCGGGGTCGGCGATCACCGCGGCGAGCAGCCGGGCCAGCAGGGTCCGGTTGGCCTGGGCGACGGCCACCGGCTGCCCGCCGGCCGGGGCCGCGTCACCGGCGGCCAGTTCCGGTGGCGTGGTCCAGTTGCCCCAGGCGACGTAGGTGAACCAGGACAGCGGGCTGGTCTTCGCGGTGGCCCGCAGCGCGTAGCGCAGCGCGTTGGGTTCGGACTTGCGGGCCCGGCTGTCCGGGTTGGCCCCGCTGGCGGCCGCCCGGTCGATCCCGCGCAGCAGGTCCGCGCCGGTGAGGGTGACCGCGCGGCGCAGTGGTTCGGCGGCGCAGACCTCGGCGAGCGCGGCACGTTCCGCGCCGAGCGCGCCGGCGGCCAGCTCACCGAGCTCGGCGCGCACCTGCGCGGCCTGGCGCATGACGGCCAGCCAGGCCGGCAGGTCGGGCACCCGGTCGAGCAGGCCGCCGAGTTCGGCGACCCGGTCCGGCCGGGGCAGCCGTCCGTTGTGCACGTCGCGGCGCAGCGGCAGCACCGCCTTGCGGTGAAAGTCGGCCGGGTGTCCGTCCGCGCTGGCGTAGAGCGCGTCGGCGAGCCGGGGGGCCAGCTCAGTGATCCGCGACCGCAGTTCGACCAGCCGGCGCAGCGCGGCACGGAACTCGCGGGCACCGTCCGGGGTCGGCGGGTACGGCAGCGCGGCCAGCCGGACCAGCGCGTACGGCGCCAGGGTGGGTTCGGTCGCCGGCCGCCGGTCGGCGGTGGCCGGGACGACGGCGGCCTCGCTCATCCGTACCGCACCCCCTCGTCACGCCGGAACGCGGCGCGGGCGAGCAGAGCGAACAGCGCCGTCCAGCCCAGCAGTAGGAAAGCGATCCAGCTCGGCCCGACCAGGTGGTCGGCCCGGTCGATCAGCGCCAGCACGAAGTACTGGTACTGGTAGGTGGGCACGTACGGCACCACGGCGTGCAGCGCCGACGGCAGGAAGTCGATCGGCACGAACAGCCCACCGAAGAACGCCAGCAGCATGAACAGCAGGTTGGCCAGCATCATCGCCGGCTGCGGGGCGAACCGGTAGCCGATGGCCATGCCGAGCAGGCCGAACGGGACGGCGCCGAGCACCACCGCGCCGAGCCAGACCGGCCAGGCGACCAGCGGCAGCCGCAGGTCGGTGGTGAACGCGGCGACGACCAGCAGCGGAATCCAGCTGACCACGTTGAAGCCGAGAACGTAGACCAGCCGGCCGGCGAACCGGGTCAGCGGGGACAGCGGCAGCAGCCGCAGCCGCTGCTCCCACGGGTTCTCCCGGTCGGCGGCGACGCCGGCGGCGAGCGAGGCGACCGTGACGTTGAGCGTGGTGTAGAGCAGGAACGGGGTGATCGCGTACTCGCTGCCCAGCCCGAGGTCGGCGAAGCGGTTGGCGTTGACCAGCCCGAACAGCAGGAAGAAGACCAGCGGGAAGCCCAGCGCGGGGGCCCAGTAGGCGGGCATCCGCAGCGTGTCGAGGGCGTGCGCGCGGGCGTGCAGCAGGACGTAGCGCATGTCAGGCCACCTTCTCGGCAACGCGGATCCCGGGCCGGGTGACGGCACCCGGGTCGGTGGACCGGCTGATCGTGCGGATCGCTTCCTCCAGGCCGACCCGCTCGACCCGGATTCCGGTGAACGGCACCTCGGCGCGGACCAGTGCCCGGACGGTGGCGTCCGGGTCGGCGGTGTAGATGTGGGTCCGGTTGCCGACGGTGGTCACCCGGTCGGCGGGGCCGGAGACGGCGATCGGCGGCAGCGCGCCGGTCACCTCGATGTCGACCAGGTGCAACCCGACCTCGGCGACCACCTCGGCCACCGCACCGGTGCGGGCGATCTGCCCGCCGGTGACCACCACGACCTGTTCGGCGAGGTGTTCGGCCTCGGCCATGTCGTGGGTGGTGAGCAGCACCGCGCTGCCGGCGGCGGCGACGGCGGCGATCGCCGTCCACAGTCCGTCGCGGCTGTCGGCGTCCAGACCGGTGGTCGGCTCGTCGAGGAAGAGCAGTTCGGGGCGACCGACCAGGGCGGTGGCCAGGGCGACCCGGCGGCGCTGGCCGCCGGAGAGGCTGCCGCACCGCTTGGTCAGGAACGGGCCGAGGCCGAGCTGCTCGACCAGGTCGGCGCGGGACACCGGGTCCGGGTAGTGGGCGGCGACCAGGGCGAGGGTCTCGGCGACGGTGAGCCGCCAGGGCAGGGCGGTGCGCTGCGGGGTGAGGCCGAGGCGGCCCTTGATCCGTACGTCGGCGGGATCCCCGCCGAGCACCTCGACCCGACCCGAGCCGGGGCGGCGCAGACCAGCGAGAATTTCGATCATGGTGGACTTGCCGGCACCGTTGGGGCCGAGCACGGCGGTGACCCCGGCGGGCACCACGAGGGAGACCGCGTCGAGCGCGACCACCTTGCCGTACGTCTTGGTGACGCTGTCGAGACGGGCGAAGACTTCCACGAGCACTCCTTGGGCATGTGACGGGCGGAGGGGGCGCACCGCGCCCCCTCCGCTCGATCGAACTGACGTGATTCGCCCGGCCTCGGCTACCGGCAATCCCTGACACTGCCGGTGGTGCCCTCGGTCGGGGCGGTGGTTGGCGTCAGACCGTCGGCTCCAGGGAGTCGGCGCAGGAGGCGCAGCACGAGCTGGCGCCGCAGCAGGAGCTGGAGCTGCAGCTCGACGAGCCGGAGGAGGCACCGGTCTCGGGCAGCGCGGCCGAGTCGCGGATGGAGCTGACCGACAGCTCGTCCAGCTCGAGGTCTTCGACGTCGATGATTTCGTCGGACATGTGATGCACCTTTCGGGAGAGGTTCGCCTCGCGGTCGGCGAGGACGTCGGTGACCGGCGCCGACGGGGGCGCCGGTGGATCAGGTGACGTAGCAGCAGGAGCAGGAGGCCCGACCGCCGTCGCCGGCCGAGGACGCTCCGGTCTCGGGCAGTGCCACCGAGTCCCGCATCGCGGTGACGGTGAGTGGCCCGAGGTCCAGCCCGTCCACGTCGATGTCCAGGTCGTAGTCCTGGGTGGCATCCCAGGACGTCGACAGTTCCGCCAACATCGCGCACCTCCTTGTCGGCCCGGGAGCCGTTCGCTGGGCCGCTCCTTGACTTCCACCTGACGTTCTAGCTTGTTGCTGCGCTTGAGATTAATTGAACGTCTAGGTCCGGTCAACCATTGGAGTTGACTGAATTAGGGCAGCGGTCAGCAGGCGTCCACGATTGGCACAGAAAGCTGATGGTGAGTCGGAAATGTCAGCTCAGCTGATCCGACTGACCAAACCCATCGAATCGGGCGATACACCGCGACAGGCGGCCCCGCAGTACCGCAGCCCGCTCGGCGAAATCCCGCTGCATCGTCGCGTACTCGGCCCGACCCGCCGCGGTCTCGATCCGCACCGGCGGATAGCCCAGTTCCCGCAGGTCGTACGGACTGGCCCGCATGTCCAGGTCCCGGATGTCACGGGCCAACTCGAAGCAGTCCACCACCAGCTCGCCAGGGACCAGCGGACTCAACCGAAAGGACCACTTGTACAAATCCATGTTGGCATGCAGGCAGCCCGGTTGTTCGAAGTCGGCCTGGTTGGAGCGCTGCGGGGAGAGCAGGTTCAGCGACCGCGCCGCCGGGGTGAAGAATCGGTACGCGTCGAAATGGCTGCACCGGATCCGCTGGCCGTCGACGAACTCGGCGACGCCGGCCGGACTCATCCGCAGCGGCCACCGGTGGTGGCGGACCTCGTCAGCGGGCTGCCGGTAGACCATCGCCCACTCGTGCAGGCCGAAGCAGCCCAGGTGCGCCGGCCGGGCCGCGGTGCGGGCCAGCAGGTCCCGTACCCAGGTCACGAACTCGCCGCGCCGGGCCAGCAGCCCGGCGGTGTCCACGGTGACCGCCACCCCGTCGCCGCTCGGGACCGTCCGGTAGTCCCGGCCCCACTGCGTCGGCTCGGTGTCGGCGAGCCGCACCCCCGCCCCCGGATGCCAGCGACGCAACTGCGCCGGCCGGTACGCGTAGTAGGTGAACAGGAAGTCCGCGACCGGATGCGGCTCACCCCTGCGGCGGCGCTCCAGGTGACCGCCCACCAGCCGGTCGACGCGCTCGGCGTGCGCGTCGCGGCGCCGAGTCCAGGTGGCCCGGTCGAGCAGGGTGTCGCTCACCACCCGACCAGGGTAGGCCGGCCCGGGTAGGCCGGCCCGCCAGGTCCGGCCCGGTCAGTCCTCGTCGGCCGGCTCGTCGTCGGCCCGCCCACCGGACCGCAGCACCGCGTCCGGCCGGCAGAGCACGCTCACCCGGTAGGACAGCCCCAGGTTGGACCAGATCTCGCCGCTCAGGGACAGGCAGATCCCGACGCCGGGTTCGCCGTCGGGGTGCTCGAAGAAGTCCACCGTCGGCGCGGCGAGCGCGCCGACCAGTCCTTGGGTCTGCCGGGCGGTGGCAGCCACCTGCACCAGCCCGCCGGTCACCTGGATCTCCACGTCGTCCAGGGCCTCGACGGCGTACCAGTGGGTGTCCGGCAGGAACAGCTGCACGTCCACGCTGCGGCGGGTGTAGTCGGGGCCGGCCAGACCGGTGTCGTCCGCCGGGCGGTCACCGAGCCACGCGGTGCCGGCATAGTCGGTACGCAGCCGCTGCGTCTCGGAGCGCCACTCGGTGACCAAGGTGTCGAGACGGGGTTGGGCGGCAAGGTGGACAGCTGCTTCGATCACCCCCGGGACCCTAGCACCGTGGCCGGGTCCCGGGGTCCCTCCGGTGCGCAGTCCAGTGCCTGGTCGACGACCAGGTCCAGCGGGGTGGCCACCCCCGTGTACCAGGCGGCGTCGAACGAGTCACCGCTCAACCCGCGCCGGGCGGCGGCCAGGGCGGCGTCCCGCCGCCGCTGCACGGCCACCGGCGCGACCAGACCGAACCGGTACCGCAGCGAATCGACTGCGGCGAGAATCCGTACCGCCAGGGCCGGATCGTCGTCGACGATCACCTCGGCCACCGTCTCCAACGAGGTGGACAGATCCGCCCGGTCCCCGAGCTCGAACCGCCGTTCCAGGGCCGCGACGAACAACCGCAGCGCGGCCGGCCGGTCCCCGCCGGCCAGCTCGCACTGCCCGAGATGGTGCAGCGCGACCGCCTCGCCGAACAGGTCCCCCAGCCCGGTGGCCAGGTCGAGCGCTTCCCGGGCCACGGCGGCCGCACCGGGCGGGTCCGGCCGGGCGAGCAGGATCTCGGCCAGGCAGGTCAACCCGAGCAGTACGCCGCGACTGTTGCCCGCCTCCCGCTCCAGCGCCAGGCACTGGTTGATGTGCCAGTCGGCGTCGGCGATGTCGCCGGCCCGCAGGCAGACCTTGGCGAGGTTGCCGAGCGCGATCGCCATGCCGGGCTTCGCCCCGAGCTCGCGCCACACCTCCAGGCCGTACCGGAAGTGTTCGCCGGCCTCGTCGTACCGGCCGGCGAGCATCGCCGCGACGCCGAGGATGTTGCGGGCCTGCGCCACTCCTTCGGCGTCGCCGGCCTGCTCGGTGAGGCGCAGGCACTCCCCGCCGAGTCGGGCGGCGGTGGCGGTGTCGTCCTGGGTGGCGGCCAGCACCGCCGCCGGATAGAGCAGTTGGCGGCGGTGCTCCACGGCCAGCCCGGCAGGGGCGCAGAGCAGCCGGTCGAGCCACTGGCGGCCGTCACGGATCTGGTTGCCGTTGCGCCAGTACCGCCACAACCCGAGGCACAGCCGGGTCGCGGTGGCCAGGTCGTCGGCGGCGAGCGCATGCTCCAGCGCGGCCCGCAGGTCCGGGTACTCCTGGTCGAGCTCGTCGGCCCAGCGGCTCTGCTCCGGCCCGGCCATCCCGGCGGCCGCCCGGTCCGCCAGCCCGGCGCAGTACGCCAGGTGGTTGCGCAGCTGCCGGGCCCGCTGCCCGGCGGTGCACAGTTGCCGGGCCCGGGCCTGGATGGTGTTCAGCATCGCGTACCGGCGGGTGCCGGACCGCCCGGTCACCGCCACCACCAGGCTCTTGCGGACCAGCGCCTCCAACGCTTCGGCGACGGCGTCGACGGCCGAGGACGCAGCGCCGGCCACCGGCCCGGCACCGGCCACCGGCGCCAGCCCGGCGACGGTGGCCACGGCAGCTGCCGTCGGCTCGGCGGTGAAGACGGCGGCCGCGGTGAAGACGTCCCGGTGCTCCGGCTGCAGCAGGCCGAAACTCCAGTCGACGGTGCCGTGCAGGGTCCGCTGGCGGGCCGGCCGGTCGCGTGGCCCGGGGCCGAGCGGGTCCAGATGCGGGTTGAGCCGGTCCAGCAGCGCCGCCGGGCTCAACTGGTCGGTACGCGCGGCGGCCAGCTCGATCGCCAGCGGCAGGCCGTCCAGCCGCCGGCACAGCTCGGCGACCGCCGGCAGCGCGTCGGCGGTCAGCCTGAAGTCCGCGTCGGCCGCCCGGGCGAGCTGGTCGAACAGGGCGATCGCCGGATGCTGCGCCACCGCGCGCGCGGCGGCCGACGCCCCGCGCGGCAGGTCGTCGAGCCGGGGCAGCGGCAGCGGCGGCACCCGGTAGACCTGTTCGCCGTAGATCCCCAACGGCTCCCGGCTGGTGGCCAGCACCCGAATGCGCCCGGCGGCGGCCAGCAGCTGGCCCAACGGCGGACCGGCGGTCAACGCCTGCTCCAGATTGTCCAGCACCAGCAGCAACTCGCTGTCCGCGGTGTGGTCGACCACCGCGTCCAGCACCGCCTGCCCGGCGCGCACCGGCACGTCCAGTGCGGCGGCGACCGCGGTGAGCACCTCCGTCGCGGTGCGGCAGGCGGCCAGCGCCACGAAGCACACCCCGTCGTCGAAGCGGGCCGCGAGGCCGGCGGCCACCGACAGCGACAGCCGGGTCTTGCCGATCCCGCCGGCTCCGACGAGCGTGACCAGCCGGCTGGTCGCCAGCAGCGCGTCGATCCGGGCGACGTCGCGGTCCCGGCCGATCAGCGGGGTCAGCGGGGCCGGCAGCCGCACCCGCCGCCGTGGCCGGCCGAGCAGGTCCGGGCTCAACGTCCAGCCGCCGGTGCCGGAACCGACCAGGCCACGGCGGCTACGGACCCGGTCGAGTTCCCGGTCTGCGGCGGCCGGCAGCCCACCGGTCTGTCGGACGAACCAGTTAACCAGGGTTCGGCTGGGTTCGCCGCGCAGCGCGGTTCGTAACCAGATCCGGGTCGTCGCCGGCGACCACGGGGCCAGCTCGATCTGCTCCAGCTCCGGCAGGTGCACACCGGACGGACCGACACCGGGCAGCGGTCCGGGACCGGCCACCGAGACCGGCTCGCCGGCACCGGCGGGACCGGACGGCCGGGCCGGTCCGGCCGGGCCGGTGCTAGCCTGCACCAACCCGAGCACGGCGGGCAGCAGTCGCGGCCGGGACCAGACCCGCAGCAGCTGCGGTACCCGGTCGACGGCGGCCAGGTCGGCGATCAGCAGCACCTGGTCGGCGAAGACCGGCAACGGCAGCGGCTCCGGTTCGGGCGGCACCGTGACCACGGCGAACCCGCGCAGCGCCGCCAGTCGGGCGGTCTCGGCGAGGAAACGGGTGTGCCCGGCACCCCGCTGCCCGTGGACCCGGGCCGACCCGCGTCCGGTGACCTGCAACCGGGTCAGGAATTCGTGGGTACGGCGCAGCGCCTCGTCGCGCTCCCACAGCCGCGAGCCGCTGTCGTCGGCGATCTCGACGTCGTCGGCGACCGCACTGTCCCGCCCTCGCCGTTTGGCGAGGTAGTTGCGCCGGTCGGCGTGGTCCAGCAGGTGTTCGGCGGTGGTGCCGTCCGCTGGTGCGCTCGCCACCCCGAGGCTGACCGTCAGGTGCAGCGGCGGGTCGCCGGGAAACTCGGTGTTGCGGATCCGTTCGGTCAGCCGCAGGGCGAGCCGGACCGCCTCGGTGCGGTCGGTCTGCGGTAGCACCACGACGAATTCGTCGCCGCCGTAGCGGAACAACACGTCCTGCGGCCGGCAGGTGGCGCGGACCCGGTCGGCGAGCTGGCGGAGCACCCGGTCGCCACGCAGGTGGCCGTAGACGTCGTTGACCGTCTTGAAGAAGTCGACGTCGAACAGGAACACCCCACAGGGGTGCCCCGCCCGGCTCAACTGGCGTCTGAGGAATGGCTCAAGGGATGCGCGCTGACGGGCTCCCGTGACCGGATCGGTCGCCGCCACGTCGTACGTCTCACCGCCCTCGTCACCACCGGCGTGCCGGGTCACCGGACCCGCCTGCCGCGACCTGGTGGGCCGACGGGCGTGTCGGCATGGTTAACGGTGCCCGCTGTGTACGGCACCCCCGAATTGGATGCTATCCGTCGGTCACCGGGCATGGGAGTCCACCGGCCCGACGCACGTCCTGCACGATAGGAGGATGTTGATTCTCACCCGAGAGGTTTCTGCTACGTAACATGTCCACCGTGGTGCCGGGGACACGTCCCTATCGGATGGACCCACCGGTAGCCATGATCTTGTTATTCGTCAGGAGGATCGCACCGGTGCCGACGATGAGCGCTGCGCGCGAACAGCGCGGATACCGAAAACAGATCGCTGCACTGTCGACGGTCATGGCGCTCGCCGCCGCCATGGCCGGCGGGTCGGCGGCCCCGCCCGCCGACGGGCCGGCGACGCGGCCGAATCCCGTACCGGCGACGCGGCCGGGCACCGTACCGGCCGGGGACTTCGCCAGCCTGTGGAACGGCTCCCCCGGCATCGGCCAGGGCACCTCGCTGGCCGACGTCCGCAGCATCGTCGGTGCGGACACCCCGGCGACGGCGGCACTGGACGGCACCGGGATCGGCATCGCGATGATCGACACCGGGGTGGTACCGATCCCCGGCCTGCCGGCCAACCGCCTGGTCAACGGCCCGGACCTGTCCTTCGAGTCCCAGGCGACGAATCTGCGCTGGCTCGACACCTACGGGCACGGCACCCACCTCGCCGGCGTACTGATCGGCGACGATCCGACCAGCGGCGCCCGCGGGCTGGCGCCGAAGGCGAACCTGACCTCGATCAAGGTCGGTACCGCCAACGGCGCGGTCGACGTCTCACAGATCATCGCGGCCGTCGACTGGGTCGTCGCCAACCGCGACCACGATCCCACCCATCCGATCCGGGTGCTGAACCTGGCATACGGCTCCGCCGGCAACCCGGCCTTCTGGACCGATCCACTGCACTTCGCCGTCGAACAGGCGTGGCACGCCGGGATCGTGGTCGTGGCGGCCGCCGGCAACGACGGCAACGGGTTCGGCCGGCTGGACAACCCGGCGACCAACCCGTACGTCATCTCGGTCGGCGCCAGTCTGACCAAGGGCACGCTGACCACCGCCGACGACGAGCTCGCGCCGTTCACCAACCTCACCACCACCGGCCGGCAACTGGATCTGCTGGCCCCCGGCGAATCGGTGCTGTCGCTGCGCAACCCGGGCTCCAACGTCGACAACCACTATCCCGGCGCCCGGGTCGGCAGCACCCTGTTCCGGGGCACCGGCACCTCGCAGGCGGTCGCGGTCACCTCGGCCGTCGCCGCGCTGCTGCTGCAGGCCAAGCCGTGGCTGACCCCGGACGAGGTCAAGCAGGTGCTGATGGAGAGCGGCACCTTCCTGCCCACCGGTGGAGGCGCGAACCTGGGCCTGCGCAGCGTCAACCTGCACGCGGCACTGACCTACACCCCGGTGTGGCAGCCGCAGCAGTGGACCCGGTCCGACGGCAGCGGCCCGATCGAGGCGTCCCGGGGCACCAGCAGGGTGGTCCGCAACAACGTGACACTGCAGGGCGAGCAGAGCATCTTCGGCCCGTTCAGCAGCCCGGCCTGGGCCAGCCAGTCGGCTGCCCGGACCGCCTGGTCCGGCGGCGTCTGGCTGGGCCACCGAATGGCTGCCGACGGCTGGACCGGCACCTCCTGGGCCAGTCGCACCTGGGGCGGCGCGGCCTGGACCTCGCCATCCTGGGACGGCTCCGGGTCGTGGGTGGACCCCGCCTGGTCGAGCCACTTCTGGTCCACTGGATCGTGGACCCCGGGCGACTGGGGCTCGCACTTCTGGTCCACCGACAGCTGGGCCAGCGCCTGCTGGTGCTGACCGGGCCGGGTACCGAATCAATCAGGGTCGCCGCGGCGCAGACGCTTCGTCTGCGCCCGGCGCTTCTTGTCGCTGATCCGCCGTTCCTTCGCCGCCCGGGACGGCCGGGTCGGCCGACGCGGCGGCGCCGGCGGCGCGATCGCCTCCCGCAGCAACGCGGACAACCGGTCCCGGGCCGCGGCCCGGTTCGCCAACTGGTTACGGTGCTCGCTGGCGGTGACCGTCAACACCCCGCCGACCAGCCGGTTGGCCAGCCGCTGCACCGCCCGCTCGCGCAGCCACGGCGGCAACGCGGTCGAGCCGGCGACGTCGAACGACAGCTCGACCCGCGAGTCCGCGGTGTTGACCCCCTGGCCGCCGGGGCCGGACGAACGGGAGAACCGCTCGGTCAACTCGCCCGCCGGGATCACCACTGAGTCGGTGACCCGCATCTCGCCTGCCGCCATCATCCGACAGTACCGCCGCGTCGGCGCCGACCACCGGGGCGGCGGTCAGCCGCCCCGCCGGATGATCTCGTCGGCTGTCTGCTGGGCCCGGTGGATCGGGATGGCGAACCCGATGCCGATCGACCCGACACCCTCCAACGTGGCGATCGCCGTGTTCACCCCGATCACCTCGCCGGCGACGTTGACCAGCGGCCCGCCCGAGTTGCCGGGGTTGATCGACGCGTCGGTCTGCACCGCGGTCTGCCGCCCGCCGTTACCGAGCATCACCTCACGGTCCAGGGCACTGACGATCCCGGCGGTGACCGTGCCGGACAGGCCGAGCGGGGAGCCGACCGCCAGGACCGACTCTCCGACCTGGGTGGCGCCGGGCTGGGCCAGGGCCAGCGGACGAAGACCGGCGGACGACGGCACCCGTAGCACCGCGATGTCGCTGCCCGGATCCCGGCCGACCACCTCGGCGACGAGCCGCCGGCCGTCCTGGGCGACGACGCTGACCTGGTGGCCGTTGAGCGGCGTCCCCGGTTCGCTGTCGCCATCCAGGATGTGGTCATTGGTGATGATGTGATGCTGGTCGTCGATCGCGAAGCCGGACCCGCCGGAGATCATGCTGCCCCGTTCGACCTGGACCGACACCACACCGGGCAGTACCTTGGCCGCCGCCGCCACCAGGTCCGGCGGCACCCCGGGGACAGCCGACGGCGACGGCAGCGCCGCCGGCTGTCCCGCGTCGCCGCCCCAGCCGGCGACCACCGCGCCGGCCAGCCCGCCGGACGCCGCCGACAGGGTGAGCACCGCGGCGGCGGTCAGCAGCCGGCGACGCCACCGTCGCGGCGGGGTCGGTTCCGGCGCTACGGCGGAGCCGTCCAGCCCCGGCCAGCGGTCCGCGTCCGGCGAGACGAACCACGGGCCACGCGGCTCGCCCAGCCCGGTAGGCACAGTCATCGGGCTCCTCCTCCACAGGTCCAGGTCAGGTCGCGGGGGTCACAGGGTGGCGCGGGTCAGCTCGCGCGGGGTCAGGGCAGCCGGGAGAACCACAACAGCGACGTCCCGGCGGCGGCCACCGCGAGCAGCAGACCGAATCCGATGAACCGGGCCGACACGTCGGCCAGCTCCAGCCGGTAGCCGACCGAGGTGCCGATGTCGGCGTAGACCGCGCTCAACTGCTTGCTGCTGGCCGCCTCGTGGTAGGCACCGCCGGTCAGCTCGGCCACCGCTTCGAGGTTCTCGCCGTCCACCGGCACCCGCAGCGGCCGGCCGCCGCCGTAGTCGATGTAGCCGGCGGCGGTCCCGACCGAGATGGTGTCGATCGGGATCCCCGCCTCCACCGCCTCGGCCGCCGCCGATTCCGGCGACCGCCCGGACGTGTTCGCCCCGTCGGACAGCAGCACGATCCGGGCCGGTGGGATCTCCTCGGCGGCCTGCGCGTCCAGCGACCGGATCGCCTCCAACGACGTCTTGATCGCCTCGCCGATGGCGGTGCCCTGGGCCCCGGTGATCCCTTCGGCGAGCCGGTCGATGCCGGCGCCCAGCGCCTCCCGGTCGGTGCCCGGCCCGACCAGCACCGAGGCGTTACCGGCGAACGCCACCAGGCCGACGTTGAACTGCGCCGGCAGATCGTCGACGAACTCGTGCGCCGATCGTTTGGCCGCGCTGAGCCGGTCCGGTCGTACGTCATTGGCCAGCATCGAGGTGGACACGTCCACCGCCACCATCACCGTGGCCCGTTCCCGGGGCACCCGGACCTCGTCCATCGGCCGGGCGAACCCGGCCGCCAGCAACGCAAGCATCGCCAGGAACAGGCCGGCCGGCAGGTGCCGACGCCAAGCCGGACGCTGCGGTGCCACCCGGTCCAGTAGCCGCAGGTTGGTGAACCGGACCGCGTACCGGGCACCGCGCCGTTGCATCAGCAGATAGCCGCCGGCCAGCGCGGCAACCGCGGCGAGCAGCCACAGCCGCTCCGGGGACTGCCAGGTCATCAGCTTCCTCCTGCCGGTACCGGGGCGGGACGGGCCGGTGCGCAGCCGGCCAGTTGCCGTTGGCGGTGCACGTGCCGGATGATGTCGGCCACCCAGTCCCGGTCGGTGCGCAGCGCCAGATGGGCCGCGCCGGCCCGGCGGATCGCCCCGGCCACCTGACTGCGCTGCTCGGCGGCGGCCTCGGCGTACCGTCGCCGCAGGTCCTGGCTGGCGGTGCTGATCTCCCGGCGGCGGCCGGTCTCCGGGTCCTCGACGGTGATCACCCCGACGTCGGGCAGGTCGAGTTCCCGGGGGTCGGTCACCTCGATCGCCAGCACCTGGTGCCCGGTGGCGAGCCGGCGCAGCGACCGTTCCCAGTCCGGCCGGCCGGCCGGGTCGTCCGGCAGTCCGTCCAGGAAGTCGGAGACCACCACCGCCAACCCGCGCCGGGTGGCGGCCCGCCGTAGCCCGTCGATCCCGTCGGCCAGCGGCGGCGGCGCGTCCCGACCGGACCCGCCGGCCGGTACCCGGGGTGCCGCGAGCAGCGCACGGAGCAGATGCAGCAGATGGTTCCGACCGGTACGGGCCGGGAACCGACGAACGCCGCCCGCCCCGATCAGCTGCGCCCCGACCGCGTTGCCGGTGCCGGCGGTCAGGAAGCCGACCGCGGCGACCGCCGCCACCGCCAGTTCCCGCTTCTCCAGCTCGCCGGTGCCGAAATCCATGCTGGCCGTCCCGTCGATCAGCAGCCAGCAGGTCAGCTCCCGGTCGGCGTCGACCTCGCGGACGTGCGGCACAGTGGTCCGGGCGGTGACCGCCCAGTCCATCCGGCGTACCTCGTCCTCGCCGGGCCGGTACTCCCGGCTGCCGGCGGGTTCGCTGCCGGCCCCGGGTAGCAGCCCCAGGTGCTGGCCGTGCAGCAGGCCGTCCAGCCGCCGGGTGATGGTCAGCTCCAGCCGGCGCAGCGTGTCCGGTGGGGTCAGCTCCGTCAGGGTCGCCGGGCCGATCGGGTCGTCGCCGGTCACGCGACGGCCACCAGTCCGGGTCGCTGGTCGTGGGCCGGCGCGATCCGCGGCGGTGGGACCACCTGGATCAGCCGGCGGACGATCGACCTGGCGTCGACGCCGTCCGCGACCGCGTCGAAGGAAAGCACCAGCCGGTGGGCGAGCACGTCGGTGGCGAGTTCCCGGACGTCCTCGGGCAGCACGTAGTCGCGGCCGCGCAGCAGCGCCAGGCCCCGGGCGGCGGCGACCAGGCCGAGGGTGGCGCGCGGGCTGGCACCGTACGCCAGCAGCCCGGTCAGCTCCGGCAGCCCGAACAGTTGCGGGCGGCGGGTGGCCAGCACCAGCCGGACGATGTACTCGGCGAGCGCGTGGTGGACGAACACCTCCCGGGCCTGCTGCTGCATGGCGCACAGGGTGGCCGCGTCCAGCACCTGGCGGGGCTGCGGGCGGTCCACCCCCATCCGGTAGAGGATGCCGAGCTCCTCCTCGTCGGTCGGGTAGTCGACCACGACCTTCATCAGGAACCGGTCCCGTTGCGCCTCCGGAAGCTGGTAGACGCCCTCGGACTCGATCGGGTTCTGGGTGGCCAGCACCAGGAACGGGTCCGGCACCGGGTAGCTGCGGCCGCCGATCGAGACCTGCCGCTCGGCCATCGCCTCCAGCAGCGCCGACTGCACCTTGGCCGGTGCCCGGTTGATCTCGTCGGCGAGCACCAGGTTCGCCATCACCGGCCCGAGCTCGACATCGAACGACTCGGTCGACGCCCGGTAGATTCGGGTGCCGACGATGTCGGAGGGCACCAGGTCGGGGGTGAACTGGATCCGGGAGAAGCTGCCTCCGACGGCGACCGCGAGGGTCTGCGCCGCGAGGGTCTTGGCGATCCCCGGTACGCCCTCCAGCAGGCAGTGTCCGTTGGCGAGCAGCGCCGTGAGCAGCCGCTCGACCAGCCGGTCCTGCCCGACGATCACCCGTTTGACCTCGAACAGCGCCTGTTCCAGGGCGGCCGCAGCCGGGGTGGCGTCGGTTGGCTGTTCCGTACTGACTTGTGGCTCGGTCGTCGTCATCGCACCGTCCTGACGCTGGTCGCCAATCGCCGGTCGGCCCCGACGGCGCGGGGCCGCTGCGGCGCCGGCCGGGGGGTGCCCCGAATCGGGCCGTTCTAACGCCGGGATCCGTCTCCGACCGGGTGATTGACGGCCGGGGGCGGTCCGTCCGACACCGGACCGGGGTGGCCCGTCCACACCGGGACACACCGGATACCGTTCCGGCGTGACCGCGCCGCAGACCAGTCCCACCCCGCAGCCCCCGGCCAGCACCCGGCGTCACCCGGCCGGTTGGCTGGTGTGGCCGGTGGTGCTGCCGGGGCTGCTCTGGGCGGTGCTGCGGCTGGCCGGCTGGGAGTACGGCCCGCTGGTGCAGCTGCTCGCGTTCACCCCGTACGTGGCGGCGTGGACCGTTGTCCCGCTGGCGGTGGCGGTCTGGTCCCGGCGGTGGTGGGCGAGCGGCGCCGCGCTGCTGGCGGTGGTGTCGTTGGCCGTCGCGGTGCTGCCCCGGGCGCTGCCGGACGGCGACCGGACCGCGACCGCCGCCGACGGCGTCCCGGTCCGGGTCGCGACGGCGAACCTGCTGGCCGGGGCGGCGGACCTGACGGTGCTGATGGAGCTGCTGCGCCGGGAGCGGGTGGACGTGCTGGCGATGCAGGAGTTCACTCCGGCGGCCGAGGCCGGACTGGACCGGCTCGGCCTCGGTGACCTGTTGCCGTACCGCCGGGCCGATCCGGAGGTGGGGACCACCGGTTCGGCGGTCTACGCGCGCTGGCCGGTCACCGACGACGGCGTGCGACGCAACGTGGGCGGCTTCGCCCAGTCGTACGGCACGGTCCGCCCGCCGGGCAGCGGGTCGGTGCTGGTCGAGTCGGCGCACCCGATGGCACCGTTCGCGCTGCACACCCTGTCGTCGTGGCGGGCCGACCTGGCCGGGCAACCCCACCCCGACCCGCAGGGCCCGCCCCGGATCCTGGCCGGTGACTTCAACGCCACCCTGGACCACGCGGCGCTGCGCCGGCTGATCGCCGCCGGCTACGTCGACGCCGCCGACGCGACCGGCGACGGGCTGGTCGGCACCTGGGGGCCGTACGACGGCAGCCCGATCCCGCCGGTGACGCTGGACCGGGTGCTGGTGGACGACCGGATCGGGGTGCGGTCGGTGGCCGTGCACCGGGTGCCCGGCAGCGACCACCGGATGGTCGTCGCCGAGCTGGTGCTGCCGCCCGGGTCAGACGCCGGAGGTGGTCCGGCTGCGGGCCAGTCCGTAGGTGAGCGCGTCGACCAGGGCGTGCCAGCTGGCCTCGACCACGTTCTCGTGCACCCCGACGGTGGTCCAGTCCCGGGCGTTGCCGTCGACCGTTTCCACCAGCACCCGGGTGATCGCCCCGGTGCCCTGGCTGCCTTCCAGGATCCGCACCTTGTAGTCGGCCAACCGGAAGTCGGCCAGGTCCGGGTAGTGGCTGCGCAGCGCCACCCGCAGCGCCTCGTCGAGGGCGTTGACCGGCCCGTTGCCCTCGGCGGTGGCGATCACCCGCTCGCCGCGTACCCGGACCTTGACGGTGGCCTCGGAGACCACCGCGCCGTCCTCGCGGTGCTCCACCAGCACCCGGTAGGACTCCAGGGCGAACGGTCGGGTGGTGACCGTGCCGGTGTCGGCGGCCAACTCGGAGCGGACCAGCAGCTCGAACGAGGCGTCGGCGGCTTCGAAGGACCAGCCGCCGGCCTCCAGCTCCTTGACCCGCTTGGTGACCCGCGACAGCGCGTCCGGATGGCCGGCCAGGTCGACACCGAGTTCGCGGCTCTTCAACTCGATGCTGGCCCGGCCGGCCATCTCGGTCACCAGGATCCGCATGTCGTTGCCGACAACCGACGGGTCGACGTGGTTGTACAGCAGCGGATCCACTTTGATCGCACTCGCGTGCAGCCCCGCCTTGTGAGCGAAGGCGGCGGCCCCGACGTATGCCTGGTGGGTGTCGGGGGCGATGTTGGCGATCTCGGCGATGGCGTGCGAGACGCGCACCATCTGTTCCAGACAGCCGTCCGGTAGGACGGGCAGCCCGAGCTTGAGTTGCAGGTTGGCGACGACGGCGAACAGGTCGGCGTTGCCGGGGCGTTCGCCGTAGCCGTTGGCGGTGCCCTGGAAGTGCCGGACGCCGGCCTCGACGGCGGCGATGGTGTTGGCCACCGCGCAGGAGGTGTCGTTCTGGCAGTGGATGCCGAGCCGGTCGGCGCTCAGCCCGGTCCGGTCGACCAGGTCGGCGATCGCCGCGCCGATCTGCGACGGCAGCATGCCGCCGTTGGTGTCGCACATCACCACGACCTCGGCGCCGGCGGCCGCCGCCGCGCTGACCACCGAGGCGGTGTACGCCGGGTCGTACCGGAAGCCGTCGAAGAAGTGTTCGCAGTCGAGGAAGACCCGCCGGCCCTCGGCGACGAAGTGCGCGACCGTGTCGGTGACCATCGCCAGGTTCTCCGCGCCGGTGGTGCGCAGTGCCCGCTCGACGTGCCGGATGTCGGACTTGGCGACCAGGCAGACCGCCGGAGTCTCGGCGTCCAGCAGGGCCCGTACCTGCGGGTCGTCGGCGACCTTGACGCCGGCCTTGCGGGTGGCACCGAACGCGACGAGTACGGCGTGCCGCAGGTCGAGTTCGGTGCGGGCTCTGCGGAAGAACTCGGTGTCCTTCGGCATCGCACCGGGCCAGCCGCCCTCGATGAAGCCGACGCCGAAGTCGTCCAGCAGCCGCGCGACGGCGAGTTTGTCGACCACCGAGTAGCTGATGCCCTCACGCTGCGCACCGTCGCGCAGAGTCGTGTCATAGACCTGGAAAGTCATTTCGATCCTTTCGACGGGCGTCCCGTACCACCCGCTGCTCGCGCCGGGCCGTCCTCACCCGCTCGTCCGGCCGACCTCGTACGGCCAACAAAAAGACCCCCCGCGGATGCGGGAGGTCTGCGCGCTCGGCGGACGGTTGCCGGGCGCGCTAGCTGCCAATAATGAGTACGAGGCGAGTCACGCAGGGTACTTTGCCACCGACCGCGCCCGAACCGGTAGTCGAATCCACATCGCGGGACAGTGGGATCGTCCGAGGTCAGGTGTACCGATCGAGCGCCATGGGTATTCCAGGGACGACGACGCAGTCAGTTCCGCCGAGCGAAGGAGCGACCTCCGATGGACAGGCTCGATCCGCAACACACCGCGCTGCCGGGGCCGGCCGGTGGTCAGGGCGACGTCGTGGGCGGCACCCCGGCCGGCACGTTCGACCCGTGGCGCTACCGCGACGACGCGGGGGTCGACGGCGCCAACCTGGCCGGCTACCACGTCGAGGCGATCGACGGCGGCATCGGCAAGATCGACTCCGCCACCGAGGAGGTGGACGGCAGCCATCTGGTGGTCGACACCGGGCCGTGGATCTTCGGCCGGAAGGTGATGCTGCCGGCCGGGGTGGTCAACCACGTCGACCACGACGCGCAGAAGGTCTATGTCGACCGCGACAAGGGCCAGATCAAGGACGCCCCCGAGTACGACGAGACCAGCGCGACGGATCCGGCGTACCGCGACAAGCTGAGCGCCTACTACGGCGGTGCCACCGGCACCCCGGTCCCGCCGATGGCGCCGGGCCGGATCATCTGACCCGGTGAAGACCCACTAGGCGCGGGTGGCCGGCGCCACGTGGCGCCGGCCACCCGCGCCGTTTACCGGTGTCGGTCCGGCTGGCTACCGTAGAACACATGACTGCCGCCGCCACCCGCTCGTTGGCCTTCGCGACCATGTTCAACTTCCGCGACATCGGGGGCTACCCGGGGCTCGACGGCCGTACGGTCCGCTGGCAGCGGATCTACCGGGCCGACTCGCCGCACCGGCTCGACACCGACGACGCGGCGGCGTTCGACGCACTCGGCGTACGGACCGTGATCGACCTGCGCCGGCCGCACGAGGTGCAGACGTACGGACGGATCCCGCCGGCGGACGGCTTCGAGTACCACAACATCCATCTGCGGCACCAGGACTGGGGCGAGATCCCCTACCAGCCGGAGCAGGGTGCCGCCCGCTACCTGGCCGACCGCTACCACGATCTGACCGAGCAGGCCGCGGACGGCTTCGTCGCGGCGATCTCGCTGCTGGCCGAGGCGCGGACCGCACCGGCGGTGGTGCACTGCATGGCCGGCAAGGACCGCACCGGGCTGGTCTGCGCGATGACGCTGTCCCTGCTCGGGGTCCGGGATTCGGTGATCGCCGAGGACTACGCGTTGAGCAACGCCGGCAGCGAACGGCTGCTCGCCTGGCTGCGTACCCAGGCCGGCAACGACCATCTGGTGCCGGTGCCGTTCTTCTCCTGCCCGGCCGAGGCGATGCAGACGTTCCTCACCGAACTGCGGCAGCGGCACGGCTCGGTCGAGGGGTACCTGCGCACCGCCGGGCTGTCCGCAGACCGGATCACCGAGCTGCGCGCCCATCTGTTGACGCAGTGACCGGGGCCGAGTCGACGCGGTGAGCGGGCCGGCGGCCCGCTCACCGCGTCACGGCACTGCTCAGAACACCCGGTGCACCCAGCCGTCCGGGTCGGTGCCCCGGCCCCGCTGCAGGTCCACCAGGCTCTGCCGCAGCGCCGTGGTGACCTCCCCCGGCCCACCGTCGGCCACGGTGAACTCGCCGTCGGCCGACCGGACCCGGCCGATCGGGGTGATCACCGCGGCGGTGCCGCAGGCGAACGCCTCGCGCAGTCGGCCGCTGGCCGCGTCAGCCTGCCACTGGGCCAGGCTGACCGGCTGTTCCACGACCTGGTGACCGGCCCGGCGGGCCAGGGTGATCACCGACTCGCGGGTGATGCCCGGCAGGATCGCGCCGGTCAGTGGTGGGGTGACCAGCGAACCGTCGTCGTAGACGAAGAAGACGTTCATGCCGCCGAGTTCGTCGACGTACTGCCGCTGCACCGCGTCGAGGAAGACCACCTGGTCGCAGCCGTGCTCGATCGCCTCCGCCTGGGCCACCAGTGAGGCGGCGTAGTTCCCCCCGCACTTCGCGGCCCCGGTGCCACCCGGAGCGGCCCGGGTGTAGACCGACGACGCCCAGACCGTCACCGGTTTGACCCCACCGGAGAAGTAGGAGCCGACCGGTGAGGCGATCACTGCGTAGAGGTATTCGCGGGCCGGCCGGACACCGAGGAAGACCTCACTGGCGAACATGAAGGGTCGCAGGTAGAGGCTGCCGTCGTCACCGGCTGGGATCCACTGTCGATCAATCGTGATCAGGTGCCGCAACGAGTCGAGGAAGACCTGCTCCGGCAGGGCCGGCATGGCCATCCGGGCACCGGAGGCGATGAACCGCGCCGCGTTGGCGTCCGGCCGGAACAGGGTCACTCCCCCGTCCGCCGTGTGGTAGGCCTTCAGTCCTTCGAAGATCTCCTGGGCGTAGTGCAGCACCGCGGTCGCCGGATCCATCGGGATCGGCGCCCGTGGCTCCACCCGGGCGTCGTACCAGCCCTTGCCCTCGGCGTACCGGACGGTGACCATGTGGTCGGTGAAGATCTGACCGAACCCGGGATTGGCCAGCAGCGCGGCGCGTTCCGCGTCGGCTACCGGGTGTGGATTCGGACGGATCTCGAATTCGAGTTTGTCACCGCCGATCATCGGGCTGACCTCCATGGCGAGAAAACGACGAAGCTGTGTGTCATGCAACTTACCCCGAACGTTCGTTCAGCGGGAACCGGCGCGGCGGCCGGTAGTCCGCCGCCTGGCGATTGGCCGTCGGCAGGGGTGCCCACGGCGAAGGTACGGTCGGTACGCCAACCGGCGCCGGGCAGACGACTCGACCTGCGCAGCTTTGCGTAGTCGACGGTGCCGTACCGGACTACGGCTTGGCGGGTGACGGGGCGTGGACCTGGGCCGCCGACGCGCGTGGCACGGGCGGACGCCGGTCCGCGCGGCCGGCGCGCGGTGCGGCGCCGGCAGGGGTCGACCGGAGCGGTACGCGGGTCGGCCGGTTGGGCTCAGCCCACGGCGTGGGCGGCCAGCCGATCGCCGATCTCGGCGGTACGCAGCGTGGCTCCCGGAGCACGGGAGGCCAACTCGGCCGCGACCGCCCTGGCTACTCGCTCGGCCGACTCGGGGTGACCGAGGTGGTCGAGCAGTAGCGACGCGGACAGCACGGCGGCCACCGGGTCGGCGACGCCCTTGCCGGCGATGTCCGGCGCGGAGCCGTGCACCGGCTCGAACATCGACGGGTAGCGGCGTTCCGGGTTGATGCAGCCGCTGGCCGCCAGCCCGATCCCGCCGGTCACCGCAGCGGCGATATCGGTCAGGATGTCACCGAACAGGTTGTCGGTGACCACCACGTCGTACCGCTGAGGCTGGGTGACCATGAACATGGCCGCGGCGTCGACGTGCTGGTACTCGGTGTCGATGTCCGGGAAGTCGGCCTTGACGGCGGCGAAGGTCCGCGACCACAGCGACCCGGCGTGGGTCAGCACGTTGGTTTTGTGCACCAGGGTGACCTTGCGCCGCTCCCGGCGGGCAGCGCGGGTGAAGGCGTCCCGGATCACCCGCTCCACCCCGTGCCGGGTGTTGAGGCTCTCCTCGGTGGCGACCTCGGCGGGGGTGTCGCGGTGCATCGTGCCGCCGGCCCCGGTGTAGAGGCCCTCGGTGCCCTCGCGGACCACGACGAAGTCGATCTCGCCCGGCTTGACGCCGCCGAGCGGGCTCGCCGTGCCGGGCCAGAGCCGGGACGGACGCAGGTTGACGTACTGGTCGAAGGCGAACCGCAGCTTGAGCAGCAGGCCGCGCTCCAGCACCCCGGGCGGGACGCTGGGGTCGCCGACCGCGCCGAGCAGGATGGCGTCGTGACCGGCGAGTTCGTCCAGCACCGAGTCGGGCAGCACCTCGCCGGTGCGGTGGTAGCGGGCGGCGCCGAGGTCGTACTCGGTCGCCTCGACGCCGGGCAGTACCGCGTCGATGACCTTCCGGGCCTGCGCGGTCACCTCGGATCCGATGCCGTCGCCGGCCACGACCGCGATCCGCGCCATCGCCACGTCAACTCCCTCGTCTGCTCCGTCGACCGCCTAGCGCACGTTAAGCGATCGTCCCGGAAATCGGTACGTCGGTCCCAGGATACGGACTCACCCGCTGGAATACCGATCCCGGCCCGCTGGTCGCGGCGCCCCGCGCCGCCCAGGGAGCACACAGCCGGGCTTAACACCATACTTACCTCGGACGGCTACTGTAGGTGAAGACCGGATCCGGGCACCGGCGAAGGAGAATCGACAATGCTGGCGTACCGCGCCGCCCAGCCGGAACCCCCCGATCTGCGGATCGGTCCAACGCCGAGAGCCGGCACTCCGACCGGACCGCCCGGTACCGCCACGCCGGCCGACGACACCCGCCCGGCCGGCCAACTGGTCGCCCGGCACACCGTCGCCACCTCCACCACCGAGTACCAGCTCGTCCTGGTGGGCAGCGAACGGATCGGCCGGCGCGGGCTGAGCGAGGCGATCGGCGACGCGGTCGCGGAGCTGCGGGCGATCGACGTAACGTACAGCCCGCTGCGGCCGAACAGCCTGGTCTCGCTACTGCGCCGGGGTGAGGTCGCGGCCGAGGTCTACCCGCCGCTGGCCGACATCGTGCACCGCTGCGAGGCGATGCGGGTGGCCACCGAGGGCTGGTTCGACCCGTGGGCGGTGCCCGGTGGGTTCGACCCGGCCGGCATGATCAAGGGCTGGGCCATCGAGCGGGCCGCTGGCCGGTTGCGCGCCGCCGGGATCACCGACTACGCCGTGGTCAGCGGCGGCGATCTGGTGGTACGCGGACGCGCGCCACACGGTGGACCGTGGCGGATCGCCCTGCAGCAGCCGCTGTCCGCAGGCACCGGCGACGGCCCTGCCGGCGCCACGCCGGGCAGCCCGCCGACCACCGTGACCATGGTGGACGGCGCGATCGGGACCAGTGGACTGACCGTCGGCCGCCGAAAGGTCGTTGACCCGCACACCGGGTCCCTGGTGGAGCGAGACAGCGCCGCCATGGTGATCGGCGCGGATCTCGCGGTGGCCGACGGCTACGCGACCGCACTGTTCGCCGCCGGCCCAGCCGGCCGCGACTGGTTCCCACAGTGGACGGCTACCACGTGCTGGACCTGGTCGGCTAGACGCTCGACCCCTGGCGCGGCCCGCCCCCGTGATCTCGGCAAATGACCACGGGGGCGGGCCGGCGACACGTGCGCTCAGCTCGCGCACCGGGGGTGCAGCCACCCGGGAGACCCACGGCCCGGCCGGAACGTCACCCGAAGACGCGACCGGCGCCCGAGCAACTCCTGAGCAACCGCACCGCCACGCTATCGATTCCGCACAACCGGGCGCAAGGTTCCAATTCCTCTGACATTGCTTGTCGGCCACGGCACTGGGTGGAATGATCCCCCTGATGGATGGCACGCTGTGCGGCGTGACATTCGATCTAGTCGTATGGGCGTTGGACGATCAGTCCACCTCGGCGGACGTACACGCCGCACATGAACTGTGCCGGCAGGGTGAGCACGCCGACGGTGAGACCGACCGCCGGATCACGTCCTTCCACGCCGCGCTGACCGCCAGCTACCCGGATCAGGGTGCCGCTTCCACCACAGAAGACTGCCCCTGGGCAAAGGTCCCATTACATACCGCAACCGACCACGTCGAGATGAACCTGCGTCAGACCTGCGCCGACGAGGTGCTGCTCACCATCGAACGGCTGGCGCAGGAACACGACCTGCTGCTGCTCGATCCGCAGGACGGCTCGGTCTACCCGCCGCCGGCCAGCGCGTCGACCCGCTGAGCGGGCGGCGGTTCGGGGACCCGGGTCCCCGAACCGCCGGAGCCGGACGGCACGTCCGGCAGGTCACTCCTCGCGCAGATCCACCGCGCTGGCCGCAGTCGCCCCGATCGAGCTGGCGGCATTGTGCAGCGACTCCGCGCCGACGGCGGAGTCGACGGTGAGGGTCATCAGCGCCTCACCACCGGCGGACCGCCGGGCCACCTGCATGGCGGCGATGTTGACACTGGACTCACCGAGGATCGAGCCGATGGTCCCGACCACGCCCGGCCGGTCGGCGTACCGGAAGAAGAGCAGGATGCCCTCGGCGGACAGTTCGAGGTCGAAGCCGTCGACCTCGGTCAGCCGGACCACGTCCCGGCCGGCGGACTGCACCACGGTGCCGGAGACGCTGGCCGTACCGCCGTCGGGCAGCACGCCCCGGACGGTGACCAGGTTGGGCTGGTCGGCGGTGTCCGGGTGGGTGATCAGCTCCACCTCGACGCCCCGGTCGGTGGCCAGGTGCGGCGCGTTGACGTAGGTGACCTGCTCCTCCACCACCGAGCTGAACAGCCCCTTGGTGGCGGCCAGCTTGAGCACCGACACCTCGTTGCCGACAACCTCGCCGCGTACCTCGACGGTGACGCTGGCCGCGACCACCCCGGCCACTGCGGTGAACACCTTGCCCAGCTTCTCGGCCAGCGGCAGCAGCGGCCGGACGTCCTCGGCGACCACCCCACCGGCCTGCACGTTCACCGCGTCGGGGACGAATTCGCCCTGTAGCGCGAGCTTGACGCTGCGGGCCACGGCCAGGCCCGCCTTGTCCTGCGCCTCGGCGGTCGAGGCCCCCAGGTGCGGGGTCGCCACCACGTTGTCGAAGGCGAACAGCGGCGAGGAGGTGCACGGCTCCTTCGCGTACACGTCGACGCCGGCACCACCGACCCGGCCCTCGGCCAGCGCGTCGGCCAGCGCCTGCTCGTCGACGAGCCCACCCCGGGCGGCGTTGACGATCCGGACCCCGGGCTTGACGATCGTCAGCTCCTTCTCGCCGATCAGGCCGAGCGTCTCCGGGGTCTTCGGCAGGTGGATCGAGATGAAGTCGCTCTCCCGTAGCAGCTCTTCCAGCCCGACCAGGCGAACCCCGAGCTGCGCCGCGCGGGCCGGCTGGATGTACGGGTCGTACGCGATCAGCCGGGTGCCGAACGCGGCGATCCGCTGCGCGAACAGCACGCCGATGCGGCCGAGCCCGACCACGCCGACGGTCTTGCCCTGCAGCTCCACGCCGGTGTACTTCGACCGCTTCCACTCGCCGGCCTTGAGCGCGGCGCTGGCGCTGGCGGTGTTGCGGGCCACCGCGAGCAGCAGGGCGATCGCCTGCTCGGCTGCGGAGACGATGTTGGAGGTGGGTGCGTTCACCACCATGACGCCACGGGCGGTAGCGGCCGGTACCTCGACGTTGTCCAGTCCGACGCCGGCGCGGGCGACCACCTTCAACTGGGGTGCGGCGGCCAACGCCTCGGCGTCGATCTGGGTGGCGCTGCGCACGATCACCGCGTGGGCGTCGGCGAGCGCGGCGAGCAGGGCGGGACGGTCCGTGCCGTCGACGTGGCGGACGTCAAAGTCATGAGCGAGTACGTCGATTGCGGCGGGCGCGAGCTCTTCAGCGATCAGTACGACAGGATTCATTGGTCCTCAAAGTCGTCCGGGACGGGTATCTGCGGCGGTGGGGCGCCGCTCTGCGCCCTACGCTCCCCCGCCCGGGTGTCGCGCCGGCACGGAGGCGGCCTACCCGCGATCGTAGGCGCAGCCGTGGACGGCGCGGCTCGGGGCCGGGGGTGAGGGCCCTCACAAATCAGACCTAACACCCGCCCCCGGCCAACCGACGTCGTACTCCGCCCGCGCCGCCGGACCGTCAGCCGGCCGCCGCCGGACCGTCAGCCGGCCGGTGCCGGACCGTCAGCCGGCCGCCGCCGGACTGACCGGTTGACGGGGGATCCGGCCGCGGACGATGCCGCCGTCACCGATCTGCCGGAACGTGCCGGCCTCCGCCTCCAGGGTGTCGTAGAGCAGGTCGAAGGCGAGCGAACCGACCGGCGGATAGACCCGTTCGCGGGGCGGCTCGGCGCCCGGCGACAACGCCCCCTGGTCGACCATGAACTCGAGGATCGCCTCGCGGACCGCCGGCAGGCACACCGGGGAGTGGTACAGCACGTTGAGCGCCTGCATCCGCATGCCCTGGACGTGCTCCTCGCCCTTGTTGTCGTGGAAGTGCGGGTTGCGGGTCTCCACCTGCAGCACCGGCACCGAATGCGCCATCACCTCGGGGCTGTCGGTGTCCAGGATGCCGCCGAAGCGTTCGAACAGGTCGACGTACTCGTACGGCTCGACCGCGAAACCGCCGGCCAGCCGCAGTCGCAGGCCGAGGTCGAGACTGAGCGCGTGTTCGCCGGCGTTGCCGGTGGCGATCACCTCGGTGCCGAAGCCGGAGTACTCGGCGATCAGCCGGTTCAGGAACCCGTTGGTGATCTCCGAGCTGCGGCCCCGGCGGCTGAAGAACAGTCGGCCGTCGCGCAGCTTGGGCTTGGAGTGCCAGGAGATCCGGACCATCGAGTACGGGCTGTCGGCCAGGTGCAGGCCGGCGGCGTACACCTTGCAGTATTCGTGGACCGCGCCGGGGACGTAGTTGTCGGCGTCCACGTAGCCGACGTACCGGCGCCCGGTGAGCGCGGCGACCGCCATGCCGATCAGCATGGCCTCGCCCTTGCCGGTGCGGATCAGCCCGCTCTCGTCGATCAACTCCGGCATGCCAGCGGCTTTCAGCGCCGCGGCCAGCCCTGGATCCCGTTGGTGCACGGTGATCGCCGGCCGGTCCGCCGACCGGCAGAACTGCTCGACGGTATGGGCCTCGATTTCATAACGGTCCACCGGCTGCCGGCCGCTGTTCGAGACGAGCACGATCAGGCAGTCGTGCGGAATGCCGGAGAGCACTCCTTCGATCACCCTGCGTGTTTCATTCATGCAGGGTATGACCACCACCATGTCCCGCTCGACGGCCCGGATGTCCTCCTGGGAGACCAGCCCACGGCCGCGGTCACCGGCGACATCCCCCGAGTCCAGCTCGATGACACGCTGAAGCTCATGGATGCGAACGGCCCCGAAGCGCTCCGTGCGGTGCGATTGCTCCAGACGCATGCGGGGCACATTACCCGAGGCGGCCATTAACTACCTGTAACCGTAGGTCAATTATCGGCGTCGGAAACCAACTACCCGAAACCGACCCCAAGCCGCAATCTTCCGGTAACGAAACTCGCCCCGAGATCGGCACAGAGCCCATCACCGATCACTGTCGGTGATGGGCTCTGTCGGCGTCAGGCGGTCTCGGTGATCGGCCGGTCGACCCAGCTCATCATGCCGCGCAGCTTGCGCCCGGTCTCCTCGATCGGGTGCGCCGCGCCCTCGGCCCGCCACTTGGCGAAGTTTGGCCGGCCCGCGTCGTCCTCGGCGATCCACTCCCGGGCGAACTCCCCGGACTGCACCTCGGCGAGGATCTTGCGCATCTCCTCCTTGACCCGGGCGTCGACCACCCGTGGGCCACGGGAGTAGTCGCCGTACTCGGCGGTGTCCGACACGCTGTAGCGCATCCGGGCGATGCCGCCCTCGTACATCAGGTCCACGATCAGCTTGAGCTCGTGCAGGCACTCGAAGTAGGCGATCTCCGGCGCGTAGCCGGCCTCGGTCAGCACCTCGAACCCGGTCTGCACCAGCGCCGACGCGCCGCCGCAGAGCACCGCCTGCTCACCGAACAGGTCGGTCTCGGTCTCCTCCTTGAAAGTGGTCTTGATCACGCCGGCCCGGGTGCCGCCGATCGCCTTGGCGTACGCCAGGGCGAGGCCGAGGGCAGCACCGCTGGCGTCCTGCTCGACCGCGACCAGGCAGGGCACGCCCTTACCGTCGACGTACTGCCGACGGACCAGGTGCCCGGGGCCCTTCGGCGCCACCATCGCCACGTCCACGTCGGCCGGCGGGGTGATGAACCCGTACCGGATGTTCAGCCCGTGGCCGAAGAAGAGCGCCTTGCCCGCGGTCAGGTTCGGTGCGATCGCCTCGGCGTAGAGCGACCGCTGCGCGGTGTCCGGGGCCAGCACCATGATCACGTCGGCCCAGGCCGACGCCTCGGCCGGACCGAGGACCCGCAGCCCTTGCTCCTGCGCCTTGGCCCGGCTCTTGGAGCCCTCCGGCAGGCCGATCACGACGTCGACACCCGAGTCGCGCAGCGACAACGCGTGGGCGTGGCCCTGGCTGCCGTACCCCAGCACGGCGACCTTCCGCCCCTGGATGACGGCCAGGTCGGCGTCGTCGTCGTAGAACACCTCAGCGGTCATGACTTCCCTCTCGTGTGCCCGGCCACGGTGGCCGGCTTCTCCTCGGGCGGCAGCTGCCTGCCGCAGGTCATCAGGGCCGGCAGCCGATGCTGCCGGCCGGCGGTCAGGCGGCGCGCAGCGCCGGCCCGGTGGTGATCGACCGGGAGCCGCGCCCGATCGCGACCAGACCGGACTGCACCATCTCCTTGATGCCGAACGGCTCGAGATCGCGCAGCAACGCGTCCAGCTTGTCGGACGTGCCGGTGGCCTCGACGGTGAGGGTGTCCGGTGCGACGTCCACCACCCGGGCGCGGAACAGGTTCACCGTCTCCAGCACCTGCGACCGCATCGCCCGGTCCGCGCGGACCTTGACCAGCAGCAACTGGCGGGCGACCGACACCGCCGGATCGAGTTCCACGATCTTCAGTACGTTGACCAGCTTGTTCAGCTGCTTGGTCACCTGCTCCAGCGGCGACGAGTCGGCGTCGACGACGATGGTGATCCGGGAGACCTCCGGATTCTCGGTCTCGCCGACCGCCAGTGAGTCGATGTTGAACCCGCGCCGGGAGAACAGTCCGGACACCCGGGCCAGCACCCCGGGCTTGTTCTCCACCAGCACGGAGAGCGTGTGCTTGATCATTTCTTCCTCGTCGTCATCGGATGGGCCGGGTCGTGACAAGTCGTCGTCACAGGTCGTCCTCGTCGAAGGTGGGCCGGACGTCCCGGGCGAACATGATCTCATCGTTGCTGGTGCCGGCGGCGACCATCGGCCAGACCATGGCGTCCTTGCCGACCACGAAGTCGATCACGACCGGGACGTCGTTGATCTCCATCGCGGCGGCGATGGTCTTGTCCACGTCGGCGGCGTTCTCGCAGCGCAGCCCGACGCAGCCGAGCGCCTCGGCGAGCTTGACGAAATCCGGGATGCGGTGCTTGTGGGTGCCCAGGTCGGTGTTGGAGTAGCGCTCGCCGTAGAACAGCGTCTGCCACTGCCGGACCATGCCCAGGTTGCCGTTGTTGATCAGCGCCACCTTGACCGGGATGCCCTCCAGGGCACAGGTGGCCAGCTCCTGGTTGGTCATCTGGAAGCAGCCGTCGCCGTCGACCGCCCAGACCACCGTCTCCGGCTGGCCGACCTTGGCGCCCATCGCGGCCGGGACCGCGTACCCCATCGTGCCCAGCCCACCGGAGTTGAGCCAGGTGTTCGGCTTCTCGTAGGAGATGAACTGGGAGGCCCACATCTGGTGCTGACCGACGCCGGCGACGTAGATGGCGTCCGGTCCGGCCAGCTTGCCGAGCCGCTCGATCACGTACTGCGGGGACAGCGTGCCGTCATCCGGCTCGTCGTAGCCCAGCGGGTAGCGCGCCCGCAGGTCGTCCAGCTGCGCCCACCAGTCGCTGCGGTCGCCGGCCGGGCCGGCGGAGCGGGGCACTCCCGCCGGCCGGCCGGCGGGAGTGCCCCGCTCCGCCGCCGGGTACGCCTCGATCAGCTCGTCGATGACGTGCCGGGCGTCGCCGACGATCGGCACGTCGGCGGTCCGGTTCTTGCCGATCTCGGCCGGGTCGATGTCGGCGTGGACCACCGCCGCGCCGGGAGCGAAGGAATCCAGCTTGCCGGTCACCCGGTCGTCGAACCGGGCGCCGAGCGCCACGATCAGATCCGCCTTCTGCAGCGCGTACACCGCCGCGACGGTGCCGTGCATACCGGGCATACCCAGATGCTGCGGGTGCGAGTCGGGGAAGGCGCCCCGGGCCATCAGCGTGGTGACCACCGGGATGCCGGTCAGTTCGGCGAGCCGGCGCAGCCCTTCGGTGGCCTGCGCCTTGAGCACGCCGCCGCCGACGTAGAGCACCGGACGGCGGGCGCCGGCCATCAGCCGGGCCGCCTCGCGGATCTGCTTGCCGTGCGGGTGCAGGGTGGGCCGGTAGCCGGGCAGGTCCAGCGTGGGCGGCCAGGCGAAGGTGGTCTGCGCCTGCAGCACGTCCTTGGGGATGTCGACCAGCACCGGTCCGGGCCGGCCGGTGGCCGCCAGGTGGAACGCCTCGGCCAGCACCCGGGGGATCTCCTCGCCCGACTGCACCAGATAGTTGTGCTTGGTGATCGGCAGGGTGATGCCCTGGATGTCGGCTTCCTGGAAGGCGTCGGTGCCGATCGACGGGCGGGCCACCTGGCCGGTGATGGCCACGATCGGCACCGAGTCCATGTACGCGTCGGCGATCGGCGTGACCAGGTTGGTGGCGCCCGGACCGGAGGTCGCCATGCACACCCCGACCCGACCGGTCGCCTGGGCGTAACCGGTCGCGGCGTGCCCGGCGCCCTGCTCGTGGCGGACCAGGATGTGCCGCACCGTCGAGTCGTACAGCGGGTCGTAGGCCGGCAGGATCGCCCCACCGGGGATGCCGAACACCACGTCGACGCCGAGTGCCTCCAGGGACCGGACCAGGCAACCCGCGCCGGAGACCGGCACCGGCGGGGCCGGCGGCGGGGTCACGGCGTTGGCGAGGGTGGCCGGGGTCGGCGCGGCCGCCGCGGCCGAGTGCGCGCGGTGGGCGAGGGTCTCGGGCGTGGGTCTCGTCATGACGATTCAGGCCTTCAGCTCAGTGGTCTCGTGACATGGGTCTCGGCGGCGTATCCGGCAGATGGGACCGATCGGCCGGAACCGGCAGGGATTTGGCAATAAAAACGGCCCTCGTGCAGATGCACGGGGCCAGCGCACTCTCGATCGGAGAGTGCGCTCAGGTAAGTACTCGAGACGACAGAGTCAGCGACATGGGGCTAAGCCTGACGCATCTCACGCGATGAGTCAACTGATCTCACATCCTGGGCGGATAACGGCGCCGCACCGGCGCTGGCCTGCTGATCTTCGCCGGAACGGCGGCGGCCGCCGATTCCACGCCGGTTACCGGACGACGTCGCCGCCGACAGCATCGCCTCCAGATGCTCGGCCGGCACCCCCCACCCGAACAGCGCGCCCTGCCCGAACCGGCAACCCGCCTCCACCACGACCGCCAGTTCGGCCTGGTTGGTCACCCCCTCGGCGATGACCTCCAGACCCAACTGGTGCCCGAGCCGCATCACCACGTCGACCATCGGCGCGAACGCCCGCCGCCCCGGCAGCGGCGGCGCTACCGGCCCCTGCTCGGCCACCAGGCTGTGGTCGATCTTGAGAATGTCGATCGGCAGGTTCCGCAGCTGGCCGAGCGACGAATAGCCGGCACCGAAATCGTCCAGGGCGATCCGTACCCCGGTGGCGCGCAGCGCCTTCAGCCGGCGGATCAGCTCCGCGAGGTCCCGGGCGACCGCATGCTCGGTGACCTCCAGCACCAGGCGTTGCGACGGCACCCGGTGCCGTCGCAACGCCTCGTCGACCTGCAGCACGTACTCCGGGGCGTGCAGCTCGTGCGGCGACACGTTGACCGACACCCAGACGTCGTGCCCCTCGGCCAGCCAACGGGACAGCTGCCGGCACGCCTCGTCGAGCACCCAGGCACCCAGCCGGCTGATCATTCCGCACTCCTCGGCCAGCGGGATGAACTCGTCCGGCGGCACCTTGCCCAGCTCCGGATGGTGCCAACGGATCAACGCCTCGGCACCGACCGGCCGTACCGACGGCACCGCCACCACCGGCTGGAAGGCCAGCCGCAGCTCGCCGCGGTCGATCGCGCCGCGCATCTCGTGCTCCAGCCGGACCCGGCGACGCTGGGCCTGGTCGTAGGAGACGTCGTAGCGCTCCACCCGGTTCTTGCCCCGCTGCTTCGCCGAGCGCAGCGCCAGGTCCGCGTTGCGCAGCAACGTCGGTACGTCCTGCGCGGTCGAACAGCAGGCCATCCCGATGCTCGCCGACACGTAGATCGGCCCCTTGTCATGCGGGTACGGCTCGTCGAGGGCGCGCAGGATCCGAACCGCGACACGGTGCGCCTCGTCCGGGTCGGACAACGACAGCAGTACGGCGAACTCGTCGCCGCCCAGCCGGGCGGCCAGCCCTGCCCCGGCCAGCTCGGCGACCAGCCGCCGGCCCACCTCGATCAGCACCGCATCGCCGACGTCGTGACCCCGCATGTCGTTGACCGTCTTGAACCCGTCCAGGTCCAAGGTGAGCAGCCCGCCTTGACGTTGATCGGCGACACAGTCGTACAGCTCACGCAGCAGCGCCCGCCGGTTGGCCAGCCCGGTCAACGGGTCGGTGTGCGCGAGGTTGCGAAAATGGGCCTCACTGGACGCCAGCCGGGCGGCGTACCGACGCACGTCGAGCAGGGCCAGATACTGCCGGCCGACCAGGATGAAGCCCTCCAGGCTGCCGACCGCCACCGCGACAGTGGTGAACTCGCCGCCGCTCGCCACGTGGTAGAACCCGGCGGCGGCCATCACCACCATCGGCAGGAACGCGTAACCGGCCCCGCGCGGCACCAGGCCAGCCGGCGCGCTACCGCCACACCCCGGCCGTCCCCCACCGAGCCAGATCAGGGTCAGGCCGACCGGCAACCCGACGGCAGCGGCCAGGACGAGCCCCACACCGTACTGGCAGATGCCCGCCGCCGTGCCGATGCCGCTGAGCCCGATCAGCACGGCGCCGGCACCGCCGAGCAGCGGGCCGGTCGGATGCCGGCCGCTGTGCAGCGCGGTCATCACCGCCACCCCGGTGATCGCGGCGACCGTGGCGGTGGCCAGCAGGATCGCCGGGCAGACGGCCGGGGTGGCGGCACCCAGCAGCCGGGTCGGTGGGGCGACCAGCACCCAGCCGGTGAACCACAGCGCCGCACCGACCGCCAGGCAGTCGAGCAGGTGGCGGGCGGTCGGCGCGGACCGCCCGGCGATGTCCGGCAGCCGCAGCAGGCCCCAGATCAGCAGCAGCCCGCCGAGCGCGCAGCCGACCGCGACGACCGTGGCGAGCAGGCTCCGCTGGGGCTGTTGCCGATCCCACTCGGCGGTCATCGTCACGGCGCCGACCAGCCCGGCGAGCACGCTGACGGTGGTCAGCCCGGCGCCGACCGCGAGCAGCCGGTGGGCCCGGCCGGACGCCCCGTCCCGACGGCGGGCCACGACGAACAACCATCCCGCGCCCAGCGCAGCCGCGAGCCCACTCGCCAGCGCGAGCGCCTGCATGCCCGAGGGGAGGTGCACGGCACAACTCTGCCGGATCGGCGCCGGGTCGTGGTGCCGGGGTGCGGGTTTGCCGGCAGCAAACATCCCGACACGTGAAACGCGACACGGCTGACATCGTCTGCCCGGCAACCGTGGTGTAACACTTGTCGAATGCCTGAGCTGCGGTCGAGGACCTCCACCCACGGTCGGACGATGGCCGGCGCCCGGGCCCTGTGGCGGGCCACCGGGATGACCGACGACGACTTCGGCAAGCCGATCGTCGCCATCGCCAACAGCTTCACCCAGTTCGTGCCCGGCCACGTACATCTGAAGGACCTCGGCGGGCTGGTCGCCGACGCGGTGGCCGACGCCGGCGGGGTCGGGCGCGAGTTCAACACCATCGCCGTCGACGACGGCATCGCCATGGGCCACGGCGGCATGCTCTACTCGCTGCCCAGCCGGGAGCTGATCGCCGACGCCGTCGAGTACATGGTCAACGCGCACTGCGCCGACGCGCTGGTCTGCATCTCGAACTGCGACAAGATCACCCCGGGGATGCTGCTCGCCGCGCTGCGGCTGAACATCCCGACCGTGTTCGTCTCCGGCGGCCCGATGGAGGCCGGCAAGACCGTCGCCGTCGAGGGCGTCGTGCACGCCAAGCTCGACCTGATCGACGCGATGATCGCCGCGTCGAACGACGCCGTCACCGACGCCCAGCTCGACACCATCGAGCGGTCCGCCTGCCCGACCTGCGGCTCCTGCTCGGGCATGTTCACCGCCAACTCGATGAACTGTCTCACCGAGGCAGTCGGGCTGGCGCTGCCGGGCAACGGCTCGGTGCTGGCCACCCACGCCGCCCGCAAGTCGCTGTTCGTCGAGGCCGGCCGGACCGTCGTGGAGATCGCCAAGCGGTGGTACGACGGCGACGACGCCTCGGTGCTGCCCCGCGCCGTCGCCAGCCGGGCCGCGTTCGAGAACGCGGTGGCCCTGGACGTGGCGATGGGCGGTTCCACCAACACGGTGCTGCACCTGCTGGCCGCCGCCCGTGAGGCCGAGCTGGACTTCGGCGTCGCCGACATCGACGACATCTCCCGCCGGGTGCCCTGCCTGGCCAAGGTCGCCCCGAACACGCCGAAGTACCACATGGAGGACGTGCACCGGGCCGGCGGCATCCCGGCGATCCTCGGCGAACTGGACCGGGCCGGCGCGCTGCGTCGCGACGTGCACGCCGTGCACTCACCGTCGCTGACCCGGTGGCTGGCCGACTGGGACATCCGCGGCGGCAGCGCCACCGACGAGGCGGTCGAGCTGTTTCACGCCGCGCCCGGCGGGGTGCGCACCACCGAACCGTTCTCCACCACCAACCGCTGGTCCAGCCTGGACACCGACGCGGCGCAGGGCTGCATCCGTGACGTGGCGCACGCGTACTCCGCCGACGGCGGACTGGCGATCCTGCACGGCAACCTGGCCCCGCAGGGCGCGGTGGTCAAGACCGCCGGGGTGCCCGACGACTGTCTGACCTTCCGCGGCCCGGCCAAGGTGTACGAGTCGCAGGAGGACACCGTCTCGGCGATCCTGGCCGGCGAGGTGGTCGCCGGTGACGTGGTGGTGGTCCGCTACGAGGGCCCCAAGGGCGGGCCGGGCATGCAGGAGATGCTCTACCCGACCTCGTTCCTGAAGGGCCGCGGCCTCGGCCGGGCCTGCGCGCTGATCACCGACGGCCGGTTCTCCGGCGGCACCTCGGGGCTGTCCATCGGGCACGCCTCCCCCGAGGCCGCCTCCGGTGGGCTGATCGCCCTGGTCGAGCCGGGCGACGAGATCGTCATCGACATCCCGGCCCGCCGGCTGGAGCTGAACGTGCCCGACGAGGTGCTGCAGGCCCGCCGGATCGCCCAGGAGAAGCGGGACCGCCCGTACACCCCGGTCGACCGGCAGCGGCCGGTGTCGGCGGCGCTGCGGGCGTACGCCTCGATGGCCACCTCGGCCAGCGACGGCGCGTACCGCCTCGTCCCGGACTGATCCGCCGCCACCCGCGGTGACCCGCCGCCGATTCGGGGGCGTCTCCGCAGCTCACACCCGTTGGTCGAACATCTGTGCGATGATGACCCGGTGGCGGGTGAGGCCAGCATCCTGCACGCCGACCTGGACGCGTTCTACGCCTCGGTCGAGCAGCGCGACGACCCCCGGCTGCGCGGCCGGCCGGTGATCGTCGGCACCGGGGTGGTGCTGGCCGCCAGCTACCAGGCCAAGGCACGCGGCGTACGGACCGCGATGCCCGCCCGACGGGCCCGGCTGATCTGCCCGGAGGCGGTGGTGGTGCCGCCCCGGATGGCGGCCTACACGGCGGCCAGCCGGGCGGTGTTCGACGTGTTCCGGCAGACCACACCGCTGGTCGAGCCGCTCTCCATCGACGAGGCGTTCCTCGACGTCGGCGGGCTGCGCCGGCTCGTCGGAGCGCCGGCCGACATCGCCGCCCGGCTGCGGGTCGCGGTCCGCGACCGGGTCGGACTGCCGATCACCGTCGGGGTGGCCCGGACCAAGTTCCTGGCCAAGGTGGCCAGCGGCGTCGCCAAACCGGACGGGCTGCTGGTGGTGCCGCCCGACGAGGAGGTGGCGTTCCTGCACCCGCTGCCGGTCGAACGGCTCTGGGGCGTCGGCCCGGTCACCGCCGGCAAACTGCGCGAACGCGGCATCACCACGGTCGGCCGGGTGGCCGGCCTCGGTGAGGCCGCGCTGGTCAGCATCGTCGGCGCCGCCGCCGGCCGGCACCTGCACGCCCTCGCCCACAACCAGGACCCGCGCCGGGTCCAGACCGGCGGCCGACGCGGCTCGATCGGCTCCCAGCAGGCGTTGGGCCGGGCCAGCCGGGACCCGGCCGACGTGGACGCACTCCTCGCCGGGCTGGTCGACCGGGTCGGCCGCCGGATGCGGGCCGCCGGGCGCACCGGCCGGACGGTCACCCTGCGGCTGCGGTTCGGCGACTTCACCCGCGCCACCCGCGCCCACACCCTGCCCCGGGCCACCGCCCAGACGTCGACCCTCCTGGACACCGCCCGCGACCTGCTGACCGCCGCCGGACCGATGATCCGCGAACGCGGGCTGACCCTGGTCGGCGTCTCGGTCGGCAACCTCGACGACGGGCAGGCCACCCAGCTGGCGTTGCCCCTCGGACCGGCCGACGCCGCACCGCAGGCAGAAGCACCCCAACCCGGCGGTCGGCAGGAGAGCCTGGACGCCGCGCTCGACGCGGTCCGCGACCGGTTCGGGTCCAGCGCGGTCAACCGGGCGGTGCTGCTCGGCCGCGACCTCGGCCCCGCCGCCCCACTGCTGCCGGACTGACCCGGCCCTGGCAGCGACGGCCCGTGTCAGGCCGGCCTCGGAGCTAGCATCAGGCATGCGCGGTCCCCTCACCCTCACCGTGGCCCAGCCGCCGACCGTCGGGCATGACGTGGCGGCCAACGCGCTCGCCCACGCCGACGCGGTCCGGACCGCCGGCGCGATGCGGGACGGTGACGCACAGCCAGCCGCCGGCCAGGTGGTGCTGTTCCCGGAGATGTCGCTGACCGGCTACGAACTCGACGCGGCACCGGTCGACCCCGACGATGCCCGGCTCGCCCCGATCGTCGACGCCTGCCGCGAAACCGGCAGCCTCGCGCTGGTCGGCGCGCCGGTCACCGGCGACAAGGGACACCGGCACATCGGCGTACTCGCGGTCGACGGCGGCGGTGCGCGGGTGGCGTACCGGAAGATGTTCCTCGGCGGCGCGGAGCCGGCGCACTTCACGCCGGGGCCGACCCCGACGGTGGTCGAGGTCGCCGGCTGGCGGCTCGGCCTGGCCGTCTGCAAGGACACCGGGGTGCCCGAGCACGCCGCCGCGACCGCCGCGCTCGGCATCGACGCCTACCTGGCTGGTGCGGTCGACGCGCCCCACGAATCGGTCGTCCAGCAGCAACGGGCCGCCCGGATCACCGCCGCGCACCGGGTCCGGGTGGCGATCGCCAGCTTCGCCGGCGGCACCGGCGGCGGGTACACCGAAACGGCCGGCCGGTCCCGGATCTGGGCCTCGGACGGGCAGGTGGTCGCCGAGGTCGGCCCGCAGCCCGGTGAGCTGGCCCGGGCCACCTTCAGCTGAGGCCACCGGTCAGTGAGCCGGTCGGTCGACGCCGCCCGGTCGATCGGTCGGCGCCACTCGATTGGTCGGCGCCACTCGATTGGTCGGCGCCGCTGCCGGCCACAGCTCGACGGCACCGGCCGCCGCCTGCCGGATCAACTCACCGGACACCTCCACCCGGCTGTGCGGGATGTCCCGCGCCGGCCAGGCGCACCCCACCGTCACCGGACCGTCCGGCGGCAGCGGCCACACCCAGAAGCGGGCGTCGTGCCGCTGCTGGTCGGTGCTGGCCGCCACGGGCGACAGCAGCGGGCCGGCGGGTTCACGGTCGGCCGGCACCGTGCTCCGGTGCAGGCTGCTCAACGCCGTCCCGTCAGCGAACCGGACCATCACCTGCAGGCCGCCGACCCCGTCGACCGGGGTACGCGGCCGGGCCGCCCCCGACGCAGCGGCGGCCGGCTCCCGCGCCGGACCGGCGGCGGTGGCCGGTTCCGGGGCCCGCAGGATCGCGCTGATGCCGAACTCGAAACCTGTCGGGTACGCCAGCAGACTGGTCAGGATCACCGCGGCCTGATCGCTACGGGCCAGCAACAGTTGCCCGGCGACCACACCGCCGAGCACCGCCACCGGGCGGGCCAGCCACGGCTGGGGGGCATCAGACGCCGGTGCGGAATCTGCCGTTTCCATCGATAAACCATGCCATGGATCGAACCTAGCCCACGTCACCGCACCGCCCGGTCCGGCGACCCCACCAGCTGATGTCAGGGTCAGCGGATCCGCTGGCTGAGGATCTGGCCTGGCCACGGGCCGTCCGGCTGGTCGATGGTGAACGGCTCCGCGGCGGTGAACCCGGCCCGCTCGTAGTAGCGGACCAACGCCCGGTCGCCGCCGGCGTAGCAGTCGACCCGCAACAGGGTCGCGCCGCGTTCGACGGCGAGCGTCCGAGCCCGGTCCAGTAGCGCCTGGCCGACCCCTCGACCGGCCCACGACCGGTCGGTGACCAGCAGGTTCACGTACAGTTCGGGTTCGTTGACCGGCGGCGCGTAGGACCGGGCCGTGCCGACGGCGAGCGCCCCGACGACCCGCTCACCACCGTCGCCGGTCGGCACGCAGGCCAGCACCAGGCCGCTCTCCTTCGCCCACCCGGTGACCATCGCGATCCGACGCGGGTCGGTCGACTGCGGTTCGGTCCCCCACTGACCGGTACGGCCGTGTTCGGCCAGCCAGCGGACCGCGTCGTCGAGCAGCGCGAGGACCGCCGGGACGTCCGCCTGAGTGCCGGCCCGGTGGTAGATCCGACCCTGGTCGTCGAAGCGGTCGCCGCCGTCGGTGTCACGTTGCATGCCGGACATCCTGCCGTCTCGGCCGAGGTGACGTCGACCGGGCAGGACGTCGATCACAGACCCTTGCCCGCCGGGCACATCGACGCCGGTCTTCCCTGGTCAAGGCGATGCCTCTCGCCGGTCCAGCGCGGCGCCTCCCCACTGGTCAGCGCGGCACCGGGCACGGGTTGGCTGCCGGGTACGGGCCGGCACCGGCCCGCCGCCCGTCAGCTGCCACGACGATGACCTGCCAGGCGACCGATGCGACGGCCATCCGCCAGACCTGCCCGGTCGCGGTGTCCCCGGAGACGGTCATCGCCACCTCGCCGCCCCGCGCCGGCACCCCGCCCTGCGCGGCGATGCCACCCGGGCCGCCGGCACCGGGTCCGGACGTCGGATCCGGGTCGGTTCCCGGCCCTTGCGTGGGAGCCGTGGTCGGCGGCTGCGTCGGACCGGCCGCGCCGCCGGTCCAGGTGAGCACCGCCGACTCAAGGGTGCCGCCGGTGACGGTGGCGACCACGGTCAGCTGGTAGCGGCTGGATCCGGTGCAGGAGACCCGCGCCGCGGCCTGGACCGTCAGCGACGGCGCCGGTTCGGCGGGGCCGGTCGGCTCGGGAGCGCCGCCCGCCGACGCGGTCGGCAGCGTCGGCGTCGGCGGTGCCGGTTCGCCCGGGGTGGTCGGCGGTGCGCTGCTGGCCGACGGCGCGGGCGGTAGCGCGGCCAGGCCCGGCGACCCGGCCGGCACCGGCCGGGCGGTGTCGTCGACCGCTCCCAGCCGGGGCACCACCACGGCACCGCCGATCAGCAGGGCCAGCACAGCGACCGCCGCCAGGCCGGCCAGCAGCCGATTTCGACGCGGCCTGCCCCGGCGGGGGAACCCGGTGGCCGGGTCGAACCGGCCGGCCCGCTGCTCGATCCGCGCCCGGGCCGCCGCCTCCCCGGCGTCAGCGCTGGTCAGCTGCAGCCGGGGCCAGAGTTCCGCCGGTACGACGAGCATCGGCAGGGTCGCGTACGCGGAGAACAACGCGGCCGGGCTGACCTGCCGGCGGCGACGCTCGGCGCAGGTCGGGCAGGATTCGAGGTGCCGGCTGACCCGTTTGCGCAGCAACACGGTGAGGGTGCCGTCCCAGCCCTGCAGCAGCTCACCGAGCGTCGGGCAGTCGTCGGCACCGGTTCGGGCCACCAGCAGCGCGCCGATGGCCCGTTCGAGTTGGGCCCGGGCCCGGGACAGCCGGGCGTGCGCGTGGCTGTCGGAGACCCCCAGTACGGCACCGACGTCGGCGGCGGACAGGTCGTGCCGGATGGCGAGCTCGATCACCTGCCGGTCACCGGGGTTCAGCCCGGCAGCGGCCGACCGGACCAGCTCCTGCAGCTGTTCGGCACCGAGCCCGGTGACCGGGTCTACCGGCGTGGCGGGCAGTTCGCCCACGTCGTCCAGCGGCAGCTGCCGTCGCCGGCCACGGATGACCCGCAGGCACTCGTTGCGGGCGATGGCGTACAGCCACGGGCGCAGCCGCTCCGGGTCGCGCAGCTGCGCCGCCCGCTGATTGGCCAGGACGAACGTGTCGTGGACGGCGTCGGCCGCGCCGTCCGCGTCGCGCAGCACGAACCGGCAGTACGTGTACAGCCGGTCGGCGTACGTGCGGTAGGCACGGTCGAGGCCGCGCGGGTCACCGGCGACCAGCGCGGCCACGATGGCGCGATCGTCCACCCGGGCAATGCTAGGCGGCGCGATCCAGGCCGGATCGTCACTGTCGCCAATACTCCAGTTGATAGCGCGACGGGTCGGGCTGCCCGTTGCCGTGGCCGATGAGGCAGAGCCGGGTGTTGCCGGCCGCGACCAGCCGGGCCCGTTCGGCGTCGGCCGCACTGGCCAGGAAGAGCAGCGGGGTGGCCGCGGCCCGCAGCCCCCAGCCGTCGCCGTCGGGTCCGTGCACCGCCAGCTCCGCCGGGTCGTACGTGATGCAGTCGAAGTGCGGAGCGGGGCCGAACGGCAGCCCGGACGGGCTCTGGAAGTAGGTGATGATGTAACGGTGCCGGTCGGCGCGGTCGTTGTCCCGGCCGATGAAGCAGAGCCGGGTCCAGTTGCGGGCCACTTTGACGCCGTCCTCGGCGTCGGTCTTGGTGGCGAAGAGCTTGATGGCGTGACCGCCGTCGCGCATCCGCCACGCGTCGCCGCTCTGCTCGATCGTCAGGTTCGCCGGGTCGTACGTTACGCAGTCCTCGGCGGCCGGCTGCACGGTTGGCACCGGTTCACCGTCGTCACCGCCGTCACCGGAACTCCCACCGTCGGGGTGGTCAGGATCGTCGCCGGTGCCGCCGGTCTGCGGCTCGCCGCTACCAGCCGTCCCGCTGTCGCCGCCCCCGGTCGGCGCGCCACCGAGCCCTGCTGCCCCGGACGCCTGGCCACCGTCTGACGCTGCGCCGACTCGCCCGGCCCCGGACGGGCCGCAGGCCGCCAACACCACCGCGAGCAGCACGCCCAGGACGGCGGCGGCGGCGAAGGTGACGGTGCCCCACCGCCAGGTCGACCGCCGCGCCAGCACCCCGAACTTGGTCGTGTAGATCATCTGGTCCTCCAGCCTCTCCCTCTCCGTGCCGGGTGAGTCGACGCCCAACCGGGTCCCGGCCCGCCCGGGGCACGGGACGTCCGGCGACGTCGCCGGACACGGGTGAGAGGCGGCGGCCGGCCGAGGACCAACAACTTTTCGCCGGCCCGTCAGCCGGTCGTGCCGCCGGCGGGTCAGCCAGATGTGCGGCTGACCTGCTGGTGAAGTGCCCGTGCCAGCTCCCCGGACCCAAGGTGTCTCCGCGATCTTGATGCCACAGGTGCATCATGATTCACCTCTGGCATCAAGCTCGACGAGCATCTCCAATCCGGAACGGAATTGGACGAAGATGATCAATACAAGTTTCGTCTCCACCCTGGACTATGTGGGCACGACGGGAGAAGATACCGGCACGCAAGGCAGTCGATTCCTGGTAGGAAGCTGCCCCGATACGGGCCGGAAGGACAAGCAGCAGTGAGCAGCAACGGCATTCCGCAGGTGCTCAGGTTTCTTCGTTCACTCAATGGCGGCATGACACAGGAGCAGTTGGCGCAGCGACTAAGCGTCTCGACGTCGTTGATCGCCAAGTTCGAAACCGGTCGACAGATACCGATGCCCGACACGGCAGACCACATCGATCAGGTATTCAGCAGCGCCCCGCTGATCAAGGAACTCTCCGAGAACGCCCGCAAGAGCATCCCGCCAGAGTGGTTCCGGGCGCTACCGGAGTTGGAGCAGGAGGCCTCCGCGATTCGGCGGTACGAGTGCCAGATCATCCCTGGACTGCTCCAGACGGAAGCGTACGCCCGGGCCATCCTGCACAGCGGCCTGCTAACTCCCGCTAAGGCCGACGAGTACCTCGCTCTCAGGATGACGCGACAGGCCGCCGTGTTCGAGCGGGAGGAGCCGCCGGTGTGTCAGTTCATCATTGACGAGGACGGACTTCGCCGGGGAGACCCCGTGATCATGCGGGAGCAATTGGAGCACATCGCCGAGATGAGCACCCGGTCGCGGGTGCTGGTGCAGGTGGCCCCGGTTTCCGCCGGCTTGCATCCCGGGCAGAACGGGCCGTTCATGCTCGCCAGCATGGCCGAGACCGGCGGCACCGTCGGCTATGTCGACGACCAGTTGGAGGGCCGCCTGGTGACCGATCCGAAGCGGGTTGCCACCCTCGAACAGGCCTGGCAGGCTCTGAGTGGTGTTGCGTTGCCGCGCGACCAGTCGCGAGACATGATCTTGAAGTTGGTGAAGGAACTATGACCGAGCCGGCGTGGCGCAAGTCCAGCCGCAGCAACAGCAACGGAAGCGACTGTGTCGAGGTGGCGGACAACCTTCCCGGTCGCATCCTGGTCCGCGACAGCAAGGACCAGGGCGGTCCCACGCTCGCCTTCGGCCCGACCGCCTGGCGCTCCTTCGTCGCTGAGGCACCCACGCTCCGCTGAGCCGTAGGATCAGCAGGTCAGCAACGACGTGACGAGCCCCGGCCCCACGCCGACGGGGCCGGGGCTCGACGCGTACCGGTGACCGCGCCGTCCTACTCGACCCGGATGTTGTCGAGGTGGACAGAGCCCGGGTTGACGTAGACGTAGAGCTCCCGCACGTCGGCCAGCGCCTCGGCATCACACGACATCTCGGTCAGCAGGTCGATCTCGGCGGTGCCGGTCCAGTCCTGGTTCAGCCAGGTGAACGTCGACTGGCACCAGGTGTAGGACGGACCGGTCTGCACCGCGATCGCCGCGTTGGTGCCCGCCGACGGGTCGGTACGCAGGTCGTACTTGAGGGTCACCCGGCCGGACAGGTCGACCGGCTCGACGAACGACGTACCGAACCAGCCGCCGTCGACCGAGTCGACCCGCAGCCCGTACGACCCGTCGGTGGCGAACGTGTCCGACTGGGCGACGCTGCCGATGCCCGGCTCCCACGACGGCGGCCCCCAACCGTCGGTGCCGGTCTCGAACGAGAACAGCGTCTGCACCCCGGCCGGGTCCGGCTTCACGGTGACCACCAGGTCCGCGACGTTCGAGACGCGCCACGCCCGGTCCCACACCCGGTACCGGGCGCTGGCCCGGCCGGCGAAGCCGTCCGCCGGGGTGAAGGTGACCACACCGTCGTCGCCGAGCGTGAACTCCCCGCCCTCGACGCTGACCTGCTTCTGCTGGCCGCGTTCCGTCGGGTCCAAGTCGATGGTGGCGGCTCGCACCGTACCCCGCCAGGCGATGTCGTTGGCCGTCGGCCGCAGCGTCGCGACCTGGCCGAACTCGACGGTGGTGGTGTCGTGGTCAGCGACCGGCGGCCACGGCCTGCGGTCGCCGCGCGCCGCCGCGCCCGCGTTGGACAACGTGGTGCAGACCGGGCTCGGGCAGTAGACGGTGTAACCGTCGTAGTCCGGGTAGCGGCTGCCGTCGTCCTGCACGCCGGAGAGGATCCAGTAGAGGAAACCGCTGGTGCCGCCGGCGATCGCCGCGTCGGTCCACTCCCGGTAGACGACGTTGCGGGTCGACTTGTCGTGGATGCCGAACTCGCCGAGCATCACCGGCTTGCGGACCTTCTTCGCCTCGTGGGCGTGCCGGGTGATCCACTCGGTGCCCCAGGCGGCGTCCTTGCCCCAGTGGTCCGGGTAGAGGTGGTAGGAGACGACGTCGACGGCGGGCAGCCTGCTCAACGCGACGCTGTCCACCCCTTCGCCGCAGTTGGTGGTCCAGTCGGCGCTGGTCGGATCGTCGCAGAAGAAGCCCTCGTCGCCGACGCTGACCAACTGCCGGGGCGCGGTCGACTTGACGTGCCGGGTCATCTCGTCAGCCCAGCCGGTCAGCGTGTCGGTGGTGCAGTCCGGTGAGGTCGGGTAGACGCCGGATCCCTTGCAGCGTGGTTCGTTGCCCAGCTCCCAGGTCATCACCGTCGGGTCGTCCTTGTACCTGACCCCGGTGATGGTGTTGGTGCGGTTCAGTACGTGCGAGATCCAGTCGGAGTACCAGCCGCGGATCACCGGGTCGGTGTAGAACTCGTCGTGGTACTGCCCACCGCGCCAGCGGACATACTGGTCCATGCCGCCGAAGTCGCGCCAGTTGTTGGTCAGCGGAACGACCAGTTTGATGCCGGCTTCGCGGGCGGCGGCGAGGACGTAGTCGAGGCGTTGCAGGCCGTCCGGGCCGTCGTTGTACGCCGGCCGTTCGCCGTCGAAGTACTGGAAGTAGACACCGTCGGCCGGGCCGGCGACCGAGTCGGAACCGTCGGCGTTGCCGATGTCGAGAAATCCCCAGGTACGCAGCACGGTGAACCCGGCTGCCTTCGCGTCGGCGAACACGTCGTCGACCATCGTCGGCGACTTGTACATCAGGTAGTAGTTGTTGCTGCCGGCGAACCGGAACTTCCGGCCGTCGAGTGTGAGGTCGTCGCCGTGCCGGGTGACGAATCCGGCGGTCGGCTGACCAGGCGTACCGGGATGACCGGGATGACCGGGACGGTGGGCCGGCGGTGCGGCCTGGGCCGGGGCTGCCGCTGCGGTGAGCAGCAGCCCGGCCAGTGCCAGCAGCAGGCCGGCGGAGCGTGGGCGCATTACGGGGTTCTCCTTGACCGTGGAGCGGTGGAGGTCACCGGCGCGCGGCGGCCTCCAGGGCGAGTGCGGCGGCACCGAGCAACCCCGCGTCGTTGCCGAGACTGCTGGTGTGGATCCGAACCCGGCGGACGAAGTCGAGCCCGGCCAGCTCCGCTACGGCCGCGCGCAGCGGAGCGAAGAGCAGGTCACCGGCGGCGGCCACCCCGCCGCCGATGACGACGACGTCGAGGTCGACCAACGCGGTGGCGGAGACCACCGCGGCGGCCAGCGCCCTCGCGCCACGCCCGAACGCCGCGACGGCGAGCGGTACGCCGGCCCGGGCGTCCTCGGCGAGGGTACGGGCGTCGCCCGGCCGGTCCCCCGGCGTCCAGCCCTGGTCGACGGCCCAGCGGACCATCGCCGGACCGCTGGCGATCGCCTCGACACAGCCGCGTCCGCCACACGGGCAGGGCGGGCCGGCCATGTCCACCACGATGTGTCCGATGTGGCCGGCGTTGCCGCTGCCGCCCGGCTGGACCCGGCCGTCGATGACCAGTCCGCCGCCGACGCCGGTGGAGACGACCATGCCGAGCAGGGCGCGGCCGGGGTAGCCGCCGCGCCAGTGTTCGCCGAGCGCCATGCAGTGCCCGTCGCCGGCGAGCGCCGCCGGCCGGCCGGGCAGCAACGGCCGCAGCGAGTCGAGGATGCCGAAGTCGCGCCAGGCGTGGATGTTGACCGGGCTGACGGTGCCGGCGGCCGGATCGAGCGGGCCGGCCGAGCCGACGCCGAGCCCGGTCAGCGTGGCCGGGTCCCGGTCGCCGATGACCTGGCGGACCACCCGGTGCAGGGCGACGGTGACGGTCGCGGTGTCCCCGCCGGCCGGCGTCGGCACCGCGCCCTGCACGGCGATGGTGCCGTCGGGTTCGACGACGGCGGCGGCCAGCTTGGTGCCGCCCACGTCGATCGCGAGAACCGGGCCGGGGGCGTGGTCGGCCGCTGGTAGGCCGGCGATCGGCGGGCCGGTGCTCATGCGCCGGCCGCCGGGTTGTCGCTGACGATGTCGTTGACGCAGCGCAGCACCGGCCGGCTGGTCAGCGCCACCGGGTCCAGTTCGGTCCCGGTGCGGACCACGAACTCCGTCGACTCGCCGGGCAGCAGAGTGACCAGTGCCCGGTCCACCTCGGCGGCCGGGTCGAGCCGGTCCGGGTAGAGGGTCAGGTCACGCAGGATGGTCCGGGCGGTGACGATGACCCGCAGCCCGCCATCGGTCGGCTCGACCGCCGCGTCGTACCCGGCCACCGGGTAGTCGACCTCGTTGTCCTCGGCGAAGAACCACCAGGCCCGCTGCCCGGCCGCGGCGGCGAGCAGCAGCTCGCGGCGCGGGTCGCCGCTGGTGGTCAGGTCGGCGACGAGCGGTACGGTGACCGCCGAATGGGCCGGTACGGCCAGCTGGTAGCCGATCTTGGCCAGTGGTTGGCCGGTCAGGGTGAGCCGGGTGACGTCGGTCTGCGGGTGCCAGTCGGTGCCGGTGTCGTTGACCGCCACCAGGGCGAGCCCACCGTCGCGTGGCTCGATGCTGAGCAGCCGGTCGGCGTAGGCGTCGCGCAGCGCGTACCACAGGGGTTTGCGCCGTCCGTCACCATCGACGGCGGCCCACGAGGTGACCGGCCAGCAGTCGTTGAGCTGCCACAGGATGGTGCCCATGCAGACGCCCCGGTGGGAGCGGAAGTGCCGCACCCCGACGGCGATGGCGCGGGCCTGGTTGAGCTGGGTCAGGTAGTGCCAGTCGTCGAAGTCGCGCGGTGCCGGCAGGTGCGCGTCGAGGCCGCGTCGCAGTTTCCGGTCGCCGTCGATGGCCTTCTGGTGGTGGGCCATGCCGGGCGAGTCGGGCGTGAGCGGGTCGTCGCTGATCGCGCGGCGCAGGGTGGCGTACGCGGGTGGCCCCTGGTAGCCGAACTCGGCGAGGAACCGGGGCACGTACTGCCGGTACTTCAGGTAGTCGTCGGTGTTCCACACGTCCCAGATGTGCATGGTGCCGTGCGACGGGTCGTTGGGGTGCAGGTCGTCGCGGCCGGAGTACGGGCTGCCCGGCCAGTACGGGCGGGTCGGGTCGAGTTCGGCGACGATGCCGGGCAGCACGTCGAGGTAGTAGCCGAGCCCCCAGGTGCGTCCGTCGAGGACCTCCTGCCAGCCCCAGTCGTGCCAGCCCCAGATGTTCTCGTTGTTACCGGTCCACAGCACCAGGCTGGGGTGCGGGGTGAGCCGGGCGACCTGGTAACGGGCCTCGGCGGCGACTTCGCTGGCGATCGGCTCCTCTTGCGGGTACGCGGCGCAGGCGAACAGGAAGTCCTGCCCGACGAGCAGGCCCAGTTCGTCGGCGAGGTCGTAGAAGTCCTCGGATTCGTAGCGTCCGCCGCCCCAGATCCGCAGGAAGTTGACGCCGGCCTCGACGGCCTGGCCGAACCGGTGGGCGTAGCGGGCCCGGTCGACCCGGGTGGGGAACGCGTCGTCGGGGATCCAGTTGACGCCCCGGACGAAGACCGGCATCTCGTTGACGACCAGGGTGAACGCGCTGCCGGCGGCGTCGACGGTGGTGTCGAGGCGGACCGACCGGAAGCCGATGTGCCGCTGCCAGGTGTCGAGTGTGCTGCCGTCGGCCCTGTTGAGGGTGACGTCGAGTGCGTGTCGGGCGGGTTCGCCGTACCCCCGGGGCCACCACAGCTCAGGCTCGGCGACGGTGAGGGTCACGACGGCGCTGCGCTGCCCGGCCGGGACGACGGTTTCGGCGCGGGCGCCGGCAACTGCGGCGACCACGGTCAGCGGGGCGTCGGCACCGTCGGCGCGGTCGACGTCGACGTGCACCTCGACCCGGCCGGTGACACCGCCGGACCCATCGTCGCCGGCCGACCGGCTGGCCGTACCGCTGGCCGTACCGCCGGTGTGGTCGACGGTGACCAGCGGCCGGACGGTGGCCAGCCGGGCGGTGCTCCAGACGTGCAGGCCGATTTCCTGCCAGATGCCGGCGGTGACCAGGTTGGGGCCCCAGTCCCAGCCGAAGTTGCAGGCCATCTTGCGGATGAAGTTGAACGGTTCCGGGTAGGCGTTGGGCCGGTCGCCGAGCCGCTCACGCACCGCCTCGGCGTGCCGGTACGCGGAGTCGAACCGTACCCGCAGGGTGTTGCGCCCGGGGTGCAGCGCCGCGCGGGCGTCGAACCGGTAGCCGCGGTGCATGTTGGCGGTGCGGCCCAGTTCGACGTCGTTGAGGGTGACGGTGGCGACGGTGTCGAGGCCGGCGCAGACCAGGTCCACCCGGGGATCGCCCGGGTCGGCCCAGTCGAACGTGGTCTCGTAGACCCAGTCGGCCCGGCCGATCCACGACAGCCGGGTTTCGTTGTCGTCGAGGTAGGGGTCGGGGATCAGGCCGGCGGCGAGCAGGTCGGTGTGGACGCAGCCGGGTACGGCCGCGGGGACGCTGCGGTCACCGACGCCGTCGGGTACGTCGGACCCGTCGGCCGGTCGTACGGTCCAGCCCTCGTGGAGCGGTCGTACGGTGTTCATGCCATACCTCACTAGTGCTGGAGCGGGACTGGGCCACGGTACGGGTCCGCGCCGGGTCAGTTCTTGACGGCGCCTTCCATGATTCCCCGGACGATCTGCCGACCACCGATGAAGAGCATGATCAACAATGGGATGGTCGCCACGAACGCACCGGCGAGTACCCGCCGGTACAGCACGTAGTTGCCGCTGGCCAGGTCGGAAAGGGCCACCATCGACGTCGGGTAGTAGGTGCCGCCGAGGGTGATCAGCGGCCACTGGAAGTCGTTCCAGGTGGCCACGAAGGTGAGCAGGCCGAGCACGGCCATCGCCGGGCGGACCGCCGGCAGCACCACGCTCCAGTAGATCCGCAGGGTGGTGGCGCCGTCGATCCGGCCGGCCTCGATCAGCTCGTCGGGCACCGCTTCGAGGATGAACTGCCGCATGTAGAAGACGCCGAACGCGGTGACCAGACCGGGCACGATGACCGCGACCAGGGTGCCGTTCCAGCCGAGTTCGCCCATCAGGATGTAGAGGGCGACCACGCCGAGCTGGTTGGGCACGGTGAGGGTGAGCACCACGATGACCATCAGCGCGTTGCGGCCGGCGAACCGCAGCTTGGCGAAGGCGAAGCCGGCCAGCGAGCAGAAGAACAGCACCGAGAACGTCACGATCGACGAGACGACGAAGCTGTTACCCAGCGACTGGACGAAGTAGACGTTTTTGAGGGTGAAGACCTCGTTGACGTTGTTGAGCAGTTGGCCGCCGGGCAGCAGCTGCGGCGGGATCTTCGCCAGGTCGGCGTCGGTGCCGCTGGCGATCACCACCATCCAGTAGAGCGGGAACGCGGAGAACAGGATGACCAGGCTGAGGAACAGGTAGTTCCAGAAGCTGCCCGGCGTACTGGCCGGGGGACGGCCGACGTTGCTGGTGCTCATTTGCGGCCTCCGCCCAGCCGGTTGGCGACCAGCGCGTTGACGACCGCGATGATCACGATGATCAGGAACAGCGCCCAGGACATCGCGGCGGCGTACCCGAGATTGAGGTCCTTCCAGCCGACCTTGTAGATCAGCTGGGCGATGGTCTGGAACTGGCCGTTGGATCCACCGGTGGCGGCCTGCGAGTTCTGCTCGAACAGCATCGGCTCGGTGAACAGTTGCAGCCCGCCGATGGTGGACAGGATCACGGTGAAGACCACCACCGGGCGGATCATCGGTACGGTGATCCGCCACAGCTGCCGCCACGGGCCGGCGCCGTCGACCGCGGCCGCCTCGTAGATGTCGCGTGGGATCGACTGCATCGCGGCCAGGTAGATCAGCGCGTTGTAGCCGATCCACTTCCAGTTGACCATGGTGGCGATGGCGACCCACGACGCGGCCTTGCTGGACCGCCAGTCGATCGGCGCCTCGCCGCGCAGGTGCAGTACGTCGAGCACCCAGTTGGCGATGCCGAAGTCGCGGGCGAAGAAGACCGCGAACAACAGCGTCGACGCGGTGATCGGGGTGATGTACGGCAGCAGGATGCCGACCCGGAACCAGGTCTGCGCCCGCAGCTTGCGGTTCAGCAGCGACGCGATGATCAGGGCCAGGAACAGCTGCGGCACGGTGGAGAGCAGGAAGATGCCGAACGTGTTGTACAGCGCGTTCCAGAAGCTGTCGTCGGTGAACAGCCGCCGGAAGTTCTCCAGCCCGGCCCAGCCGGTCAAATCGGCGTTGTCCAGCCGCCAGTGCCGCAGCGCCACCACGCCGTTGAAGATGATCGGGAAGAGTCCGAAGGCGATGAACAGGAGAAAGAACGGGGAGATCAGGATGTACGGCATGTACCGCATGTCGAAGCGGTGCATCCGGTTGCGCCAGGTCAGCTTGTGCCAGGTCGGGTCCGGTGCTGGTGGTGGCGCGGCGCGGGTTACGGACATGGGTTGCCTCCAGGTTCAGCCGTGCGACGGCCGGCCCGCCGCGTGGCGGGGGTGGGCGTCCGACCGGGTTCGTTTCCCGCCGGAGACCCACCCCTGCACGCTCGGCTCGCGGCCCGCGAGCGGTTACGCGTTCGTCGCCTTCTCGGCTTCCGCGATGGCTTCCGTCCACGCCTCGTCGGGCTTGCCCTCCAGGTCACCGCTTTGCAGCCGGTTGAGGACGTTTTCCACCGCGACCCGGACCGGACCGTTCTTGCGGCCGAGGTACTGCGGGGTGAGGTTGGCGGCGGTGGCGGAGAAGATCTGGCCGACCGGCGCGTCGTTGAAGAACGGGTTGGAGAACTCGACGATCGCCGGGTCCTCGTATAGCGCCGGCTGCGACGGCAGGTTGCCGACCTTCTTGAAGATTTCGATCTGCTGCTCGGGCTGGATCAGCCACTCCAGGAACTTGTACGCCTCGTCGACGTTCTCGCCCTGCGCGGGGACGGTCAGGAACGAGCCGCCCCAGTTGCCGCCGCCACCGGGAATGGCCGCCACGTCCCACTTGCCGGCGGTGTCGGGGGCGGTGTTCTGGATGTGGCCCATCATCCACGCCGGGCAGGCCAGCACGGCGAAGTCGCCGTTGACGAAGCCGTTGTTCCACTCCGGGGAGAAGGCCGCGAGGTTGGCGGACAGTCCGGCACCGACGACGGCGGCAGCGGTGTCGAAGGCGACCTTCGGACCGCCTTCCATGGCCAGGTTGTCGCTGGTGTCGAAGAGGCCGACCGGCTGCTGGCCGAGTACCGGGTTGAAGATGTTGGTGGCCGAGTCGACGAACTTCTTTCCGCTGGCCGCGACGTACTCCTCGCCGGTGGCGACGAACGACTCCCAGTCGGGCCAGAGGTCGGAGACCTCGTCCCGATCGGTCGGCAGCCCGGCCGCCTCGAACAGGTCGGTGCGGTAGCACATGGCCAGCCCGCCGACGTCGGTGCCGAGGCCGATCTGGGTGGCCCCGTCGGCGGACAGGGTCTGTTGCCACTTCCAGTCGAGGTAGCGCTCCTCGTACTGGCCGGCACCCTTGTCCAGCAGGTTGACGAACTTGTCGGCCTGCTCGCGGAACTGGACGACGAAGCCCTCGTCGATGGCGGCGATGTCGGCGGCGCCGGACCCGGCGATCAGCTTCTTCTGCAGGTCCTCGTGCTGGGCGTTGTACTCACCGGAGTTGAGGTTGATCCGCACGCCCGGGTTGTCCGCCTCGTACGCGGCCTTGAGGTCGTCGAGGCCGAAGTCGCCCCAGAACGCGATGGTCAGAGTGGTGCCGCCGTCGTCGCTGCCGCCACCGGGTTCGCCGCTGCAGCCGGCGATCAGCAACGCGCCGGCAGCGCCGACCACCGCCGTACGCGTCCAAGGAGTCCAACGCTGCTTCATCCCATCCTCCGAACACAACTGGAAACGCTCCCAACATCGAGGAACGTCGACTGAACCGGATAAGTGAAGCCACGGTACGAGTGGCTTCGGCACGTGTCAATGGCGGGTTAACGCCGTGGCCAACCCGTAACCTTGGTGACCTCGGTCACTCGCGACATCCCGCGGCAGAGCACCCAGCTACGTCTCGTAGCGCACCGGGGGCGGGGTGGCCGCCGCGCCCGCCCGGCGCCGGATATCGTTTCGGGCAGCAGACTTAACCGGGCAAGGCCAGCGGAACCCATTCACCGCACCGCCCGCCACCCGGCTCGACGCACCGCCTGGTGCACCGCCCTGACCAGCAGAAACGAGCCCAAAGGAGCGCCGCCGGTGAAACGGCCGACCATCGCCGACATCGCCCGCCGAGCAGGCGTTTCCAAGGGCGCGGTCTCGTACGCGCTCAACGGCCAGCCCGGGGTCTCCGAGGCGACCCGGCAGCGGATCCTCGCCATCGCCGCCGAGATCGGGTTCAACCCCAACAGCGCCGCCCGCGCCCTGTCCGGGGCCACCGCCAACGCCGTCGGCCTGGCACTGAGCCGCCCGGCCCGGATACTCGGCATCGAGCCGTTCTTCATGGAGCTGATCAGCGGCGTCGAGGCCGAACTGTCCGCCCGGTCGTACGCGCTGACCCTGCAGGTGGTGGCCGACACCGGGGCCGAGATCGCGGTCTACCGGCGCTGGTGGGGTGAGCGCCGGGTGGACGGCGTGTTCCTCTGCGATCTACGGGTCGACGACGACCGGGTGCCGGCGCTGGAGGCGCTGCAACTGCCGGCGGTGGTGATCGGCGGCCCCGGGCACACCGGTTCGCTGCCGAGCATCTGGTCCGACGACGCGTCGGCCCTGGTCGAGACGGTCGAGTACCTGGTCGCGATGGGTCACCGCCGGATCGCCCGGGTCGGCGGCCTGCCCGGCCTGCTGCACACCGAGATCCGCGCGGACGCGTTCACCGGGGTCTGCCGCCGGCTGGGCCTGGACCAGTGCGTCACGGTGCCGTCCGACTACACCGGCGAGGAGGGCGCCCGGGCCACTCGGCGGCTGATCAGCACCGCGGCCCGCCCCACCGCGGTGATCTACGACAACGACGTGATGGCGATTGCCGGTCTGGCGGTGGCCCAGGAGATGGGGCTGGCCGTGCCGGGCGACCTGTCGATCGTGGCCTGGGACGACTCGCCACTGTGCCGCCTGGTGCATCCGCCGTTGACCGCGCTGGGCCGCGACATCCCGGCGTACGGTGCGCACGCCGCACGGCAACTGCTGGCGACGATCGCCGGTGAGCCGACGCAGGCGTACCAGGACGAGACGCCGCGCCTGACCCCGCGCGGCAGCACTGCACCGCCGCGCCACGGCTGACCTGCTGCCAACTCAGTGAACCGGTTAAGTTTCCGGAGCGTTAAACGGTTCAAACACCGGCAAATCTCGCCGCGTACCGTCGGGGTCCGCCCGACCCGCCGACCACCGCGGGTTATGCTCGGACCGGTCACGCGACTGGCGCAGCGAAGGTGGAACCGACCACCGGGGAGCGACCACCGACGTGCGCCGCGCGCCTGGGTGCACCGTCGACGGCACCGTCATGTCCGGGGCGCCCCGGCCGGCGGAGCCGCCCGACCCCAGGAGGGCACGTCGTGCACGTACCGCAGATCCCGCAACTGACCGCCACCGACCCCGAGCTCGCCGCCCTTGTCGAGGGTGAGGCCCGCCGCCAGCACGACAAGCTACGGATGATCGCCTCGGAGAACTACGTCTCCGCCGCCGTGCTGGAGGCCAGCGGCACGGTGCTGACCAACAAGTACTCCGAGGGCTACCCGGGCCGGCGCTACTACGAGGGCCAGCAGTTCGTCGACCCGATCGAGACGCTCGCCGTCGAGCGGGCCAAGACGCTGTTCGGGGCGGCCCACGCCAACGTCCAGCCGTACTCGGGCTCCCCGGCCAACCTCGCCGTCTACCTCGCCTTCCTCTCCCCCGGCGACACCGTGCTGGGGATGTCGCTGCCGATGGGCGGGCACCTCACCCACGGCTGGTCGGTGTCGGCCACCGGCAAGTGGTTCAACTCGGTCCGCTACAACGTCTCCCGGTCCACCGGCCGGATCGACTTCGACGAGGTACGTGACCTGGCCCGCCGCGAACGGCCGAAGGTGATCTTCTGCGGCGGCACGGCGGTGCCGCGGACCATCGACTTCCCCGCCTTCGCCGAGATCGCCCGGGAGATCGACGCGGTGCTCGTCGCGGACATCGCGCACATCGCCGGCCTGGTCGCCGGCGGCGCGCACCCGTCGCCGATCGGCCACGCCGACGTGGTCACCACGACCACCCACAAGACGCTGCGCGGCCCGCGCGGCGCGATGATCCTCACCACCGAACAGCACGCCGCAGCGATCGACAAGGCGGTCTTCCCCGGCCTGCAGGGCGGCCCGCACAACCACACCACCGCCGGCATCGCCGTCGCGTTGCGCGAGGCGGACACCGACGACTTCCGCCGGTACGCCCACCAGGTGGTCGCCAACGCGAAGGCACTGGCCGCCGCGCTGGTCGACCGGGGCTTCGAGCTGATCTCCGGCGGCACCGACAACCATCTGATCCTGGCCGACCTGACCGGCAAGGGCGTCGCCGGCAAGCCGGCCGCGCAGGCGCTGGACCGGGCCGGGATCGAGCTGAACTACAACACCGTGCCGTACGACCCGCGCAAGCCGTTCGACCCGTCCGGCATCCGGCTGGGCACCGCCGCGCTGACCACCCGCGGGCTGACCGAGGCGCAGATGCCGCAGGTCGCCGCCTGGCTGGACGACGCGGTGACCGCGGCGGTCAAGGACGACGGCGCCGCCCTCGACCGGATCGCCGGGGAGGTCGCCGACCTGCTGGCCGGATACCCGATGCCCGGCTACGCGGCCTGACCGCCGCCCACCCGCGCCCGAGCTGCGCCCACCACCGCCCACCACCGCCCGATCCGCGTCCGTCCGGGTCAGTGCGACGGGGTGGGGAAGTCGGCGATGTACGCCTCGGTCCGCTCCGCAGGTGCGGGGCGGGCCAGGGCGTACCCCTGACCGAACCGGCAGCCGGCCACCTGCGCCTGGCTCACCTGGCCGTCCGTCTCCAGCCCTTCGGCGATGATCTCCAGCCCGAACCGCCGGCCCAGCCCGGCCACCGCCTCCAGCATCGGGTGGACGGTGTCCGGGCCGGCACCGGCGTCGGCGACCAGCGACCGGTCGATCTTGACGACGTCCAGCGGCAGCCGCCGCAGCTGGGCGATCGAGGCCTGACCGGCGCCGAAGTCGTCCAACGCGATCCGCACCCCGTGCGCCCGCAGGTTCGCCAACTGTGCGAGGACCTGCGGATTCTCGGCGGCCGCCAGCTCCTCGGCGACCAGCGACTCGGCGACCTCGACGACGAGCCGCTCCGGCCCGACGCCCTGGGCGGCCAGCATGGCCATCAGGTCGGCCACGAAGGTCGGCGCGGCCAACTCGGCCGGAGCGACGTTGACCGACAGCCACAGCCCGTGCCCTTCCCGTGACCAGGACGCCAACTGCCGACAGGCGGTGGCCCGCGCCCACCGGCCGATGTGGCCCAGCAGCGACAGTTCCCGGGCCACGGCGAGCAGCTCGGCCGGCAGCACCGTGCCGAGCACCGGGCTGCGCCAGCGCAGCAGCGCCTCGACCCCGACCGGTTTGCCGTCGACCAGGTCCACCACCGGCTGGTACACCACGTCCAACTCGCCCCGCTCGGCCGCGCCCGGCAGCTCCCGCTCCAGATCCAGCCGCCGAACCAGCTGTTCCTCCAGGTAGGAGTCGTACCACTCGACCCGGTTACGACCGAGCTGGTGGGCCCGGCGGCGGGCCAGATCCGCCCGGCGCAGCACATCGTCGGCCCCGGCGCCGCCGGCCACCTCGGCCATGCCGATGCTGGTCTGCAGCGCGACCACCGCGCCGGGCAGCTGGCACGGCTCGCGCAGCGCCGCGACCAGCCGCGCCCCGGTGCCGTACGCCAGCATCGGGCCGGCGACGGTGATCACCGCGAACTCGTCACCGCTGAGCCGGGCGACCACGTCGTCCGGCTCGACCGTGTCCCGCAGCCGCCGCCCCACCTCGACCAGCACCGCGTCGCTGACCTCCCGCCCGTACTGCTCGTTGACACCGACCAGCCCGTGCAGGTCGATGATCAGCAACGCACCGGGATGACCGGGCAGGTCCCGCTGGTTGGCGATCTGGCGCATCAGCTCCCGGCGGTTCGCCAACCCGGTCAGCTGGTCGGTGAAGCCGAGCTTGTACAGCCGCCGCTCCAGGTGCACCCGCTCCCCCACGTCGCGCACATGCACCACGAGCGCTCCGACCTCGGGCACCGTCCGCTGGTCGGACACGGTGGACTCGGTGTCCCGCCAGCGACCATGGCCGTCCCGCAGCCGGGCGGTGACCAGCGGGGTCCGGCCGGTCGGTCCCAGCCGGCCGGTCACCACGCCGGTCAGCACCGTGATCACCTCGGGGACGTCCTCCGGATGCATCAGCTCGATGAACGGTCGGCCGAGCACCTGTGCATCGGCCAGCCCGAACAGTCGCGCGGCGGCCGGTGACTGCCACCGCACCCGCAGGTCGTCGCCGAGGGTCAGGGTCAGATCGTTGCCGCCGGAGACCAACGACCGGAAATGCGCCTCCTGGATGCTCAGTCGCCGGGCGTAGGACCGCACGTCGGCCGCGGCCATCATCTCCCGGACCACCAGCGTCGGAATCACCGCGAGGCCGAGCAGGACCGACGTACGGTCGAACGATCCCTGGGTCGCCACGTGGTACGCGGCGGCCAGCGCGGCCACCACCGCCGGCACCGTCAACAGTGGGTACGCGGTGAGCCGGCCACGCGCCGGGGTGACCGGCCGCGAGCTCGCGCGCTGCGCCCGCTGCGCCCCGATGACCAGCAACAGCATGCCGCCAACCGCCGGGGCCGTCGCCAGGCACCAGAGCCAGCCGGCGGTGCCGTACGCGAAGCAGACCGTCGGGGCGGCCAGCCCGATGAGCACCGCGATGGAGCCGCCACCGCAGTACAGCACCGCTGGGCGCTGCCTCCGTACCGCCAGGGCGGTGACCGCGATGATCGCCCCGGCCCCGATCACGGTCAGCTCGACGAAGAGCACGGCCGACGGCACGGTGTCGACCGGCGACAGCAGCCATCCGGCGAAAATCAGGCTGATCCCCAGGCTCAGCCCGTCGACCACCCGCCGCAGCCGCAGCCGCCAGGTCTCGGCGATGCCCGGCAGCAGCAGAATCGCCGCGAGGTGACCGGCCAGGGCGATGACGAGCCCGCTGAGCGCCAGGCCGGTCCGGGCCGCCGGCGGGCTGAAGGCGGCGACGCAGACCACGGTGGCGCCGCCGACGCTGGTCACGGCGAGCAGGCCGGCGCCGCGACAGTCCCGGAAGTCGCCGGTACGGGCGTGCGCGGTGACGGCCATCCGCGACAACCGCCAACCGGGCATGCCGACGCCGAACAGCACCGCGCCGAGCAGCGCGACCGGGGCGGTCAGCAGGCCGGCGGCGCCGGCGGTCAGTAGCAGCGCGGCGGCGCCGGCCGGTGCGGGCAGGGTCCAGCCGGGGGGTTCGGCCCGATGGGGGCGGGGACGGGTACGGGGTGGTTCGGGGAACGCCTCAGGCACGGTGGCCGTCGCCTCCACGGAAGGGGTCGGGGCACAGCCGGGCCGGGTCGGCCCTCTGTGCCGGTCACAACGAACCAGTCCGGCGCCGGGTTACGGGACGGTCACCGGAGATTTCCGTCGGGTTTCGGCACCGGTGCCGCCCGACCTACCCGGCAGCCGACACCCACCGGCCGGATGCCAGGATTGTCGGATGAGTCGCAGGGTAACTGTCCGGTTCCGGCCGCACCAGGCGATCATGCTGGCGGCGGTGATCGCGTTCGTCGGTTCGCTGCCGCTGGCCAGTGCCCGCTGGTATCTGCTGCCGGTACTGCTGCTGCCGCTGGCGATCGCGATCTGGGCGGTCCGCTCCGGAACCGACGCCGACCCGGCCGGGCTCCGGGTGCGGGCGCTGATCGGCCAGCGCCGGATCGGCTGGACGCGGGTGGCCGAGCTGGCGGCCGACCCGCACGGGCGGGCGGTGGCTCTGCTCACCGACGGCGAGCGGGTACGGCTGCCCGCCGTACGGGCCGACGACCTGCCCCGGCTGATCGCCGCCAGCGGACAACCACTGGCCCCGGCGACTCCGCCGACACCGGCGGCCGACGCGACCGACGGACCGGCCACGCCGCCGACTCAATAGCCGTCCACCACCACGTTGTCCAGCGGCTCGCCCGCGGCCAGCCGGGTGACCTGCCGACCTGCCAGGGCGTACGCACGCGGCAGCAGTCCGCGTACCGACCCGGCGATGTGCGGACTGATCACCACGTTCGGTAATGTCCATAGAGGATGGTCTGCAGGCAGCGGTTCGGGGTCGGTCACGTCGAGTACGGCGCAGATCCGGCCGGTGGACAGCTCGGCGGTGAGCGCCGCAGTGTCGACCACCGGGCCTCGCGCGGCGTTGACCAGCAGCGCACCGTCACGCATCGCGGCCAGCGTGGCCGCGTCGACCATCCCCCGGGTCCGGTCGGTCAGCGGCACGATCAGCACCACGATGTCGGCGTGCGGCAACAGGGCGGGCAGCTCGTCGACGCCGCGCACCTGTTCGGCCGGCCGGGCGGTCCGGGCCACCAGCGTGAACTCCACCTCGAACGGGGTCAGCCGGGCGCGCAGCGCGGCACCGATCGATCCGGCACCGACGATGAGGACCCGTTTGCCGGCCAGCTCGTCGGTCGGGGCGAACCGCTCGTACGACCATTCCCTGCGGGTCTGCGCCCGGATGAAGCCGGCGAAGTCGCGGACGTGGGTGAGAATCGCGGCGGCGATCCACTCCGCCGTCGACGAATCGTGCACCCCGCGCGCGTCGCAGAGCGTCAGGTGCTCCGGCAGCCGCCCCACCCAGGCGTCGGCACCGGCGGACAGCAACTGCACCACCTGAAGGTCCGGCATCTTGCCGGCCAGCTCCGCCGCTCCAGGTCGGGCCAGGAACGGCGGCACCCAGAGGCGTACCCCGGCCGGGTCGGACGGCAGCTGAGTGATGTCGGCGGCGACCTCGACGGTCACCTCGTCGGGCAGCCGGCCGAGCAGTTGTCGGCCGCGCTCGTGGGGGATCCAGACTTTCACCGGTCCGACGATAGCGGGCCATCCGGGTCCGGTCCGCCCAGGCCGGACATCACATGATCATCCGGTACGAGGCCGATCAAGGCACGGACACGCCTCCTACTTTGCGAGTACCTTACTCGTTCGAAAATCCACTTTATCGATCATGCTGCATCGTTCTATTTTTGTCTTCAAATTCTTGGCACTCGGACGCATGTCAACCACCGGCATGCACGGACGGGCGAAAAAGTTAAACCAACTCCGGAGCGCTTGGCGACGGCACCACCATCAGGCGCCTCACGCCGGTACGGGTGTGCGCGGCGGAGCAGGTCGCGCCCCGCACGCAGTACCTGTACGGGGTCCGGAACATCGATGCCGGCTCACTACAGGTCGACTACACCGTGGTCTCCTGGGGCGGGAACTACTACCCGGAGATCCGCTCGTAGCCGGTGGGGCGGGAGCGGCCCGGTCGCGGACTCTTCCCACGACCGGCACCGCTGCGACTCTGGCCGGAACCTGTGGGGTCAGGCCGGTTCGTAGGTCATGCAGTCGGCCGTTTCCCGGCTCGGCCCGACCCGGATCGCCGGGGCCCGGCACTCCAACTCGGCGTTGAACCGGCAGTCGGCACGCTTGCAGGCACCGACCTGGGCGATCACCGCGTCGAGGCCGCCCTTGGACGAGATGTCGAAAAAGGTGGTGCAGCTGGCGCTGTCCGCCTCGGTGCCGATCGTGATGGCGAAGGCGTGGCAGCCCTCGTGCTGGTTGTACGCGCACTCCACGGCGGTGCACTCCTGCACCCGGGGCATCTCCATCATCGCGGTCATGGTGGTCCTCCTAGCTCGGCAGCATCCGGCAGTGGCAGCGTCGTAGCCACTGTGGGAAAACCGTAGTCCACTGCGATCGAATATATGGCGCTTATTCATTTCTCGCAATTTTGGGAACCCTTACCTAACACCAACCAAAGCTATTTTGGATACCCTTACCTAAGCGCTAAGGGGGACGCCGTCGGATGCGGATGTCCAGCAGCGGGCTAGTCTGGTGCGGGTGAACGCTCGCCTGCCGTACCGCCGCTCGTCGCGCCGCCCGACCGCCGCGACCACAGCGACCGCCGCCGCCAGTCTGACCGCCCTGCTGCTCGCCGGCGGCTGCGCGTTCGGCGAGCCGGAGCCGGACCAGGCCGGCGCGCCCCCCACCTTCCCCGCCCCCACCGAGACGCCGACCGGCGGCGGCGTCGACCAGCAGGTGGCCGTCACCGTGCTGGCCAGCGGGCTGGCGGTGCCGTGGGGGGTGGCGTTCCTGCCGGACGGCGCCGCGCTGGTCACCGAACGGGACAGCGCCAAGATCCTGCAGGTCGGGCCCGGTTCGAGCCAGGACGGGCTGGACGTCACCGAGGTGCAGACCATCGACCAGGTCGACGGCGGCGGCGAAGGCGGGCTGCTCGGCATCGCCGTCTCCCCCGAGTACGCCACCGACGAGACGGTGTTCATCTACTACTCCACCGCCGAGGACAACCGGATCGCCCGGCTGACCCTGGGCGGCGAACCAGAACCGATCGTCACCGGCATTCCGCACTCCGGCATCCACAACGGCGGCCGGCTCGCCTTCGGGCCCGACGGCTTCCTCTACGCCACCACCGGCGACGCCTCGGACACCGGCCTGTCCCAGGACCAGGAGAGCCTCGGCGGCAAGATCCTGCGGATGACGCCGGACGGCGAGCCGGCCCCCGGCAACCCGTTCGCCGACTCGCTGATCTGGTCGCTGGGCCACCGCAACGTGCAGGGCATCGCCTGGGACGGCCAAGACCGGCTGTACGCCACCGAGTTCGGCCAAAACTCCTGGGACGAGATCAACCTGATCGAGCCGGGCGAGAACTACGGCTGGCCACAGGTCGAGGGCGAAGGCGACGACGGGCGTTTCGTCGACCCGCTGGTCGTCTGGCCGACCGAGGAGTCCTCCTGCTCCGGGGCGGCCGTGGTGGAGCGGATCCTGGCCGCCGCCTGTCTGCGCGGCGAGCGGCTGTGGCTGGTTGAGCTGACCGAGTCCGGTACGGTGTTCGGCCAGCCCCGCGCGCTGCTCACCGAGGAGTACGGTCGGCTGCGCACCGTCGTGCAGGCACCGGACGGCTCGGTCTGGGTGACCACCTCGAACCAGGACGGCCGGGGCGAACCGGCTCCGGAGGACGACCGTATCCTGCGGCTGGTATTCGCCGACGGCGGAGCCGGGCGCAGCTGACCCACCCGCCTCCCCACCCTCGATCAGACAGGCATCATCTCACCATGAGCGACGAGCAGACGGCCGACCAGAGCCGTCCCGGCCAGCAGCCGGGCCGCCCCAGGCGACGGCTGGCGCGTGCCGGGCGGCGGCTCGGCTCGGTCAGCCGTACCGCTGGTCGCGGATTCGGGCGGGCCGCCCGGTCCCGGGCGACCCGGCGGATCGGCGTGGCGCTCGCGGTCGTCGCGGTCAGTCTGGCCGGAGTCGTCATCGGCGTCCTGCTCGGCGCCCGCGCCGACGTCGACATCGGCCCGTTCCGGGCCGAGATGTCGGTGACCCCGGCGGTGGACGGCGGCACCACCATGGCCATCCCGCCGCTCGGCGCGCTGCACGTGGACAGCCACGAAGGGCCGGTCCAGCTCTCCATCCGGCTCGGCTCCCTCGACCAGGTCCGCACCCTCGCCCTGCTCGACGACCCGAACGCGATCACCCGGGCCAGTCAGACCGTGGTCGGCGACGTCACCGAGGGGGTGCTGCGGCTCGGTATCCGTACCATCGCGGTCGCCGTGCTCACCACCTTGGTCCTCGCCGCGCTGGTCTTCCGCGACACCCGCCGGGTCGCCTGGTCCGGCACCCTGGCGCTGCTGATCACCGGCGGCAGCATCGGCGTCGCGGCGGCGACCATCCGGCCGGAGTCGATCGAGGAGCCACGGTACGAGGGTCTGCTGGTCAACGCCCCGGCGGTGGTCGGTGACGTGCAGCGGATCGCCACCAACTACAGCCAGTACGCCGAACAGCTGCAGCACATCGTCAGCAACGTCAGCCGGATCTACACCACCGTGTCGACGCTGCCCGTCTACCAGGCGGCCGAGGGCACCACCCGGGTGCTGCACGTGTCGGACATGCACCTCAACCCGACCGGCTGGTCGGTGATCCGTACCGTGGTCGAGCAGTTCGACATCGACGTGGTGATCGACACCGGGGACATCACCGACTGGGGCAGCGAGCCGGAGGCGAACTACGTCGCCTCGATCGGGCTGCTGGAGGTGCCGTACGTGTTCATCCGCGGCAACCACGACTCAGTCCGCACCCAGGAGGCGGTGGCCAGCCAGCCGAACGCGGTCGTGCTGGACAACGAGGTCACCGAGGTCGCCGGGCTGACCATCGCCGGTATCGGCGACCCCCGGTTCACCCCGGACAAGCAGACCAGCCCGGCCGAGGGCGGCCTGTCCAAGCCGGCCACCGACCAGGTCATCGGGGTCGGCGAGCAACTTGCCGCGACGATCCGGGGCACCGACGAGCCGGTCGACATCGCCCTGGTGCACGACCCGGTGTCCGCCGGGCCGCTGTCCGGCACCACGCCGCTGGTGCTGGCCGGGCACACCCACAACCGGGAGGTCCGGATGCTCGCCGAGATTCCCGGGGAGCAGCCGACCCGCCTGATGGTGGAGGGTTCGACCGGCGGAGCCGGACTGCGCGGCCTGGAGGGCGAGGAGCCGACGCCACTGGCCATGACGGTGCTGTACTTCGACGCCGAACACCAGTTGCAGGCGCACGACGACATCCGGATCGGGGGCACCGGCCAGGCCCAGGTCACCCTGGAACGGCACGTCATCGCCGGCCCGGAACCGGAGCCAGACCCGTCGCCATCGCCGACTCCTACCGCCGGTCCGTCCGCGACCCCGACTACCACTCAGTCCGCGACCCCGGCACCCAGCCCGTCCTGAGCCCGCGCCCACCCCCGCCGGAGCCGCGCCCACCCCGCGATCTAGAAGGATCTGGCCGGTATATCGACCACGATCCTTCTAGATCGCGTCCCGACAAGGGGTCACGGGTGCATCCGGGCGCCCTTGACGATCTTGTCGACCGGATTACGCGGGCCGTACAACGCCAGGCCGACAAGGTCGAGCTTATCCGCGGGTACGCCGCGCACCGCCGCCCGGTTCGCGGCGTCGTGCCCGGTGGCGAACAGGTCGCCGGTGAACACCGAGACCGCCAGACCCCGGTCGACGGCGCGGCGGTGGGCGGCGGTCAGCAGTTCCTTGCCGCCGCAGAAGATCAGCACCGGCTGGCGGAACATCGGCAGATAGCCGGTGCCGTCGGCGTCGGCGTACGGCTCGCCGATCACCTCGGGCGCGGCGGTGCCGATCCCGCTGACCAGGAACGCTGTCACGTTGAGCCGCTGCCAGGTGGCAAGGTCGTCGCGGATCAGCACCGCGATCTTGGTGTCGAACCGTACCGCTGGGATCGTGTCGTCCATGTCGATCAGCGTCGCCCGGACCACGCGGCCCGGTCTTGTACGATCCTGACCATGTCGGCTGGTCCAGCCGAGTCGGTGCGGGCCTGGCGGCCGCCGGTGCCCGGGGTCGCCGAGGTGTTCCACGCCCGGTTCACCGCCCACCGGTACCCGATGCACACGCACAGCGCCTGGACGCTGCTGATCGTCGACGACGGCGCGGTCCGTTACGACCTGGACCGGCATGCCCGCGACGCGCTGACCGACCTGGTCACGCTGCTGCCGCCCGGGGTGCCGCACAACGGCGCGGCGGCCACCCGGTACGGCTTCCGCAAACGGGTGTTCTACCTCGACGACGGCCAACTGCCGGCTGACCTGGTCGGTGCGTCGGTCAACGCCCCCGGTGTGCCGGACCCCGGGTTACGCCGGCTCGTCCACCGGGCACATCTGGCGCTGGCCCACCGCGGTGACGAGTTGGCCGCCGAGACCTACCTCAAGCTGGCCGTGGATCGGCTGCGCTGGCACCTGGGCAGTGCCGCACCCGGGTCTACGGATACCGGCCCGGCCGTCGGTTCGCGCCGGTCCGGGCCTGCGTACCGGTTGCGGGAGTTGCTGGACGCGCGGATCACCGCCGGGCTCACCCTCGACGAGGCGGCGGCGCTGCTGCATTTCGACCCGGCATATCTGGTACGCGCGTTCAGCCGCGAGTTCGGCATGCCGCCACACCGCTACCTGACCGCCGGCCGGGTGGACCGGGCCCGGCGGCTGCTGCTCGACGGCACCTCGGTCGGTGTCGCGGCGACCGAGGCGAGCTTCTTCGACCAGTCCCACCTGACCCGGCATTTCACCAGGATCGTCGGCCTCACTCCGGGCCGTTTCGCCCGGTCCCGCCATCTGTCGCAGGGTCGACCGAGCGCGTCGCCGGCCGGCTGACCGCGCCGGGGCGGCGTAGCGCCGCCGCGCGGACCATCACCATCATCATCTGGCCGTCCCGGTTGCCGTGCAGTCGGATGCCGAGCAGGTGAATCCATTCGATGTTCGGGTAGGCGGCCTCGGCGCGGACGTGGATGACCCGCAGCCGCAGCGCTCCGTCTCCGTTGAGATAGTCGGACCCGCCGATCTCGATGACGTCCCACGGCTGCACCAGCGGCGATCTTGTCGACTCAGTCATCGCCACCTGCCCCGGTGGTCGGGTCAGCGGTGAGCCAGATGCCGACCGAGGCGAGCAGCCGACGAATGGTCCGGGCGGCGTCACCGTCGTACCGGTCCAGGTAGGCCACCGCGAGCCGCAGCCTCGGACAGACGATCGTGCCGCAGCGCGGACACCCGGTCACCGGGTCGGGCAGGTGCATCGCGGCCAGGTGCCGGGCGCGGGCGATCACCGGGTGGTTGACGTAGCCGGGCACGGCGCTGCCGGTCGGCACCGACATCCAGCCGAGTACGCCGTGCCGGGACAATGAGCTGATCTCAGCAACGCAAAAGGTTTGATTGGTGCGACACGGGCGAATCCGGTGAAGC
>NZ_JBHMIN010000021.1:0-100871 GCF_048060215.1 Micromonospora sp. LOL_021 | reverse complement strand
CGACGAGGTGGCCGTACGAGCCGAGATACGGCTCCAGGTCCGGCACCGGCTCGCCGTCGCGCGCCGCGTCGGTGCGCCCGGTCGGCACCTGCGCGGAACAGTGCGGCGGCGGCCGGCCGGGGCAGCGTCCGGATCAGCCGCCAGGCCGCCGCGTAGCCGAGCTCGACCGGGGTCACGCGTCCACGCCCTGCGCCGCCTGCCGAGGGCCCGCTGCGGCGGCGGTCTGCTGGTGGACGTGAGCGATCCGCTGCCAGATCGTCACCAGCGACAGCGCGGCGAGCAGCCAGAGCGCGGCCGGCAGCCCCCAGCCGACACCGAGGCCGCTGAGCAGGCCGCCGACGCCGACCAGGATCAGCCGCTCGGCCCGTTCGGCGACGCCGACGTTGCAGGTCATCCCGAGCCCTTCGGCGCGCGCCTTCACGTAGGACACGATGCCGCCGGCGACCAGGCAGATCAGCGCCGCGACCGCACCCGCCCGGTTGCCGCTGACCGCGAGCCAGTACGCCACCGAGCCGAAGATCGCCCCGTCGGCGATCCGGTCCATGCTCGAATCGAGGAAGGCGCCGAAGGTGCTCGATCCGCCGCGTAGCCGGGCCATCGTGCCGTCCAGCACGTCGGTCAGGGCGGACAGCGTGACGATCACCAGACCGGTGATCAGGTGGCCGCGGGCGCCGAAACCGATCGCCCCGACGAGCACACCGACGGTGCCGGCGACCGTGACCGCGTTCGGCGATATCCCTGCGCCGAGCAGTCCGCGGGCTACCGGCTCGATCACCCGGGTCATGCCCGCGCGGACGGACACTCTGAAGATCTTCGCCATGGCGGTCCCACGATAACGGTCGACGGAAAGGGTCGGCACGGTGGCCACGAACGTGAGCCGGTGGCGGTCACCTCGCGCGCCGGACTTGTGTACGGCGCGTCGCGGATGTGGGATCGACACGTGAACGTGAGCGAGCTCACCCGGGCACGGTTCACGTTACCGAGCAGGTCCCGCCCGCCTGAAGATGTCGCCGCGGATTCACCCCGCGGTCATCCTCTGCGGTCCCGGCCGGCCGTTCCGGTCCGGACCGGAGCCCGGCCTGGTCCGCAGCGCGGTCGCCCCACCCAGTCAGGCAGCCAGGAGGTGCGCAGTCATGGCGCAGAAGAACCACGACAGGGGGCCCGCCGGGTCCGTTGCGGTGGTCACCGATCCCGAACGGATCCGCAACGTGGTGCTGGTCGGGCACTCCGGTGCCGGCAAGACCACGTTGATCGAGGCGCTGCTGGCCGCCACCGGGACGATCAGCCGGGCGGGGCAGGTCCCGGACGGCACGACGGTCTGCGACCACGACCCGGCCGCGGTACGCCAGCAACGCTCGATCGCGTTGACCTGCGCGCCGCTGTTCCACCGCGACGTCAAGGTCAACCTGTTGGACACCCCGGGGTACGCGGACTTCGTCGGTGAGCTGCGGGCCGGGCTACGCGCCGCCGACGCCGCGCTGTTCGTGGTCTGCGCGGCGGACGGGATGGACGCGGCCACCGCCGCGCTGTGGGAGGAGTGCGCGGCGGTCGGCATGCCCCGGGCGGTGGCGCTCACCCGGCTCGACCATCCACGCGCCGACGTCGACGAGACCGTCGCGTTGTGTCAGCGGGTCTTCGGCGACAACGTGCTGCCGCTGCACCTGCCGATGCTCGCCGACGACGGGGTGGGCATCGTCGGGCTGCTGGACCTGCTCGCCCGCCAGGTCCTGGACTACTCGACCGGCCATCCCCCGCAGGTGCGGGAGCCGGACCCGGAGCATCTGCCGGCGATCGCCGAGGCACGCGACGAACTGATCGAGGGGATCATCGCCGAGAGCGAGGACGAGACCCTGCTCGACCGGTACCTCGCCGGTGAGCAGCTCGACCCGAAGATGCTGGTCGACGACCTGGAGACGGCGGTGGCCCGGGGCCACTTCCATCCGGTGCTGCCGGTCTGCGCCCACACCGGGGTCGGGCTCGACGCGCTGCTGTGGCTGTTGACCGCCGCGTTCCCGGCACCGCCCGAGCACACCCTGCCGGCGGTGACCGGGCTGGACGGCACGCCCCGGCCGCCGCTGGGCTGTGACCCGGCCGGCCCGCTGGTCGCCGAGGTGGTCCGGACCACCGCCGACCGGCACGTCGGCCGGGTGTCGCTGGTCCGGGTCTTCTCCGGCACGCTGCGCACCGACCGTACGGTGCATGTGGCCGGGCACGGCCTCAGCCAGCGGGGCCACCCGGACCACGACGCCGACGAACGGGTGGCGCACATCTACAGCCCGCTCGGTGCCCAGCTGCGGGAGGTCGAGGTCTGCGTCGCCGGCGACATCTGCGCGTTGACCAAGTCGGGCAGCGCGGAGACCGGTGACACCATCTCGGCGGCCACGGATCCGCTGCTGGTCGAGCCGTGGGAGATGCCCGAACCACTGCTGCCGGTGGCGGTCGTCGCCCGTACCCGGTCGGATGAGGACGCGATGGCCCGCAACCTGGGCCGGCTGGTCGCCGGTGATCCGACGCTGCGGCTGGAGCGCAACGCCGAGACCCGCCAACTGGTGCTCTGGTGCATGGGTGAGGCGCACGCCGACGTGCTGTTGGATCGGCTGCGCTCGGGCGGCGTCGAGGTGGACGTCGAGCCGGTGCGGGTGTCGCTGCGGGAGACGTTCACCGCGCCGGCCCGGGGGCACGGGCGGCACGTGAAGCAGTCCGGCGGGCACGGACAGTACGCGGTGTGCGACATCGAGGTGGAGCCGCTGCCGGAGGGCAGCGGCTGCGAGTTCGTCGACCGGGTGGTCGGCGGAGCTGTGCCGCACAACTACATCCCGTCGGTGGAGAAGGGGGTACGGGCCCAGATGTGCCGGGGCGTGGTCAGCGGACATCCGGTGGTCGACCTGCGGGTGACCCTGGTGGACGGCAAGGCACATCCGGTGGACTCGTCGGACGCGGCGTTTCAGACCGCCGGGGCGCTGGCCCTGCGGGACGCGGCCACCGCCGGTCGGCCGACGTTGCTGGAACCGGTCGACGAGATCACGGTCCGGGTGCCGAACGGTGCGGTCGGCGCGGTGCTCGGCGACCTGGCGGGCCGGCGCGCCCGAGTGCTCGGCACCACCACCGGCGACGACGACGCCGGCGACCGGACGGTGATCCGCGCCGAGGTGCCGGCGACCGAACTGCTGCGGTACGCGGTGGAGCTGCGCTCGATCACCGGAGGTGCCGGCACGTTCCGTCGGGCGTTCGCCCGCTACGAGCGCGTATCGCCCAGTTGACCCTCAGCTTCCGGTCCGGCTGCTGTGGACGAGGCTGCGTCCGGTGTCGACGACGGTGTCCTCTGCCGGCCGCGGTGTCCAGCCGAAGGTCTCGCGGGCGGCGTCGGTGCAGATTGGGCGGCGGATGCCCAGGTTGCCGACCATTGCCCGCAGTTGCGGGACGAACGGGGCCAGAATCCGCACCAGTGTCGATGGCATCGCCCGGATGGAGACCTTCGCCGCGTCCGCGCCGAGCCGGCGGCGCAGGATCGCGGCGATGTCGCGCAACGACAGCAGGTCGCCGCTGGCGGCGAGGTAGCGGTGCCCGGCGGCCTCCGGCGTCAGCATGGCGGCCATCTGCAGGTCGGCGAGGTCCCGCACATCGACCGGGGACACCCACAGGTCGGGAACGCGCGGCATCCGGCCGGACAGCATCGCCTGGATGATGCCGACCGAGGAGGGAGGGTCGCTGCTGAGGACCGGCCCGAAGATTCCGGTGGGGTTGAGGACCACCAACTCCATACCTCCGTCGGTTCGCTCGACGAAGTCCCATGCCGCCCGCTCGGCGACGGTCTTGGACTTGATGTACGGGTCGATACCCGGCGCGTCGGGATCCGTCCAGTCCTGTTCGGTGAAGGGACGGTCCAGCGGTTGCTCGCCGTAGCCGACTGCCCCAAAGGACGACGTCATCACCACTCGGTGTACTCCGGCGTCGCGGGCGGCCCGCAGCACTCTGAGCGTGCCGTCACGGGCCGGCACGACCAGATCGTTTTCGTTGGCCGGTCGGGTTCCGGGGAACGGGGAGGCGATGTGCAGGACGTAGCGACAGCCCTGTACGGCGGCGTCCCAGCCGGCGTCCTCGGTGAGGTCGGCGGTCACCACCTCGATGGAGCCGTCGCCGACGGTGCGGCGTAGCTCGGCGGTCCGGGCCGGCGAGCGCACGGTTGTCCGGACCTGGAAGTTGCGGGCCAGGGCACTTTGGATCACGTACGAGGCGACGAATCCGGTGCCACCGGTGACCAGGATACGGTTTGCTGACATCGAGGTTCCCCAATCTTGACAGCGCGAACCAGCAATCACGGATCGTGATCGCTCCGGGCAAGGAACGAGCTCGTCGGATGACCTGGATCAGGCGGCGAGGGAGCTGCCTCAGCCGCGCGTCACGCTCAGCAGCGGCAGAAGGACGTCATCGACGATTCGGGCGGCCAGGCCGGGCCGGTGACCGAGGTAGAGTTGGCCGGCCAGCAACGGCCCGAGGAGGATCTGGTCCACCAGGTCGAGGACCGGGTTGTCCGGGCCGATCCGCCCGGCGTCGACGTGTCGCTGCAGCATCCGACGCATCGCCTGGATCTGCGGCTCGATCATGAGCTCGCGGAGAGCGAGCATCAGCTCGGGATTGAGCAACACGTCCCGGGCCAGACCCGTCATGGCCGCGTCGTGCGAGTCCCTGATTCGGGCCGCGTCGCTGGCTACCGTCGCCAGTGCCAGCAGGTCGCCGCGGAGGGAGCCGGTGTCGATTTCGATCGCCGGAGCGGGCTTCTGCGCCTGCAGAGCCCGAATGACCAGCATCGGCTTGCTCTCCCAGCGCCGGTACAACGTAGCGGTGCTGGCCTTTGCCGCAGCCGCGATGTCGTCGATGGTGACCGCGTCGTAGCCGCGCTCGCGCACCATCGCCAGTGCGACCGTCAGCAGCTCCTGCTCGCGCTCCGCCGAGAGCCGGCTGCGACGCGGTCTGGCCTGCGTTTCCGACACCGTCACCTCCTCGCCCCAACCGAGACTACGAAAACCAGCTACCGAAATCAAGTTTTCGACAACTAGTTTTCGCTAACGGGGACACCCCTGTCAGGTCGCCGGCCACGCCCCGCTGAACAGGTCGCGGGTGTCGGCGAGCAGCTGCGGCAGCACCTTGGTGCGGCCGATCACCGGCATGAAGTTGGCGTCCCCGCCCCACCGGGGCACCACGTGCTGGTGCAGGTGGGCGGCGATGCCGGCACCGGCCACCCCACCCTGGTTCATCCCGATGTTGAAGCCGTGCGCGCTGCTCACGGCGCGGATCACCCGCATCGCGGTCTGGGTGAACTCGGCCAGCTCGGCGGTCTCGGCCCGGTCCAGCTCCGGGTAGTCCGCGACGTGCCGGTACGGGCAGACCAGCAGGTGACCGGGGTTGTACGGGTAGAGGTTGAGCACGGCGAAGACCCGCTCGCCCCGGGCCACCACCAGACTCTGCTCGGCCGGCCGGCCCGGGGCCAGGCAGAACGGGCAGCCGGTCGGCGAGTCGTAGCCGCCGTCGGGCCGGTCCGCACCGGAGATGTACGCCATCCGGTGCGGAGTCCAGAGTCGTTCCAGGCCATCCGGCCCGGGTTGTCCGGTCGTGCCAGTCACCCCGTGATCGTACGGGCTCGGCACGACCGGACTCACCCGACGGCGACCCGGCTCACTGCCCGGCGGGCCCCGTCGGACCGTCGGACACCGCCTGACTGTCGGGAACGGTCGCGGTCGGGTTGACGTTGGTCCGGGACCGCACCACGTCGACGACATGGGCCACCGCCTCGGCCAGCGGCACCCCGTTACGCTGCGAACCGTCACGGTAGCGGAAGGAGACGGTCCCGGCCGACACATCGGCGTCACCGGCGATCGCCATGAACGGCACCTTCTGCTGCTGGGCGGTGCGAATTTTCTTCTGCATCCGGTCGTCGGAGAAGTCCACCTCGGCCCGGATGCCCTCGGCCCGCAGCATGGCGACGAACTCGGCCAGGTAGTCGCCGTGGTCGGTGCGGATCGGGATGCCGATCACCTGCACCGGGGCCAGCCAGGCCGGGAACGCGCCGGCGTAGTGCTCGGTGAGGATGCCGAAGAACCGCTCGATCGAGCCGAACAACGCCCGATGGATCATCATCGGCTGCTGCCGGGTGCCGTCGGCGGCCTGGTACTCCAGGCCGAACCGCTTCGGCTGGTTGAAGTCCAGCTGGATGGTGGACATCTGCCAGGTCCGGCCGATCGCGTCACGGGCCTGCACCGAGATCTTCGGGCCGTAAAAGGCCGCGCCGCCCGGGTCGGGGACCAGCTCCAGCCCCGAGTCGACCGCCGCCTGCCGCAAGGTCTCGGTGGCGTCGGCCCACTCGGCCGGGTCGCCGATGAACTTGTCCGAGTCGTCGCGGGTGGACAGCTCCAGGTAGAAGTCGTCGAGGCCGTAGTCCCGCAGCAGGTCGAGCACGAAGGCGAGCAGCGAGCGCAGCTCACCGGGCATCTGCTCCCGGGTGCAGTAGATGTGCGAGTCGTCCATGGTCAGCCCGCGCACCCGGGTCAGCCCGTGCACCACGCCGGACTTTTCGTAGCGGTAGACGGTGCCGAACTCGAACAGCCGCAGCGGCAGCTCCCGGTACGACCGCCCGCGCGACCGGAAGATCAGGTTGTGCATCGGGCAGTTCATCGCCTTGAGGTAGTACTGCGCGCCCTCCATCTCCGCCGGCGGGAACATGGTGTCGGAGTAGTACGGCAGGTGCCCCGAGGTCTCGAACAGCTGGGACTTGCTGATGTGCGGGGAGTAGACGAACTCGTACCCGGCCTGCTCGTGCCGGCGGCGCGAGTAGTCCTCCAGCTCCCGGCGGATGATGCCGCCCTTGGGGTGGAACACCGCCAGTCCGGAGCCGATCTCGTCCGGGAAGCTGAACAGGTCGAGGTCCGCGCCGAGCTTGCGGTGGTCGCGGCGGGCGGCCTCGTCGAGCAGTTTCAGGTACGCCTTAAGCGCGTCCCGGGTGGGCCAGGCGGTGCCGTAGATCCGCTGCAGCTGCGGGTTGCGCTCGGATCCCCGCCAGTACGCCGCCGCGCTGCGCATCAACTTGACCGCGCCGATCAGCCGGGTGGACGGCAGGTGCGGGCCCCGGCACAGGTCCGACCAGCAGGTCTTGCCCGAGGTCGGGTCGAGGTTGTCGTAGATGGTCAACTCACCGCCGCCGACCTCCATCACCTCGCTGGCGTCGAAGTCGGCGGTGCCCTTGACGTCGACCAGCTCCAGCTTGTACGGCTCATCGGCGAGTTCCGCCCGGGCGGCGTCGAGGTCGGCGAACCGCCGCCGCCGGAACCGTTGCCCGGACTTGATGATCTCCTGCATCCGCTTTTCCAGCTTGTCGAGGTCCTCGGGCTGGAATGGCCGGGCGACGTCGAAGTCGTAGTAGAAGCCGTTGGTGATCGGCGGGCCGATGCCGAGTTTGGCTTCCGGGAACAGGTCCTGCACCGCCTGGGCGAGCACGTGCGCGGTGGAGTGGCGCAGCACGGCGAGCCCGTCCGGGGAGTCGATGGCGACCGGCTCTACCCGTACGTCGGCCTCCGGTGACCAGTCCAGGTCCCGCAGCATGCCCTCGGGGTCCCGGACCACGACGATCGCCTTCGGGCCGTTCACCGGCAGGCCGGCGGCGGCGATCGCGTCCGCGGCCGTGGTCCCGGCCGGGACCACGACGGGTTCGGCCTGGGGACTGGCTGCGCTTGCGGACACGACGGGCTCCTCACGGTCGGTGGATCGGTGCGTACGGTCAATCGGTGCGTACGATGGTCCGGCACGGGCCGGCGACGGTGTTCCGGTGGCCGGGGCGGGCCCGGCCGGCCCTGATGCTATCGCCCCCCGTCGGCGTGACCGGGTGTCGGTCCTGTTGCAACGCCCTGACGTCGACCCGGTTCCGGCGTTAGATTGACGCCGTGGCTGCCACCGACATGGTCGGCGCTCTGCGGCGCCGGTACGACTCATTTTTCGCCAGCCGGCGGCCGGTGCCGTTCGCCGTACTGGACGTCGCCGGCACCGAGCACCGCTTCGGCCCGGGCGATCCGCAGTTCACCATCGCCGTACATCACCCCCGTGGTGCCCGGGCGCTGGCCGCGTTGGACCAGTTCGCGGTCGCCGTGGCGTACCTGCAGGGTTGGCTGGACGTCGAGGGTGACCTGTCCGCCGCGCTGCGGATGCGGGCGTTCTTCACTGATCTGCATCCGGTGGCCCGGTTCTCCGGCGTGTTCGCCGGGCTGCTGCGCGGCCGGCGGGAGGACGACCGGCGGGCGATCTCCCACCACTACGACTCGGAGTCGGAGTTCTTCCTGACCTTCCTCGACAACCGCCACCGCTGCTACACGGAGGGCGTGTTCGCCGCCGACGACGAGCCGCTCGAGGACGCGATGACCCGCAAGATGGACCTGGCTCTGGAGGCGATCGGGGTCAAGCCGGGTGACCGGGTGCTGGAGGTGGGCGGCGGCTGGGGTGCGTTCGCCGAGCACGCGGCCCGGCACGGCATCGAGGTGACCACCACGACGCTGTCGCGGGAGTCGGAACGCTACCTCGTCGACCTGTTCGAGCGGGAACAGCTCGACGTACGGGTGGTGCGTCAGCACATCTTCGGCTTCACCGACGATCGTCGCTACGACGCGATCGTCAACATGGGGGTGACCGAGCACCTGCCGGACTACCGCCGCAGCCTGCGCAAGTACGCGGAGCTGCTCAGGCCGGGCGGGCGCGTCTACCTCGACGCGCTGGCGATGCGGCGCAAGCACGTCGCGTCGGCGTTCATGAAGCGCTACATCTATCCGGGCCGGTCCGCGCCGCTGCTGCTGCACCAGTACCTGCGGCACGTCGCCCGCTCCCCGTTCGAGCTGTGCAGCATCGCCGACGACCGGCACAACTACTACCTGACCTGCCGGGAGTGGGCCCGGCGGCTGGACGCCGCCCGGGACGAGGTGGTGCAGCGCTGGGGTGAGCCGATGTACCGGCGGTTCCGGATCTTCCTGTGGGGGTCGGCGGCCGGCTTCGACACCGGGCTGGTGCAGGCGTACCGCTGGGTGTTGCGGCTGCCCTGAGCCATCGTCGGCGGCGACAGACCCAGCGGTCGGCGTCGACCGGGGCCGCGACGTACGTCGGGCGGCGCCGCCGTGCGCGGTGACCGCGGTCACCACCGACTTGCCAGGGGCAGTACGGTCGTGAGGTGGCTACGGTGCTCCTGGTCGAAGACGACCACGTTGTGCGCGGCGCCATGTTGCGCTCGCTGGCCGACCGCGGGCACGCGGTCCATGCGGTCGGCACCGCCCTCGACGCGTTACGCCGGGTCGCTGCGGAAACTCCCGACCTGGTGGTTCTCGACCTGGGTCTGCCGGACCTGGACGGGTCGGACGCGTTGCGGATGCTGCGCGGCATCACCGACGTGCCGATCATCATCGCCACCGCCCGCGACGACGAGCAGGCGATCGTCCGGCTGCTGCGGGCCGGGGCCGACGACTACATGGTCAAACCGTTCACCGGTGCGCACCTGGACGCCCGGATCACCACGGTGCTGCGCCGGGCCGGCCGGGCGAGCCGGTCCGTGCCGCCCGCCGTGCACCAGGTGGGTGGGCTGCGGGTCGACGTCGGCGAACGCAGCGCCACCCTGGACGGCGAGGCCCTGGCGCTGACCCGCAAGGAGTTCGACCTGCTGGCCTATCTGGCCGCCCGCCCAGGTCGGGTAGTGTCCCGCCGGGAGCTGTTGGAGGAGGTATGGCGGCAGCCGTCGGTCGGCGAGGACCAGACCATCGACGTGCATCTTTACTGGCTTCGCCGCAAAATGGGCGAATCCGCAGCGAAGCCGCGCTACCTGCGCACCGTGCGGGGGGTCGGCTTCCGGCTGGTGGTACCGGACTGAGATTGGCGCTGGCCTACCTCGGGGCCGGCATGGCATCGATCATCGCGTTGGTCTTCCTGATCCCGCTCGGCCTGCAGCTGCAGCGGGAGACCCGCGAGCAGGCACTGGCCGACGCGGCCCGGCGTGCCGCGGTGGTGCGCGGCGCGTTGGCGGTCAGCAACGACCCGGAAGGGGTCCGTCGGGCCGTGGCCGGTCTCGGCGAGAGCACCGACCGGCAGCCGGTAGTGCACGGGCTCGACCTGGCCGGCACCGTACGGGCGACCGGCCAGCAGGTCACCGAGGCCGCTGCCGGCACCGGGCCGACGGTGGTGGCGACCGACGGCGGGGTGCTGCACCTGGAGCCGGTCACGGTCGGTGACGCGGTCACCGTCGTCGAGGTCTTCGTCGCCGACGGCGAGCTCAACCGGGGTGCGGCCGGCACCTGGCTGCTGCTGGTCGGCATCGCCGCAGGTCTGGTCGTCTGCTCGGTCATCGTCGTGGACCGGATCGCCGCGCGCGCCGTCGCCGCCGCGAAAGGGCTGGTCGACGCGGCGATGGCGGTCGGTGACGGGGATCTGGCGGTCCGCATCCAGCCGGACGGACCGCGCGAGCTGGCCGAGGCCGGGTACGCGTTCAACCGGATGGCGGACCGGCTGGTCACCTCCCGCACCGACGAACGTGAACTCGTCGCCGATCTGTCCCACCGGCTACGCACCCCGCTGACCGTGCTGCGGCTGGACGCCGACGCGCTCGACTCCGACGACACCAGCGTCGGCTCGTTCAGCGAGGCCGAGCTGGACCGGCGGCGGACGATCCGCCGGATCCGTCAGGCGATCGTCACCCTGGAGGGCGAGGTCGACGTTCTGATCAACACGACCCGGAAGACGGTCACCCAGGAGGTCGGCCAAGGCAGCTGCGACGTCGCCGAGGTGGTCCGCGACCGGATGGTCTTCTGGTCGGCGTTGGCCGGCGACCAGAACCGGCCGTACAACGTGATAGGCGCGCAGCTGCGGACCCCGGTGCCGGTGCCCCGGGCCGAGCTGGCGGCCGCGCTCGACGCGGTGCTCGGTAACGTGTTCCGTTACACGCCGCAGGGCACCGCGTTCGAGGTGGCGGTGTCCCGCCGGGACGGGTACGTGGCGATCCGGGTCGACGACGCCGGGCCGGGCATCGCCAACCCGGACCGGGCACTGCGGCGCGGGGCCAGCGACCAGGGCTCCACCGGACTCGGCTTGGACATCGCCCGCCGGGTGGCGTTGCAGGCGAACGGGTCGGTCAGCCTGGACCGGGCTCGGCTCGGCGGGGCGAGCGTGGTGATGCTGCTCGCCGACGCCGAGGCCGCCCCGCCCCGCCCGGTGAGCCGGTTCGGGCTGGTCGGCCGGCTAGCCAGGGAACGCGACCGGGACCGGGAGCGGGGCCGCCCCCGTCGCCGGCCGACGCCGCGCTGACCGGCAGATCACGGCCGGGTCTTCGCCGGCACAAGTATTCCTTAGGTCTGGATTAACGTCGTTCCGCACGCCCCGCGCAGGATGGCAGCATCTGCTCCGAACCCATCCGCGTTCCTGGACGACTCACCCGCAGTACCGTCCCAAATCCCAGTCCAGGGACGCTTGCGCGCGGCGGGGCCCAGTCCCCCAACACCGATGTCCCGCCGCGCGCCCACCCTGGACAGAGGCAGGTCGACGTGTCACCGTCAGCCGCTGCGCCACCGCCGGCCGCTGAGCCACCGTCGGGTACGTACGCCGTCGGGTCACCGCCAGCTGGGTCACCCACCGTCGACGAGGACGGAGCCGCCCCGATCACCGCGCGGCAGGTGCTGCGCTGGGTGACGGTGATCGGCGCGCTGGTGGTCGCGGTCCTCGCCTGCTGGCAGGACCCGGGCTACGCGACCTGCGCCAGTAGATAGCCCGGCTCAGCCGGCCGACGCCAGGTAGCCGTCGATCTCGTCCCGCAGCCGCCGCTGCTCGGTGGCGGGCAGGAACGAGGCGGTCACCGCGTCGCGGGCCAGGCCGGCGAGTTGCTGCGGGCCGGCCTGCAGCAGGGACGCGGCCACCGCGTACTCCTGGTTGAGGCTGGTGCCGAACATCGGTGGGTCGTCGGAGTTGATCGTCACCAGCAGGCCGGCGGCGACCATGTCGGCAAGCGGGTGCGCGGCCAGCTGCGGCACCGCACCGGTCCGCACGTTGGACGTCGGGCACACCTCCAGCGGAATCCGCCGCTCCGCCAGGAACGCCACCAGCTCCGGGTCCCGCACGCTGGAGGTGCCGTGGCCGATCCGCTCGGCGCCCAGCTCGCGCAGCGCGTCCCAGACCGTCTCCGGCCCGGTGGTTTCCCCGGCGTGCGGCACCGAATGCAGCCCGGCCGCCCGGGCCTGGTCGAAGTACGGCTTGAACTGGGGCCGGGGGACGCCGATCTCCGGCCCGCCCAGACCGAAACTGATCAGACCGTCCGGGGCCTCTTCGAGGCAGATCCGCAGTGTCTCCTCGGCCGCCGGCAGCCCCGCCTCCCCCGGTATGTCGAAGCACCAGCGCAGCTCGATACCGAAGTCGGCGCGGGCCCGTTGCCGGGCGTCCTCGATCGCCGCGCAGAACGCGGGCGCGGGAATGCCGCGCCGTACGTGCGAGTACGGCGTCACCGTCAGCTCGGCGTACCGGACCTGCTGGGCGGCCAACTCACGGGCCACCTCGTGAGTGAGCACCCAGACGTCCTCGTCGTCGCGGATCAGATCGACCACGCTCAGGTAGATGTCGACGAAGTGGGCGAAGTCGCGGAACACGAAGTAGTCGGCCAACGCGTCCTCGTCGGCGGGAACCGGGGACCGCCCCTCGTGCCGCTGGGCCAGCTCGGCGACGATCCGCGGCGATGCCGACCCGACATGGTGCACGTGCAACTCGACCTTCGGCAGCCCGGCGATGAAATCCGACAGCGCGGGCGGGGGCTCCGACAGCACGGGTGGAGTCGACGGTTGCTGGCTCACCTGGCGTTCGACCTCCTCTGGGAAAACGGACATCCCCGACGGGGGCCCGGCTGCGCCGAGCGTACCGTTCGGGCGGTCGTCTAGGCTCGCCCGGTGGACAAGCGCACGTTTCCGCGGCTCGGCCGCACGGTAGGGGCAATCGGTCTGGGTGCCTGGCAGCTCGGCGCCGACTGGGGGACGGTCAGCGAGGACGAGGCGGCGGCGACGCTCAACGCCGCCGTCGAGGCCGGCACCACCTTCCTGGACACCGCCGACGTGTACGGCGACGGGCGCAGCGAACGGATAATCGGCCGGTTTCTGCGGGAGTCCGGTGGCGACGACCTCGTCGTGGCCACCAAGATGGGGCGCCGGGTGGCGCAGCACCCGTCGGCGTACGTGCTGGACAATTTCCGGGCCTGGACCGACCGGTCTCGGGCGAACCTCGGCGTCGACCGCCTCGACCTGGTCCAGCTGCACTGCCCACCGACCGAGGTGCTGCGCACCGACGCGGTCTACGACGCGCTGGACACCCTCGTCGCCGAGCAGCGGATCGCCGCGTACGGCGTGAGTGTCGAGACGGCCGACGAGGCACTGGCCGCGATCGCCCGGCCGGGCGTGGCCAGCGTGCAGATCATCCTCAACGCGTTGCGGCTCAAGCCGCTGGAACAGGTGCTGCCGGCCGCTGCGGCCGCCGGGGTCGGGATCATCGCCCGGGTGCCGCTGGCCAGTGGCCTGCTCTCCGGCCGGTACGACGAGAACACCCGGTTCGCCGCCGACGATCATCGGACCTTCAACCGGGACGGCTCGGCGTTCGACGTCGGCGAAACGTTCTCCGGGGTTGATTTCCACACCGGGCTGGCCGCCGTGCGTCGGCTCGCCCCGCTGGTGCCACCCCCGGCCACCATGGCCCAGTTCGCACTGCGCTGGATCCTCGACCAGCCCGGGGTGACGGTGGCGATCCCCGGTGCCCGCAACCCCGCCCAGGCAAGAGCGAACGCGGCAGCCGCAGAGCTCAGCCCGCTGGACGACGCCACCCAGCGGGCGGTGCGGGAGGTCTACGACGACCTGATCCGGCCGCAGGTGCACCACCGGTGGTGACCCGCCGCCCAGCGCTGCGCACGGGCAAGGGGTTCGCTGCGCACAAGCAAGGGCCCCGCTGTCCCGGCCGGAACAACGGGGCCCTCGTCACGACCTTCGCGGGTCGGTGCCAGCCCGACCGCCGGACGGCACCGGTGACCGAGGTCAGATCGGGCGGACCTGCTCAGCCTGCGGACCCTTCTGGCCCTGGGCGATCTCGAACTCGACCCGCTGGTTCTCCTCCAGCGTGCGGTAGCCGCTGGTCTGGATGGCCGAGAAGTGGACGAACACGTCAGCACCCCCGCCGTCGACGGTGATGAAGCCGAAGCCCTTGTCTGCGTTGAACCACTTCACGGTTCCCTGCGCCATGTGTATCTCCTTCTGAAACTGGCGGCCAAGCACGCCGTGCGGCCGGTTGGCCGTTTTCGAGCAGCGGCGCCTGAGGTGGCCCCCGGTGAAGGAGGACTTCTCTCAACCCACGCTGTCTCGCAACAGCGTGGACAGCAAACCACGTACGCAAAAACTTCGCACAGCCTACCTGACGAACGTCTCCGACATGTGACCTGAGACGCCGTTCACGCCCTCGTGGCGTGCCCGAATCTGGTCGTCACCCGGGCCCGGTACGGCCGGGCCGTCGCACGCCTGACCAGCGGCGGCGCTCACGACGGCCAACGGCCGGTGAGCCGGCGCACCCCGGTCGCGCCGCCGCGATCCACAGCGGCCCGAACGACTGAGAAGATCGCCCCCTGCAGTGCGGCCGCGGCCAGCACCTCGCCCCAACCACGCTCCTCGTCGATGGCGTTGGGCGCCTCGTCGTCGCCGGCGGCGAGCTTCCACACCTGCCGGAATATCGCCCCGGCCAGGGCACCCGCCGCCAGGCCGAGCACCAGGCCGACCGGCCGATAGGCCAACTTGTTGACCGGTTTGCTCACCCGCGCCTCCCCCTCCTCGTCAACCACACCAGTACCACCGTCACCACGGTGCCGGCCACCACCAGGGCCGGGACCGCGACGGTACGCCGGTCCGGCCGGCGCGCCGTGGCCGCCGCCTGGCGGGCCGAATCCCGCAGCCGCAGCCGGGCACGGTCGGCCCCTAGCCGCACCCGGCTCTTCACGTCGGTCTTCGCAGCCAGCGCCTGCACCGTCTGGCCCAGTTCGGCCCGGGTCTGCCGGATCTCGGTCCGGAGCAGGTCGAGATCGCCGGTGCCGTTGCCGGACCTGCCGTTGTGTGACGTCACGACTGCCGCCCCCGTTTCATCGCCGCGCCGACCACCGTCACGTCCGCCCGTACGCTGTCCGCCGCCGCCGTCGGCACCGGCGGCGCCGCCTGACGGACCTGTCGTCGCCCGGCGAGCGCCAGTACGCCCGCGACCAGGAACAGCAGCACCGCGACGGCCAGGGCTGCCAGCCAGGGCGGCCAGGCCTGGGCGAGCAGCAGCACGCCGGCGGCGATCAGCACACCGAGGCCGTAGAGCGCGACGACCCCGCCGCCGCCGAACAGCCCGATACCCAGCCCGGCATGTTTGCCCTTTTCGGTCAGTTCGGCACGGGCGAGCGCGAGTTCGTCGCGCACCAGTCGCGATATCTGCTCACCGGCCTGCTGCACGAGTTCCGTGGTGGACCGCTCGGCGGGCGGCCGGTGCAAAGTGTCGGCCATGGTGCCTCCTTTCCCGCTGTTCGCCGCTGTATGCCCGGCCCGGACCTCGGTCAATCCTGCTAGCGACGATCAGCAGCGGCGGGTTCCTCTGGTCCGACGAAGACCGACGCGCGGGCGTCGCCCTCGGCGTCACCGCCGAACAGCCGGGCGTCGTCGGGTACCTCGTGTCCGCCGACGGTGGTGGCCGTGACCGGTCCGGACGGGTGCCGGCCGTTGGGCTGCCCACCGGTGACCGACCGGTGCCGCAGGTCCAGCCAGTCCAGCAGGCTGTCCCCGTCGCCGACCTCGGCCCGCCACCGGGGCAGGGCGGTCGGTCGCTGGTCGCGTACCCAGCTGACCAGGTGTTCGCGGACCTGACACCGCAGATCCCACAGACTCGGCGAGTCGGCGGCGCTGACCAGTGCCCGCAGCCGGACCGTACCGCCGGTCGCGTCGGTCACCTGCAGCACACACACCCGGCCGTCCCACAGTTCGGTGCCCCCCACCAGCCGGCGCAGTTCCTCCCGCATTGCCTGGACCGGGACCGACCAGTCCAGGTCGAACTCGGCGGTGCCGAGCACCGCGGCCTTGGTGCGGGTCCAGTTCTGGAACGGAGTGGTGGTGAAGTACGAGGTGGGCAGGATCAGCCGCCGGTCGTCCCAGATGTGCACCACCACGTAGCTGAGCGTCAACTCCTCGATCCGGCCCCACTCGCCCTCGACCACCACGACGTCGTCGATGCGCACCGCGTCGCTGAAGGCCAACTGCAGTCCGGCGATGACGTTGCTCAGCAGGCTCTGCGCGGCCAGCGCGCCGACCACACCGATCACCCCTGCGGAGGCGAGCAGGCTGGCGCCGACACCGCGTACGGCCGGGAAGGTCATCAGCATCACCCCGACGGTGAGGATGACGATCACTGCGATGGTGACCCGGCGCAGCATCACCACCTGGGTGTGCAGCCGGCGGGCGTGCCGATTGTCCGGCACGTCGGTGCGGAACCGGGCCAGCGTGGTGTCCTCCATGGCCAGCAGCAGTGCGCCGACCAACCAGGCACACGCCGCGATCATCGCGAGGACCAGCAGGTGCAAGGTGGTACGCCGCCACGGCTCACCGACCGCGTAACCGGTCGAGAAACGGACCGCGAGCTGAATGGCCGTCACTGTCGCGGCCACCAGCGTCGCCCGGTGGGCGTGGGTCGAGACCTCGGCGAGCAGGACGGAACGTCGGCCGAGACGCCGGACGACGCGCTGGCCGATCGCCACCACGGTCACCGCGAGTAACGCCGCCGCGACCGTGACGAGCACCGTCCAGACAACCGGATGCACGAAAGAATCCTCCTTCACATCGCCATCAACAGGGACAAAAGGTCAATGATGCCGGGCGAAGGTGGGTCCTGCCATGGGCGGTGGGTCACACCTTCCGGTAGCGGGACTGAGCGAAGCAGTAGGCGCCGAAGGCCGCGAAGCCGGCCGCCACCAGTGCCAACAGGACAGACCCGAACGCCTGCTCGCGCAGGGTGTGCAGGGCTGCGTCCAGGCCCCGGGCCTGCTCCGGCTCAAACTGGACGGCGGCGGTCACCACCAGTGCCCCGGCGGTGCCGTAGGCGACTCCCTTGGCGACGTAGCCGGCCGTACCCAGCCGGCAGACGACGGTCCGCGCCCGGGCGCTCATCGCCCCGGTCCGCAGGTGTTCGGCGAACCGCCGGGTGACGCCGTTGACGACCATCCCGGCCCCGATGCCGATCACCACCAAGCCGGCGAACCCGACCAGCCACCGGCCGCCGGGGGCGGACATCACCCGTTCGCTCATCGCCTGCTGCTGGTCGGCGGTGTCGGCGTTGGCGTTGCGGAACACCTGGACGGCGGTCCAGGCGAAGGACAGGTAGACCACGGTCCGACCGACCGAGACGACCCGTTCGACCGTCCGCTTGTTGCCCTGCTCGGTACGGTGCCCGACGGCGGCTTCGATGCCCTGCCACACCGCCATCGCGGCCAACCCGACCGCGACGGCGATCAGCAGCACCCCGCCGAGCGGCTGCGCGGCGAGGGTACGCAGCGCGCCGGACTGGTCCCCGTCGGCGGCCGAACGGCCGAAAGCGATCTGCAGTGCCAGCCAGGCCACCAGCAGGTGCACCAGGCCGTACCCAACGAAGCCGGCTCTGGCGAGTAGCTTCAACGATCGACTGTTACCAACCTGGTGGGCGGTGCGCCGCGCATCCCTGGTGTTCGGCATGGCGCTCCATATGACCGGTCAGCGCCGCCACCAAACGTGCCCGACCGGTGGTCAGCCCAGCTGCCGGGCGACCCGGATCGCCACCTCCGAGTCGGTGACCCGCTCGAGGGTCACGTCGAACCCGCCGACCTCGGTGGCCTGCTCGCCGACGGTCAGGGTGACCTGCTCGCCAGCCACCTCGACGGTGACCCGGTCGCCCTCGGCGCCGATCAACCGGGCCTCGACGCCGAGAAAGCTCGCGCTGGCCTCGACTCCCCGGGAGAAAGTCACCGTACAGGCGTCCAGTCCGCAGTCGGTGCTGGCGCCCTCGGAGCTGCAACCGGCGAGCAACGCCGCGCCGAGCAGCAGCCCGGCGGCCAGACCGGCGATACGGGAGGCGGCACCGGCCCGCCGGCCGGATCTGGTGAATCGGGAGGCGGATGGCAGCAGGGGTGCGATGGTCACCGGACAAGCGTACTTGGCGCTCGTGACGGCGCCCGGAGCACTCGCCAGCCGCCGCACCGGCCGGCGAGGCGGCGGGCCGACGGTTAGGCTCGAAACCGTGCCGGCCTGCCGACCGTCGGCCTTGACCGAGTGGGCCTATACCGAGTCGGCCTTTGACCGAGGAGGTGTCCGACCGTGACAGTGCTGGTGGAGGACAACCCGGCGCGGAACCGGTTCGAGATCCTGATCGACGACGGCCTGGCCGGGTTCGCCAGCTACCGGCCGGGTCCGGCGCCGGTGACCGTGACGCACACCGAGATCGATCCCGCGTACCGGGGACGGGGTGCCGGTGACGCCCTCGCCCACGGGCTACTCAGTCAGATCCGCGACCGCGGTGAGCGGGTGGTGCCCCAATGCCCGTTCATCGCCGCCTACATCGGTCGGCATCCCGAGTTCGCCGAGCTGGTCGCCGGTGACTGATGAGCGGCGCCGGCCCGGCATGGCACGGACGGCGGTCGCGGTGGCCGGCGTACTCGTGCTGGCGGCCACGGTGGTGGCGGCGGGCGGCTGGCTCGGCTGGTTCAGCGATCCGACGATCTCCGACGCGCCCGAGGCGTCGGCCGACGTCGAGGTCGTCGCGACCGGGCTCGCCGCACCGTGGGACCTCGCCTTCCTACCGGACGGCACCGCCCTGGTGACCGAGCGGGACACCGCGCGGTTGCTGACCGTGGACGCGCAGGGCAGCACCCGGGAGATCACCGAGGTCGACGGGGTGGTCCCGGACGGGGAGGGCGGTCTGCTCGGCGTGGCGGTGTCCCCGCAACACGCCGCCGACGGCTGGGTCTACCTCTACTACACCGGTGCCGAGGACAACCGGGTCGTTCGGTTCCGGTTCGGGCCCGACGGCCCGACGACGGCCCCCGAGCCGGTGCTGACCGGGATTCCCCGGGCGCCGACCCACAACGGTGGCCGGATCGCCTTCGGTCCGGACGGGATGCTGTACGTCGGCACCGGCGACGCCGGCGAGCGAGGAGCCGCGCAGGACCCGACCGGGCTGGCCGGCAAGATCCTACGGGTGCGGCCGGACGGCACCGTCCCGGCGGACAACCCGCTTGCGGGGTCACCGGTGTTCAGCCTCGGCCACCGCAACGTGCAGGGACTGGCCTGGGATCCGGACGGGCAGCTGTACGCCAGCGAATTCGGGCAGAACCGGCACGACGAGCTGAACCGGATCGAGGCCGGCGGCAACTACGGCTGGCCGGAGATCGAGGGGGTGGCCGACCGGGCGGAGTTCGTCGATCCGGTGGCGACCTGGGCACCCCGGGACGCCTCGCCCAGTGGTCTCGCCCACCACCAGGGCCGGCTGTGGCTGGCGTGCCTACGTGGCCAGCGGCTGTATCGGGTCGCTCCGGACGGCACCGGCGCCGAGACGCTGCTCAGCGGCGAGTACGGCCGGCTGCGGCACGTGGCGGTGGCGCCGGACGGCAGCCTGTGGGTGCTCACCTCGAACCGGGACGGCCGCGGTTCACCCACCGGCGACGACGACCGGATCCTGCGGATCCGCGGCTGACCGGTCCGCCGTAGGGTCCGGCCCGGTCGGGCCGGGCGTGCCGGTGCTGGCCACCGGCGTCTGCCAACCGGCCAGCCGCTCGGCGGCGGCCCGACTGTTCGCCCAGCTCGCCCCGTAGGTCGACAGGTGGACGTCACCGGTGACCCGGATCGGTACCCCCATCTCGACCACGACGGCGTCGGGCCGCGCGGCGAGCGCACGGTCGACCGCCACCGACATCCACCGATGCCGGTGCAGGTCGCGGACCACCAGGACAAGGGCGTGGTGACGGGCGGCGAGCAGCGCGGTGTCCAACGGCTCAACTGGTCGAGCAGGCACGCCGGCCGCCACCGACGGGCCCGCCGACGCGTCGAGATCCCGTTCGGTCAGTCGGACGGTGAGCGTCCCGGGCCGCAGCGTGGCCAGGGCCTGGCCAATGCCCCACGGGGTCTCAGCCCCGATCGCGATGTTGTGCGGCGGCGCGAACTCCACCACGTACGCGGGTCGGGTCAGCGGCAGCCGGGCCGCGGCCCGTGTCCGCAGCGCGCGCCGGGCGGCGGCGAGTCCGACGGCGGACCGCACCGGGCCGGTCGGCGGGCCGGCGGACGCCAGCGTGTCGGACCCGCTGCCACCCGGTACGGGCCCGTTGCGGCCCGGTCGGCGGTGCCGCACCGACCACTCCGCCAGTTGCCGGATCCGCTCCGCCGCCTCGGCCAGCCGCTGCGCTGGCAGTTGTCCGGTGACGACCGCGTCGACGATCGCGTCGGTCAGTCGCCGGACGGTCTCCTCGTCGGCGTGTTCGCCGCCGACGCAGACCGCGTCGACCCCGGCGGCGAGCGCCCGGACGGTCGCGCCGGCCAGACCGAAGCGCCGGGTCACCGCCCGCATCTCGATTCCGTCGGTGATCACGGCACCGGTGAACCCGAGTCGGTCCCGCAGCAGGTCGACCAGGACCGCACGGCTGAGGGTGGCGAGATTGGCCGGGTCGATCGCCGGGACGAGCAGGTGTCCGGTCATGATCGTCCGGGTGCCGGCGGCGATGGCGGCCCGGAACGGGGCCAGCTCCACCGCGTCCAGCCGGACCCGGTCGGCGTCGATGCGGGGTACGGCGGCGTGCGAGTCCACGTTGGTGTCGCCGTGTCCGGGGAAGTGCTTGGCGCAGGCGGCGACTCCGGCGTCCTGCAGCCCGCCAATCCAGGCGGCCGTGTGCCGGGCCACCAGGTGCGGGTCGTCGCCGAACGCGCGTACCCCGATCACCGGGTTGTCCGGATTGGAGTTGACGTCGGCGACCGGGGCGTAGTTGACGGTGACTCCCGCGCCGGCCAGCTCCAGGCCGAGATCGTGAGCCACCCGGCGGGTCAGTTCCGGGTCGTCGACCGCGCCGAGGGCCAGGTTGCCGGGGCGGGAGCTGCCGTGCCCGGATTCGATCCGGGTCACGTCACCCGCTTCCTCGTCGATGGCGACCAGCACGTCCGGCCGTTCGGCGCGCAGCGCGGCGGTGAGCGCGGCGACCTGTTCGGGGTCGCGGACGTTGCGGGCGAACAACACCACCGCGCCCAGCCCGTCGGCGACCCACCGGCGCACCCAGTCCGGTGGGCCGGTGCCGATGAACCCGGGCTGCAGCACGGTGGCCGCCATCCGCCGCACACTGGGACTGGAATCGACCATGCGGCTCATGTTCACATCACGGATAGTTTTAGTCAATAAACCTTCCTATTAACCGGGACCCGCGCCGCGGCGACGGCGCCGGTCCCGCCGTACGGCACGGTCTGTCGCCGGACAGCCCCGGTGTGGCACAGTGCGTGAGTGGTTCCGTTCGTCCAGTACGCCGCCGAGGAAACCAGCTGGCAGGACATCCCCGGTGTCCAGGTGGTCGGCGCCGTCCTCGGCATCCTGCTCCTGCTGGCCGCGCTACGGGCGATGTTCGGCAAGGGGCGGTGAGCGGAGACGGTGAGGCCGGGTCGGCCGACGGTCGGCACGGTCCCCGGGACGCCCGGCCCGTTTGGCGGTGGTCACCACCGGGTAACCACGCTTTCCGATGAAGCTGCCCCTGCACTCACCCCGACTGCGCAGCGCGGCACGCCAACGCTTCGGCTGGTCGGCGTTGCGGCCCGGCCAACTCGGCGCGATGCGGGCCCTGCTGAAGGGCCGCGACGCCCTGGTGGTGCTACCCACCGGCGCCGGGAAATCGGCCGTGTACCAGATCCCGGCCACCATGCTGCCCGGCCCGACCGTGGTGATCTCCCCGCTGCTCGCGTTGCAGCAGGACCAGATCGCCGCACTCAACCAGCGCGGCCAGGCCGAGCTGCGGGCGGTACGGATCAGCTCCGCGGAGAGCCCGGCCCAGCGACGGGCGGCGCTCGATGACGTCTGCCAAGGCCGGGCCCGGTTCCTGTTCACCACCCCGGAGCAGCTGTGCGACCCGGACCGGCTGGCCGAGGTACGGGGGCTGTCCCCGGCGCTCGTCGCGGTCGACGAGGCGCACTGCGTCTCAGCCTGGGGGCACGACTTCCGACCCGACTACCTGGCCGTCGGCCACCTGGTGGAGCAGCTGGGCCGCCCCCCGGTGGTGGCGCTGACCGCCACCGCCTCGCCGCCGGTCCGCGACGACATCGTCCACCGGCTCGGGCTGACCGACCCGCACCTGGTGGTGCCGGACTCGACCGGAACAATCTGTTCCTCGAGGTGGCCCACTGCCCGACCGAGGACTACCGGTGGCGCCGGCTGGTCGCCCTGCTCGACGTGGAACAGCCGCCCGGCATCGTCTACGTGCCGACTCGGCGGGCCGCGACGGACCTGGCCGGTCAGCTCGCCGCCGCCGGCTACCCGGCCCGCTGCTACCACGCGGGCATGTCGGCCACCGCCCGGCAGCAGTTGCACGACGAGTTCCTCGCCGGGCAGGTGCCGGTGATGGTGGCGACGTCCGCGTTCGGCATGGGCATCGACAAACCGGACGTACGGTGGGTGGCGCACACCGCGCTGCCGGACTCGCCCGACAGCTATCTGCAGGAGATCGGTCGTGGTGGCCGGGACGGCCGGCCGGCCCGGGCGCTGCTGTTGTGGCGGGCCGAGGACATCGGTCTGCAGCGCTACTTCACCACCAGCCCGCCCGACCAGGACGAGTTGCGTGACGTCGCCGAGGTGCTGGACACCAACCCGGCCACCCGCGCCGAGCTGCGCCGCCGCACCGGGCTCGGGGCCCGCAAGCTGAGCCAGCTGCTCGCCCTGCTGGAGGAGGTGGGCGCGGCCCGTACCGTAGCCGGCACCCAGACCGTCCGTCCCTTCTACGCGCCGGACCCGGCGCGGGCCGCCGCCGACGCGGTGGCGGCGGCCGGACGTCGCCAGACCGTGCAGCGCTCCCGCACCGACATGATGCGGGCCTTCGCCGAGGCGACGGGTTGCCGCACCCGGGCGCTGCTTGCCTACTTCGGGGAGCATGTGACGGACGTCTGCGGTCATTGCGACAGTTGCCACGCCGGGACCAGCACCGCCGACGACGGCGCCGCTGAACCGTTCCCGGTACACAGTATGGTGCGACACGCGGAATGGGGGGCCGGCCTGGTGCTCGGGTACGAACAGGACCGGATGACGGTCCTCTTCGACGGTGTCGGCTACAAGACGTTGTCGGTGCCGGTGGTCAGCGACCAGGGTCTGCTGGCCGCCGAGCAGCGTTGAGGATCGCCTCCGTCGGACACCTGGTCCGGCGGGCAGCGGGTTGAGAGGGGCAAGAGCGTGACGGAACTGCCGGTGTACACCGAACTCGGGTTCTCCGACGAGGAATGGGGACTGCTGGTCGGGCTGCCGCAGGCGGTGCTGAACGCGGCCAGCGCGGCCGAGTCCGACGGTGGACGGCGGACCCGGGCGGAGAACGCCGCCGGGCTGGAGACGATCAGCGCCGGCCGGGAGTCGGCCAGCCCGCTGGTCACCGCCGTCGCTGGGGAACTGGTCAGCCGGGTCGGCGATCCGGAGACCGGCGAGGAGCTGCCGGTGATCGAACCGGCCGACCCCCAGGCGCTGATCGCCGACGTGCTGGACCGGGCGGGGGCGGCGGCCCGACTGCTCGCCGACCGGGTGGACGACGGTGAGGCTGGGGCGTACAAGCACTGGCTGGTCGGCATCGCCGAACAGGTGGTCGGCGCCGCGACCACCGGCGGGGTGCTGGGTATCGGCGGCGAGTCGGTGACCGAGTCGGAGCGGCGGTTCCGCGACCGGCTCGCCCACGTGCTCAACGACTGAGCCGCAGGGGCTCCCGGTGTGCGGCCGGTTGACCGCCGCCAGTACGGTCTGGGATCGCGGGCCGCACCGGCCCGGTGGACACCCCTCTCCCGGGAGCATCGATGGAGCTTCTGACCAGCCCCGAGCTGTGGATCGCGTTCGCGACCCTGCTGCTGCTGGAAGTCGTGCTGGGCATCGACAACGTCGTGTTCATCTCGATCCTCGCCGGTCGGCTGCCCGAGCACCAGCAGGCCAAGGCCCGCACCATCGGGCTGTCGCTGGCCCTGATCACCCGACTGCTACTGCTCGCGTCGTTGTCCTGGGTGATCGGGTTGACCGCGCCGTTGTTCGAGGTCTTCGGCCAGGAGATATCCGGTCGCGACCTGATCCTGCTGCTCGGCGGAGGCTTCCTGCTGGCCAAGGCGACCTACGAGATCCACGAGCATCTGGAGGGCGCGGACCACGGCCGTAGCGGCAAGACCGCGTCGTTCGCCGCGGTGATCGCCCAGATCCTGGTGCTCGACGTGGTGTTCTCGCTCGACTCGGTGATCACCGCGGTAGGCATGGTCGACCAACTGTTCATCATGGTCGCCGCCGTGGTGGTCGCAATGGTGATCATGCTGGTGTCGGCCGGGGCGGTCAGCAGGTTCGTCAACCAGCATCCGACGGTGAAGATGCTGGCCCTGTCGTTCCTGCTGCTGATCGGCGGCAGCCTGATCGCCGAAGGACTCGGCCACCACATCCCCAAGGGGTACGTGTACGGGCCGATCGCGTTCTCCGTCTTCGTGGAGTTCCTCAACCTGCGGCTACGGTCGCGCAAACAGGGGGCGGTACCGGTCAGCCTGCACCCGACGTTCGTCAAGGAGCAGCCGGCGGCCGTCGGCGGCACGGACAGCACCGACCGGACCGACTCAGCGTAACGGCAACAGTCGACGGACCGCCTGTTCGGCGGCCGTCCGACTGGGCTCGGCGGCGGCGAGCCGGACCACCCGACCCCGGTGGAACGACTCGACCACCCGGGGGTCGACGTAGGAGGCGCGGGCCACGGTGGGGGTGTTGCCGAGCAGTTCTGCGACCTCCCGCATCACCGCAGCCACCGTCCGCCGCCGGGCCGCCGCCGAACGCGGCACGCCGGCGGCCGCCAGCCGGGTCGCGGCGAGCACGGTGGCATGCCAGGTACGGAAGTCCTTGGCCGTCATCTCGGTGCCGCTGGCCTGACGCAGGTACTCGTTGATCTCGTCGCTGTGCACGTCCCGCCAGCGCCGGCCGTCCCAGTAGCAGAACAGCCGCTGCCCGTCGTGCCGGCGACGACGCAGCGCCCGCAGCACGGCACACACCTGCGCGTCGTCGATCCGCCGGACCTGGGCGACGCCGCCCTTCGCCGGGAACTCGAGAATCACACAGCCTCGCTGCAGCCGGGCGTGTCCGGGCCGCAGCGTCGCCACCCCGAAGGTGGGTTCGTCGCCGGCGGCGTACTGGTCGTTGCCGATCCGGAACATCCCCAGATCCAGCAGGCGCACCAGGGCGGCCAGCACCCGTTGCCGGCCCAGACCCCGGCCACGCAGGTCGGCGTCGACCCGGTTCCGCAGCCGGGGCAGCCGGTCCGCGACCCGCCGCACGTGCTGGAACTTGGCGACGTCCCGACGGACCCGCCACTGGGGGTGGTAGAGGTACTGCCGCCGGCCGGCCGCATCCACACCGACGGCCTGGATGTGACCGCACGGGTGCGGACAGATCCACACGTCCCGCCAGGCGGGTGGGATCACCAGCTCACGCAGCCGCTTCAGCTCCGCCGGGTCGGTGACCGGCTGGCCCCGGGTGTCGAGGAAGGCGGTCCCCCGGCCCCGGCGACGACGCCGGTATCCCGGCCGGTGCAGCTCACTGCGCCGCAACCGCATCGCGTTCCACCTCGCCCATCGCGGCGAGCACCTCGTCGACGCAGATGGCGACCATCGCCGGGTGCCAGTCGACCGCCGGTCCATCGACAGCCGGCGGGTCACCGGCTGCGAAGTCGGCGGCTCCGGGGACGGCTGCCGGCTCCTCGGCCCCGGCGGACAGCAGCGGGTAGTGGATCACCCGGTGCCGCCGCCGGTGCACCGGCGGGCCCCAGCGGGTCGGCGACGTGGGACCGAACAGCAGGACCGACGGTACGCCGAACGCCGTTGCCAGGTGCCCCGCGCCGGTGTCGGCGGCGACCAGCAGACGGGCGTGCGCCAGCAGGGCGGCGAACTGGTAAAGGTCCATCCGTCCGGCGCAGACGGCGGTGCCGGGCAGCCCGGCACCGGCGGCGACCGCCTCAGCCAGCGGGCGCTCGGGTGCCGACCCGGTCACCACCACCCGGTGTCCGGCGGCGGTCAGGCGACCGGCCAACTCGGCGAATCGGTCGACCGGCCACCGGCGGCGTGGAGCCGCCGCGCCGGGGTGCAGGACGGTCACCCCGACCGGCACCCGGTCCGGTACCGGACGGGACAGCAGCAGGTCAGTGGGGTCACAGTCGACGCCGTACCAGGTGAGCAGCCGGCACCACCGCGCCACCTCGTGCTCGTCGTCACGCCACGACGGGCCATCGTGGTGTGCTGCCGCCGGACACCGGTAAGCCCACAACCGGCCCGGCCGCGTCGCGGCGAGCAGCCGGTGCGACTGCGGGCCACGTCCGTGCAGGTTGACCGCCCAGTCCGGGCCGCTGTCGAGCAGCGGCACCGCGTCGAGCCCGGACAGCGGCACCAGCCGGTCCACCGCGCCGGTCAGGCCGGCCAGCGGGGCGAGCCAGGTCGGCGCGGCCAGGGCGATCGTCTCGGCCGGGTAGGCGGCCCGCAGCCCACGCAGCGCCGGCACGGCGGTGGCCAGGTCACCGATACCGAGAGCCCGCAGCACCAGGATCACGGGTAGGACGTCTCCCGGTCCGCGCAGATCACCATCTCGCGCACCGCGCACCCGGCCGGCTGCTGCAACGCGAACAGCACCGCCGCCGCCACGTTGCCGGGGTCGTTGAGCGCGGCGTCGGCCGCCGGCCGGTACTGCGCCTCGCGCTCATCGAAAAATGCGGTCCGCATCCCGCCGGGCACCAGCAGGGTGACGCCGACGGTGCCGGCGAGTTCGGCCGCCAACGCCCGGGTGAACCCGACCACCCCGAACTTGGCCGCGCAGTACGCGGTGGCGTCACCGACCGCCTTCATTCCCAGGGTGGAGGCGATCGTCACCACCGAACCGCCGGCCGAGGTCAGCCAGGGCAGCGCCGCCCGGATCACCGCCGCGGTGGCCAGCAGGTCGACCGTGACGACCCGTTCCCACAGCTGCGCGGGGGTGTCGGCGAGCCGGCCCGGCGCGTCCATCCCGGCCGCGGTGACGACCGCGCTCAGCCCGCCGGTCTGCTCGGCGAGCCGCTGGGTGGCGGCCTCGGCGGCCCGGGTGTCGGCCAAGTCGCAGTCGAGCCAGGGCACCCCGTCCGCTGGCGGCTGCCGGTCGATGACGCATGGTCGGTAGCCGGACTTGGCCAGCAGGTCGACGACGGCTGCCCCGAGACCACTCGCGCCGCCGGTGACCAGCACCGCCGGGCTGCCGGGATGATTCGTCACGATGATTCCTCCACAGTGGTGGTCGACGGGACGGGCCGCCCGGCCCGGGCGGCGGCGATCATGCCGGTGGTGGAGCGGCCGTCGAGGTACGGCACGATCGCCGTCTGCCCGCCCCATCGGCGTACCACCTCGGCCTCGGGCAGGTCCGGCTCGGCGGTGCCGTCACCGGCGTAGTCGCCACCTTTGACCCAGATGTCCGGCCGCAGCCAGTTGAGCACCGCGTGTGGGGTGTCCTCGTCAAAGACGACCACCGCGTCCACGCAGCCCAGCGCCACGAGCAGCCGGGCCCGGTCGTGCTCGCCGACCACCGGCCGCTGCGGCCCTTTCAGTCGGGCCACGCTGGCGTCGGAGTTGACGCAGACGATCAGGCAGTCACCCAGCTGCCGGGCGGCCTGCAGCGCCGACACGTGCCCGGCATGCAGCAGGTCGAAGCAGCCGCCGGTGGCCACCACGGTGCCCCCGGCGGACCGTACCCGGGCGGCCAGCGCCCCGGCGGCGCGCGGACCGACCTGTTCCACCGACGCCGCAGGCAGTGCCCCGGTCTCCACCGGCACCGGGGCCTGATCGGGCCCAGCCAGCAGCCGCCGCAGCCCGGCCGTGCCGCCGTCGGCGACGTACCGGGACGCCTCGGCGACCGCCGCCTGGACCGCCTCGGACACCACCGCTCCGGCGGCCAGCGCCGTCGCCGCGGCGGTGGCGAACCGGTCCCCCGCACCGCAGGTGTCCCCGTCGGTGCTGATCGGCGTCGGCACCATCAGCGGCACGCTCCCGGCGTGGCACAGTAGCGCGCCGTCGCCGCCCATCGTCACCGCGACCGCCCCGGCCCGCCAGCGGCGCCGCAGCTCGTCTGCGCCTCGCGCGGCGGTGGCCACCCGGGTGTCCCCGACCGGCTGCCCGGTCAACTGGCGGACCTCGGCCTCGTTGGGGGTGATCAGCCGGGCACCGGCGACCGCCGCCGGGCCGCGCGGGTGCGGATCCCACACCACCGGTGCGCCGGTCGCCGCCAGTGCCGCCCGCAAGCCCGGCATTCGCGCCACTCCCCGGCCGTAGTCGCTGACCACCACCGCCGCAGCCGCCGCGAGCACCTCGGCGGTGGCCGGCGGCAGATCGCCGTGCACCCGGCCGTCCCCGCCCCGGTCCAGCCGCAGCAGCACCTGCCCGCGGGTCCGCAGCCGGATCTTCTCGGCGGTCGCGCCACCCAACGGCAGCGGATGCAGGTCCACGCCGGCCGCGGCGAGCAGCGCCGCGAGCCGGCAACCGGCCGGGTCGGCGGCGAGTGCGCTGACCAGTACCACCGGGTGTCCCTGCCCGGCGGCGAGCGCCGCGGCCAGCCCGGCGCCACCGGGCCGGTCGGTGACGTACCGCTCGTCGAGCACTGGCGCGGCGGCGTCCGGGCAGACCCGGGTCACCGCGCCGTCGACGTCCCGGTCGAGCAGGGTGTCGCCGACCACCACGATCGGGCCGGCGGTCACCGGACACCGCCGCGGACATCCACTACCGGCAGACTGTCTGTCACGGCGGGCGCCGTGGACGCACCGGCGGCGGCACCGACCGCACCGGCGGGGACGTCGACCGCACCGGCGACGGCGTCGACCGCACCGGCGAGACCGAGCACGCCGGGCAGCGTCTGGTCGACGTAGCCGCACAGCAGGTGCGCGGTGACCAGGTGCAGCTCCTGCACCACCTGCGGATCGGCCGCCGGCACCGCCAGCACCTCGGCGCACGCCTCGGCCAGCGGGTTCGGCGCCGGGCCGGTGCAGGCCCAGCAGCGCAGCCCGACGTCACGGCCGGCCCGGGCTGCGGCGAGCAGGTTGCCGCTACGTCCACTCGTGGACAGCAGCAGCAGGATGTCGCCCGGGCGGCCGTGGGCCCGTACCTGCCGGGCGAAGACCTCTTCGAAGCCGAAGTCGTTGCTGATCGCGGTGAGCGAGGAGGTTTCGGCGGTCAACGCGATCGCGGACAGCGGGGTGCGGTCGTCGCGCAGCTTGCCGACCAGCTCAGCGGCGAGGTGCTGGGCCTCGGCGGCGCTGCCGCCGTTGCCGGCGATCAGCAGCCGGCCGCCGTGACCGAGCGTCCAGGCCAGCTCGGCGCCCCAACGACCCAGCCGGGTGGCCACCTGGCGGTACGGCAGCAGCGCCTCAGCCAGCCCGGCGAGGTGGATGTCGATGAGCGAGGTCACGTCGGACATCGAGTTCACGTCGGACATCTCAGGCCACCACCCGGCTCGGCTGCCGCACCCCGCTGACGGTGCCGTAGATCGCGGTCAGCTGCGCCGCGGCGCGCTGCCACGAGTAGCACTGCCGCGCCCGGTCCAGCGCGGCGGTGGCGTAGGCGAACCGCCGGACCCGGTCGTTGAGCAACCGGCGCAGCGCCATGCCGAGCGCCCGTGGGTCCCGGGGCGGCACCAGATCGCCGGTAAGTCCGTCGACGACAGTGTCGGTCAGTCCGCCCACGGCGGTGCCGACCACCGGCACGCCGCAGGCCATCGCCTCCAGCGGAGTGAGCCCGAACGGCTCGTACCACGGGGCGGCGACCAGCACATCGGCCGACCGGTACCAGGACGGCATCTGTTCCCGGGGCACCCCGCCGACCAGCCGGACGCGGTCGCCCACCCCGCACGACTCGGCCAGCTGGCGCAGCTGCCGGGCCTGCGGGTCAGTGTCCAGTTCGGCCGACGGCGGGCCGCCCACGACGACGCACTCCGCGTTCGGAACGAGTTGCATGGCCCGTACGACGTCCTGGAAACCCTTGCGGGCGACCAGCCGGCCGACGGTCAGCACCCGCGGCCGGCTCTCGTCGCGCGGCACGGCCGGTCCGTCGGGAGCGAAGGTCTGCTCGTTGACGCCGGACGGCACCACCGACAGCCGGCCCCGGGGCACCCCCATCCGGATCAGCTCGGCGACCTCGTCCTGGGACTGCGCGACCACCCGGTCGACGCTGCGGCCCAACGCCCGCTCGTAGCCGATGCGCCGGGGCGGACTGGTGTCCATCGCGCCCTGGTGGCGACGCTTCACCGTGCCCAGCGCATGGTAGGTCTGCACCACCGGCACCCCGGTCAGCCGGCCGGCGTGCACGGCGGCCAGCCCGCTCATCCAGAAATGCGCGTGGGCGACCGCCGGGGTCCAGTCGTGGCTCCACTGCCCGGCCAGCCACTGGCTGAATTCCGCCATGTGCGGCAGCAGGTCGTCCTTCGCGATGTGCTCGGCCGGTCCGGCCGGCACGTGCACCACCGCCACCCCGTTGTCCAGCTGCACCAGTTCCGGCAGGTCCGCGGCGTCCCGGCGGGTGAACACCCGGACCTCGTGGCCGTCGGCGGCGAGCGCGGTGGACAGCTCCGCGACGTGCGTGTTCTGGCCGCCGGCGTCCACCCCGCCGAGCGCGGCGAGCGGGCTGGCGTGCTCCGAGATCATCGCGATGCGCATAGCGCCTCCTCCAGCAGCTCGTCCCAGTCCGCGAGGAACCGGTCCAGTCCGTATCGGTCCTGCGCCGCGCGCCGCGCGCCGGCACCGAGCCGGCGGGCCGCGTCCGGCTCGTCGATCAGCCACTGGGCGGCGTCGACCAGGGTCTGCACCCGGGTGGCGAGCACCCCGGCCGACGGCGGTACCGCGGCGACCGCCTCGGTGGTGCCGAGGACGATCACCGGCATGCCCATCGCCATCGCCTCGATCAGGCTCAGGCCGAGCGAGGTCCACCGGCACAGGTGCAGGTACGCGCGGCGGCGGGCCACCTCGGCGTGCATCGCCGACTGCGGCACGTCGTCGTGGACGGCCAACTGCCCGGCAGCCGGCCCGCCGAGCGCCTCGGGCAGCCCGGCGACCCCCATCCCGTACACGTCCAGCGGGGCGACCCGGGCGAACCGGGGCATCAGGTCGGTGCCGGTGACCCGGCGGCGGCGTACCGGCTCGTTGGCGACCACGGCGAGCCGGTCGAGTTCGCCGCTGTAGCGGGCGGCCGGTGCGACGATGCCGTGCTCGATCACCCGGGTCCGGGTGCCGCCGGTGTCCCAGAACAGATCGTTGAAGTGGGTGACGTGGACCACGGTAAGGTCGTCGCGGTCGGCCATCGGGTGCCGGCTGGTCGGCACGTCGCCCTTCGGCGTGTTGTGCTCGACGTAGACCGCCGGCACGTCCCGACCGACGGTACGGCCGAGCCAGCTGGTGGCCAGGTCGAGCTCCTCGGGGCGTTGCAGGATCACCAGGTCGACCTCGGCGGCGGCGAGCTGCCCGGGGCGGATCTCGGTGACGCCGTCCGGCCACGGGTAGGTGCGCGCCCGGCCCAGCCCGTACGGTCCCCGGTCCGGGGTGACCGGTACCAGGTAGTGATGCTTGCCGTGGACGAACGCGGTGGTCCACGATCCGTGGACGTGCCAGAGGAAGATGTTCATCCGGCCGTCCCACAGATCAGGTCGACGGCCTCGACCACGCTGTCCGGGGAGACCGTCGACAGACACGGATGGCCCGGCACCGGGCAGCGGGCGGCCCGGGTGTTGCGGCACCCGGCGACCGGGTCGCCGAGCCGGACCCAGGGCACCCGGTAGGGGCCCCACTGGCCGAACGGCACCGTCGGCGCGAACAGGCTGACCACGGGGGTGCCGACCGCCGCCGCGAGGTGTGCCGGCCCGGTGTTGCCGACGACCAGCGCGCCGGCCTGCGCGATGATCGCGGCGAGCCGGGCCAGCGAGGTCTGACCGCCGAGGTCCACACCGGACCGGCCGGCGACCCGGCGGCTCAGCGCCTGCTCACCGGGGCCGCCGGTGACCACCACCCGGTACCCGGCGGCGTGCAGCGCGTCGACGAACGCGGCGCACTGCTCCGGCGGGCAGGCGCGGGACTCGACGGAGGATCCCGGGTGCACGACGACATAGCCCGGTGGTCCGGCCCGGTCCGGCTCCAGCCTCCGGTGGCGAACACCCGCGTCGGACTCCAGCGGTGCGGGCCCGGCGGCCGGCCGCAGACAGCCCGGGTGTAGCCGCAGCACCGGTTCGTCGTCGCCGGGCAGCGCGAACCCGGCGGCGGCGGCCAGCGACAACGCGCGTTCCGGCTCCGGTACGCCGGCTGGCACGCGGTGGCGCACATCGAGCAGGGAGCCAGGGTAGTCGTCGCTGATCGCCGCGATCCGGTCCACCCCGGCCTGCCGCAGGAGCAGCGCCAGCGGCAGCGGCGACTGGTGGAAGGAGGTGAAGATGATCGCCTCGTCGGCACCGACCTCGGCCAGCCGGTCCGTCAACCGGGTCAGATCGGCCGGATCCACCGGACCGGGATTCGGGTCGATCCACGGCAGTGGCCACTCGATCAGCTCTCCGACGCCGGGCAGCAGTTCGGCGGCGGCCCGACCCCGCGGCCCACAGAGCATGACCACCTCGTCCGCCCCGGCCGCCACGGCGCGGATCGCCGGCCCGGTGACCAGCACGTCGCCGACCGAGTCGGAGCGTGCTACCAGGACCCGGCCGCCGCGCGGGCCGGGCCCGTCAGGGGCGGTCGCCCGGTGGCGACGCAGGATGAGATCGGCGGCGCTGGCCAGGTCGCCGGCGACGGCGGGAGCGGCGGCCGTCTCCTGCGGCCGGGTCGTCTCGGTGGGCACCAGGATGCCGGCGGCGCCGGCGGCGCCGGCGGCGACGATGTCCCGGCCGATATCGCCGACCACGACGCACCGCGCGGCGGTAGTGCCCAGTTCCCCGGCGGCGGCCAGGACCATGCCCGGTGCCGGTTTGCGGCAACGGCAGCCGTCGCCGTCGTCATGCGGGCAGATCTGCCAGGTGTCGAACGGGCCGAGCAGTTCTTCGATCCGGTCGTGCACCCGACGCATGTCGTGGGCGGTGAAGTGGCCGCGGGCCAGGCCGGACTGGTTGGTGACGACACCGAGCCGCAGGCCGGCGGCGCGGAGCCGGTCAAGCGCGGCGCGGGCACCGCGCACCGGGCGGACCAGGTCCGGGTCGCCGTTGTACGGCACGTCGTGCACGAGCGTCCCGTCACGGTCGAAGAGCACCGCGTCGAACAGCCCGCGGCCCCGACTGATCAGTTCGCTTCGCACCTGGCTCCGTTTCCCGGGTGCGGGGCGAGTAAACCAACCACGGCGTTCGTCCGGTCCGCACCATTTCGCCAGCAGTCGGGTTAGCGTGCCGCCCGCGGGGTACCCAGCTGATCGTGGCTGTCGTGCAGCGGGTGATCCCCGCCCCGCCGGACCAGGTGTTCGCCGTGCTGGCGAACGGCTGGTCGTACAGCGACTGGGTGGTCGGCACCGTGCACATCCGCGACGTCGACGAGCACTGGCCGCAGCCCGGGGCCCGGCTGCACCACACGGCCGGTCCCTGGCCGCTGTCGTTGTCCGACACCACCACGGTGATTTCCTGCCGGCCGGATGACGAGCTGACGTTACGGGCCGGACTGTGGCCGCTCGGCGAGGCGACGATCGTGTTCCGGCTCGCGTCGACCCCGGGCAACGGCACCCGGGTCACCATCGCCGAGTCGTTCACCGGAGGGCCGCTGCACTGGATCCGTACGAAGCTCGACGATCTGGTCCTGCACCACCGCAACCGGGAGACGCTGCGCCGGCTGTCCGACATCGCCACCCGGCAGACCGTCGGGTGACGCCGGCACGCCACGGCCCGGGACCGAGGGACGGGCCCACGGCAGCAGGGTCCAGTCGGGGCAGACCCAGTCAGGGCAGGTCAGTGGACGGGTGCCGGACGGCACCCGCAGGGAGGTGATCGGGATGAGCCAGACCGTGATGATCACTGGCGCGAGCGCCGGCATCGGACGCGCCACCGCCCAGCGGTACGCACGCCGTGGCGCCCGGCTCGGGTTGCTCGCCCGGGGAGCGGCCGGCCTGGCCGCAGCCGCCGCGCAGTGCCGTGAGCTGGGTGCCGAGGCGGTGGCCACGTACCAGGTGGACGTCGCCGACGCCGCAGCGGTCGACGAGGCCGCCGACGACCTGCACCGACGCAACGGCGGCCTGGACGTGTGGATCAACAACGCGATGGTGTCGGTCTTCGCCCCGACCTGGGAGATCAGCGCCGACGAGTTCCGACGGGTCACCGAGGTCAACTACCTCGGCACCGTGCACGGCACGCTGGCGGCGCTGCGACAGATGCGCCCGGCCGGGATCGGCACGATCGTGCAGGTCGGGTCGGCGCTGGCGTACCGGGGCATTCCGCTGCAATCGGCGTACTGTGCCAGCAAGCACGCCATCCAGGGATTCAACGACTCGCTACGGGCCGAGTTGCTCCAGGCCAGCCCCGAGATCAAGCTGTCGATGGTCCAACTGCCGGCGGTGAACACGCCACAGTTCTCCTGGGTGCGCACCCACCTGCCCCGACACCCGCAGCCGGTACCGCCGATCTTCCAGCCCGAGGTAGCCGCGGCGGCGATCTGCTGGGCCGCCGACAACGGCAAGCGGGAGGTCAACGTCGGTGGCCCCACCCTTCGGGCTCGGCTCGCCGACGTCATCGCGCCCGGGCTGCTCGACCGGCTGCTGGCGATCCGGCAGGTCGGCTTCGACTCCCAGCAGACCGACGAGGTCATCGACCGGACCCACTGGCGGGACAACGTGGACGCTCCGGTCGATGCCGAGGTCGATCACGGCGCGCACGGCGCCTTCGACGACCAGGCACGTCGGCGGTCGCTGGCGCTGTGGGCCGTGACGCACAAGCAGACCGCCACCGCCGCGGTCCTGGCCGCCGCGCTCGGCACCGCCCGGGCGATGGTCGGCAACGGGCCGGCCCGGCTGCGGGCAGCGGTCCGTCGACCGGTCGGGCGGGCGGCGTGACCGTCTGACACCACCGCCGCCGTTGGGCCGCCGGTCGCCGCCGTCGAACCGGCGGCCGTGGCACACAAGGGGGATACAGCCCACCCGCCCACCAATGCATCATCGACCGCAGATGACGATCATGGGGGCGGCGGCGACCGTCGCGCCCCGACCAGGAGGTGGCGGTCGATGACAACCGATTCGAGCTGGGACGACTACCTGACCAGCGACACCAGCGCCGACGCCGGCACGACGGATTTCGCGGGTAGCTCGACCACCCTGCCCGAGCCGGTCGCCGACGCGGTGGAAACCCATCTGGACCAGGCCGTGGCCGACCAGGAATGGTCGGACTGGCACGGCGACGTGAGCGACTCGTGGACCCAGTCCGCTGACGGTCACCTGCAGGACGCGGCGGACAGCGTCGCCGCCGGCTTCGACCCGGCCGCCTCGCTCGAGGCGGCCGACCGGCAGTACTCGCTGGCCGCCGACGAGGCCGGCACGGCGAGTGACTACGCGGCCGCCACGGATTACAGCGTCGACGCCGCGGCCGCCGAGATCAGCGCGTACGACAGTACCAGCGGTTACGACACCGGCAGCAGCTTCGACACCGGATTCGGCGCGGAATGACCTGGGCAGACGGCAACGGCAGGGCGCCGGCCAACGGCATCGGCACCGGTGAGGATCGGCAGGCAGGTCAGCTCGCCGCCGGAGCGGAGCGGACCGTCGCCGCTCCACTCACCGTCGTGCGGCAGCATCTAATCGCCGCCGTACGGAACCTGGGTTTCCAGCTCACCGCCGAGCAGCTCACCGTCATCCAGGCGGTACGCGGTTCCAAGCTCGGCGCGGTCACCCTGCAACCCGCCCGGATGCCGGTGCAGTTGCAGATCGGTCTTGAGGCCGACCCGGCCGCCTGCCGGGTCACCGTCCAGGTGAGCGACCGCTGGCCGGCCAAGGTCGGCCGTAACTGGGGCGCGACCAGTGTCTACCAGGACGTCTTCGGGTCCGTCCTGGCCGCCGTCGACGCCGCTCTGGCCCGGCTCGACCCGGCGGCGGCCGCCGGCTTCGCCGGCTGGTGGCGCAACACCGGGACCGGAGACGTCGCCGCCATGCAGAACGCCGCCGGGTGGGCGGCCCAGGCCGGCTCGTTGATTTCCCGCCACACCACCCGGCTCCTCGACGGATCCGACCCGGCAAAGGGTGCCCCGGTGAGCCGGACCGGGGCGGGCACGTTCACCTTCGTGGCTGCGGATACGGTCGCCGAGGTGCCGACCCAGCTCGCCGACGGGATGCTCACCGTCGGCACTCTGATCACCAGCCGGCCCGGACAGATGCCGCCGAACCTGGTCACCCAGATCCAGGGGCTGGTGTACCGGGTCGAGGAGTACATCGCGGCGGCAGCCGCCCCGGCCGGCACGTCGACGCCGTTCCGATTCACCGTGGACCCGGCCGACGTACCGGTGGTGACGTTCCTGCATCAGCAGGCCCAGCTACGGGAGATGCTGCCGGTTCGGACGCTGTTGATCTGCACGACCTGCAAGCTGGAGAAGATCGTCAACCCTGAGCTGGAGCGACTGCAGGAACGCAACCGCCGTACCCGCGACCTGGCGACCACGGTGAGCGCGGTGATCAGCCCGTTCGTGCTGGCCGGGCGGCTGGCCCAGACCAAGGGTCCGGCCTTCGCCTGCCCACGCTGCCAGGGGCTGTCGGCCGACGAGTCGGTGGTGACCTTCTGCCGGCAGTGCGGCGACCGGCGTACGGAGTCAGCGCTGCGGTCCTGCAGCAAGTGCTCGTTCGACTTCCGGTCGCTGCTGCCAAAGGCCCCGCTGTGGGTCGCGCCGACTACCGATGGCGCGCCGACCGATAGGGGCCATTCCGCCACGCCCGCTGTCGCACCGGTGACCGATCCGGCGTCACTGCCGCCGACGCCACCGACGACAACAGCCCCACCGGCACCGACAACAGCAGCAGAATCGCCACCGCCACCACCGCCACCACCACCGGCGACACGGGCGACGCCGGCCGCCCAGCCGCCGGCACCGACGCCGGTCGAAGAGTCCTGGCCGCGTCCCCCCGGCCAGTGACCCGGCGGTTCCAGCCGGAGATCCGACACCCGTCCCGGGACCTGTCCGTGTCGCGCAGGGCAACCATCACAGTTACTCTGAGTAGTTAGACACGGACGGGGGTCGGCCCCACCGACCGCCGGTGAGCGGGAGGTCAGATGGCGTACTACCTGGCACCGTCGCTGCGGGTACTGCGGAGTGAGATCGACGCTCGGTGGCCGGACCGGGACCGCCGATCCGACGGCTGGATCGGCGACGCCGCGCACGCGGCCCGCACCTCGGACCACAATCCCAACGCACGGGGCAGTGTCGACGCGATCGACGTCGACCGCGACGGCATCGACGTACCGACGCTGCTGGCCGCGTTCCAGGCACACCCCGCCGCCCAGTATTGGATCTTCGATCGGTTGATCGCCAACCGGGCCACCGGTTGGAGCCGTCGGCCGTACACCGGGAGCAACCCGCACACCGGGCACGTCCACCTGTCGATCCGGCAGAGCGCCGCCGCGGAGCAGGACACCACCGGGTGGGGTCTGCTGCCCGGCTCGGTCGACCCGGTACCGCCGGCACCGGCCCCACCCGGTCCCCCACCGGTGCCGGCACAACCGCCCCGGCGTCGACGGGCCCGGATGGTCATCGACTGATCGGTCCGGCGACCCGGTCCGGCCACCGGCTCAGCGGAAGACCGCGCGCTGCGCCGCCGACACCACGGCCCCGTACATCCGCCCGGTCGCCGCGCGGTCGCGGGCCAGCGCCGCCCGCGCGGCGTTCGACCCGGGCGCGCCGTGCACCCCACCGCCGGGGTGCGCCGACGCCGAGGCGAGAAAGAGCCGGTCGACCGGGGTGTCCGCGCGGCCCAGGCCGGGCACCGGCCGGAAGAACAGCTGCTGGTACGCGGCCGAGGTGCCGCCACCGACCGCTCCCCCGACCAGGCTCGGATTGTGCTCCTGCAGGTCCACCGGACCGGCCACGTGCCGGGCTTGGACCAGGGCGCCGAAGCCCGGCGCCTGCCGGTGCAGCACCGCCTCCATCCGCGCGACGTGTTCGACGATCTCTTCGGGGTGCCACCGGGTACGGTGCGGCAGGTGCGTGTACGCCCACAGCGACTCGGTGCCCGCCGGTGACCGCTGCGGATCGGCGGCGGTGAGCTGACCGAGCAGCAGGAACGGATCGCGGGGCACCTCGTCGCAGGCCAGCGCGGCGGCGTACCGGGTCAGGCCGTCCAGGTCGGCCCCGAGGTGCACGGTACCGGCCCCGGCGACCGCCGGATTGCGCCACGGCATCGGGCCGGCGAGCGCCCAGTCGACCTTCACCGTCGACCCGTCCCACCGGAACCGCCGCAGGTCGTCGACCATCCTGGTGGGCAGCCACCGGTCGCCGACCAGGTCGAGCAGCAGCGCCGGAGCGGGAACGTCGGCGAGCACCGCCCGCCGGGCCTGCCACAGCCGGCCGTCGACGGTACGCGCCCCGACCGCCCGGCTGCGGGCGATCAGCACCCGGTCGACGGCGGCACCGGTGACCAACCGGCCGCCCCGGGAACGCAGCCGGCCGACCAGCGCGTCGGTGATTCGTTGCGCGCCGCCCGCCGGCACCGGCCAGCCGATCTCCTGACCGAGCATGGTCAGCAGCCAGCCGTACACGCCGGACGCGACATCGTCGGGGGCCAGGTCGGTGTGCAGCGCGCAACCGGCGAGCAGCGCCGGACCGCCGGCGCCGGCGAAGGTCTCCCGGCCGAGCTGGCGGACCGGCAGCACCAGGCGCCGGGCCAGCCGCAGTGATCCGGCGGTCCGGAGCCGGCGCAGCAGCGCGGCGCCGGCCCGCACCGGCGGGAACGGGGTGAACAGCGCGTCGATCAGCGGCGCCGACACGGCCCGCCACTCGGCGTACGCCGACAGCCAGCGTTCGCCGTCGCCGTCGGCGAACGTCTCCAACGACTCGGCGGTCCGCCGGGGGTCCAGGTTGACCACTGCCGCGCGGTCGTCCGGCAGCAGATGGGCGAAGACGTCCGGGGCGTGCCGCCAGCGCAGCCCGAACTCGGCCAGCCGCAGCTCCCGCAGCACCGGCGAGGCGAATCCGAGGGGGTAGAACGAGCTGTACAGGTCGCTCAGGTACCCGGGAGCGGTCACCTCGGCGGACCGGACCGCACCGCCCGGCGCCCCGGTCGCCTCCAGCACCAGCACGTCCCAGCCGGCGTCGGCGAGCAGGTTGGCGGCGACCAGGCCGTTGTGTCCGGCGCCGATGACGACCGCGTCCGCCGTCTCCACATCCGTTTCTGCCATCTCCGGGCGGCTACCCCGGCCGGGCGCGGTCAAACGTTTACCGGCGCGGCCTTCGGGAACGACTGCCGGATGTACGACGTGGAGCAGTTCATCGACGGCGTGTGGGGGCGGTTCGGCGACGGTGCCGAGATCGTCGTCGAGGACCCGTCCGAGGGCACCCCGGTCAGCCGCAGTCCGGTCGCCACCGAGGCGAACATCGGCACTGCGGTGAAGTCGGCCCGCGAGGCGGCACCGGGGTGGGCTGCGACACCGGCGGCGGACCGGGCCGCCGCGCTGCGGCGGATCGCAGACGCTCTGGCCGGTGCCACCGACCAGGTGGCCGAGGCGCAGAGCGCGGAGATGGGCAAGCCGTTGGCCGGGGCGCGGGCCGGGATCGCCGCCGGCGTCGCGACCCTGCGGCAGTACGCCGAACTGGGTCCGGTGCACCGGGGTCAGGCGCTGGCCGGCGACCCCGCCGCGCTGGATCTGATGGCGTACGTGCCGCGTGGGGTGGTGGCGGTGCTGACCCCGTGGAACGACCCGGTGGCGGTGGCCTGCGGGCTGCTCGGCGCGGCGCTGGTCACCGGAAACACGGTGGTGCACAAGCCGAGTGAACGCTGCCCGGCGACGGGCGCGTTGCTCGCCCGGATAGTCGCCGACGAGGTTCCCGACGGGGTCTTCGCCCTGCTGACCGGAGACGGGGGCGTCGGCGCCCGGATCGCCGCCTCCGACGGGGTGGACCTGGTCGCCCATGTCGGGTCGACCGAGGCCGGGCGGGCGGTCGCCGAGGCGTGTGCGCGGACCGGGGCCAAGGTGCTGCGGGAGAACGGCGGCAGCGACGCGTTGATCGTCGACGAGGGCGTCGACCCGCGGTGGGCCGCGCAGCAGGCGGCGGCCGGCGCGTTGGCCAACTCGGGCCAGGTGTGTGTCAGCGTGGAGCGGATCTACGTGCACAGCACGGTGGCGGAGCCGTTCGTCGAGGCGCTCACCGGGCGCTGCTCGGGGATGCGGTTGGGGCCGGCCCGTGACCCGTACACCGAGCTGGGTCCGTTGGTGGACCGCCGGCACCGCGATCACGTGCATGCCCAGGTCTCGGCGGCGCTGGCGGCCGGGGCGACGGCGCGGTGCGGGGGCCGGATCCCGGACGGGCCCGGTGCCTTCTATCCGCCGACGGTGCTGACCGGGTGCACCGACGACATGGCGGTGATGCGGCAGGAGACGTTCGGCCCGGTCGCCCCGGTGATGACGGTGGGGTCGTTCGACGAGGCGCTGTCCCGGGCGGCGGCTTCCCCGTACGGCCTGTCGGCGACCGTGCTGACCCGGTCGATGGGTCACGCGCAGCGGGCCTGGCGTGAACTGCCGGTGGGCACAGTGAAGATCAACTCGGTGTTCGGCGGAGCGCCGGGCGGTGCCGCACACCCCCGGCGCGGCAGTGGGGAGGGCCTCGGATTCGGACCGGAGCTACTCGACGAGATGACCGTCGTCAAGGTGTTGCATCTGCAGGCTCCGGGCGGACCGGACGGCCGCTGGTGAACAGTCCGGCCCGGCCGGCGCGGTTACGCGAGATCCGGTGGACGACGTGGCGTACCGTGCTGGTCGGCAGCGGACGCCGGTTCGTCCGGGACAACTGCGTGGACTGGGCCGCCGCGTTGACCTACTACGGCGTACTCGCGCTCTTCCCCTCGTTGATCGTGGTCGTCGCGCTGGTCGGTCTGGTCTCCGACGGTGAGCGCACGGTGGACACCGTGGTCGGCCTGGCCGAGGAGCTCGGAGCCGGGGCGGTGGTGGGCGACGAGGGTCTCGTCGACATCATCGACGGGGTGGTCGACCAGCGCAGTTCCGCCGGTGTGCTGCTCAGCTTCGGTCTGGTGGCCGCGCTGTGGTCGGCGTCGGGCTACATACGGGCGTTCACCCGAGCTGCGAACGCCATCTATGGGGTGGCCGAAGGTCGCCCGTTCTACCGGTTGCAGCCGCAGCAGCTCGGGCTGACCGCCGCCGGGCTGGTACTGCTCGCGCTGGTCGCCGTGATGCTGATCGTCAGCGGCCCGGTCACCGACGCGCTCGGTGACCTCCTCGGCCTGGGCCAGGCCCCGCGTACCGCCTGGAGCCTGCTCAAGTGGCCGGTGCTGATCGCTATCGTCACGGCGCTCTTGTCTCTTCTGTACTGGTTCGCTCCCAACGTTCGCCAACCGGAGCTCCGCTGGCTGGCCATCGGCGGTGTGGTGACCCTGCTGCTGGCGGCGCTGGCTTCCGCCGGGTTCGGCACCTACGTCGCGTACTTCGGTTCATACGACGTGACCTACGGCAGCCTCGGCGCGGTGATCGCGTTCCTGGTCTGGCTCTACCTGACCAACCTGGCAGTGATGCTGGGCGTCGAGATCAACGCGGAGGTACAGCGCGGCCGGGCCGCCCAGGCCGGTGAGTCGGAACCGGCCGACCCGGTGCTGCCGCCCCGGACGCCGGTTTAGCCACGCCGGTCACGGGTAGTCGAACAGCTATGGAACGCGGCAACAGCAAGCACAGTCCCCGGGTGGACGACAGCATGGCCCACGACACCCGTGGGACCACGCAGGGCACCACCGGAGGCCGGGCCGAGGAGTGGCACGAGGCGGAGCCCCCGGGCGAGGACCAGCCGGAGCCGGCCGCGGTTCCGGCCGGCGACAACCGCTCCGGTACGCCGCAGGGCATGACCAGCGAGGAGGTTGAGCAGCGGAGCAGGCTGGGCCGCTACATCAACCTCTCGGCGCTGCCCGGGGACCGCAGCACGCTGCGCAACAGCGCGCTGGAGAACGAGGCGCCCGACGACGTGCTCGACGAGATCGATCAACTGCCGCCGGGTCGCACGTTCCAGACGGTGTCCGAGGTGTGGGCCGAGCTCGGCCATGCCAACGAGACGACCCGCTGGTGACCGCGCCGCCCGTGGCCCAGCGGAAGTAGAGGAGGGACTCAGATGGGAGCAGTGACCGAGTACGTCGACGTCGCGGTGCCGGTACGCGCCGCGTACAACCAGTGGACGCAGTTCGAGGAGTTCCCCCAGTTCATGGAGGGCGTCTCCGAGGTGACCCAGGTGTCTGACACGCTGACGCACTGGACGACCGAGATCGCCGGGGTGTCGCGCGAGTTCGACGCGAAGATCACCGAGCAGATTCCGGACGAGCGGGTCGCCTGGACCGCGACCGGTGGGGTGAAGCAGGCCGGTGTGATCACGTTCCACCGCCTGGACGACCACCACACCCGGGTGACCGCGCAGTTGGAGTTCGACCCGGAAGGGGCAGCGGAGCAGGCCGGCGACAAGCTCGGCATCGTGGACCGCCGGGTGAAGGGCGACATGAAGCGTTTCAAGGACTTTATCGAGAGCCGGCACGGCGTAGAGACCGGCGCCTGGCGTGGCGAGGTCCCCCGACCGCAGCCGTGACGATTCGATCGACCACCGCATCTCGAACAGCGCCCACCGGCCGGCGGTGAATCCTCCCGAGCCGGCCGACCGGTGGGCCTGACGGCCGGGGCGGGTGGGCCGGTTTCGGCCCACCCGCCCCGGGCCGCGGCCGCGGCCCGGGGACCGTTCGGCCCCACGCCGCGTTCGGCGGCAGGTCTCTGTTTGGCGGCGGCTCGGGCGGGTAAAACGACCGACATGACTGATTCCGCGGACGATGTCTGGCGCGACGAGGACCGGCTGCCGGTCCGTGAGCTGGAGCGGGCTGTCGCCGCACCGGCGGGCGACGGTGAGGTCGACGACATGACCGGCAACGACGCCGCAGCCGAGGAGGAATTCGGCCACGGCGCTGAAGCGGTGGACCGTACCGCAGGCCGCCCAGGCGGACCGGCGACGACGGACCCCGAGCGGCCGTACCGGCCATCGACCACCGGCCGGACCGGTCCGCACTGACGGTGGACCGGACCAGTTCGGTCGCTGACGCATCGGTCAGCCATCCTCGTCCGATCGGCTGACGGCGGTGGGGATCATCCGAGCGAGACTTTTCGGATGCGCCCCACCGCCTCCGGATTCCTCACGCCGCGCCAGCGACGCTGGGCCTGGCTCGGCTTCCTGCTGACCGCGATCCAGGCGCCGGTATCCGCCTACCTGCTGCCGGACGACTCCTGGTTGTTCAGCGTCTGCGTGGCGCTGATGGTGGCCACCGTGATCATCGCCGATGACGCGGCCCGCCGCCGCCCGGCTCCGGCCGATAACCGACGCGTCGAGTAGCCGGGCAGGCACCGCACATGAGTCCGTTCCCCGCCGCCCCGCACGGCCTGCTGGCCGCCCCGGCCGCACGCAGAGCGGCGCAGACCTCGTTGGCCGATCTGTACGCCTCGCTCGGCGCCGCCGGCCTGGCCGCCGCCGCAGTTCTGCCCGGCCTGCTGGCTGAGCTCGATCAGCACGCCGCCGCGGTCCGGGACCGACTGTTCGCGGATCTGCGTCCGCTCAGCCCGGTGACGTTGGCCCGATACGCCGACGGGGTACGCGACGCGGCCACCGAGGCCGGCTGGTGCCCCCCGGTGGTCGGGCCAGCCACCCAGTGGACGACGGTCGACTGGGTGACATTGCGGCTGGTCGCCGTCTGCCAGCTGGCCGGGATCAGCGGCGCGGCCCCGCGCTGACCCCGGCCCCGTACTGGCGGCTTCCCCGAACTGACCGGACGGATCAGCCGCGGGACGTCCCGCCCGGCCCGGTCATGCCACCGGGCCGGTTGGCACCCGGCCCGGCCGTGCCCCGGCCGCTGGCCGCCTCCCGACCACCGGACATCGCCGGTGCCTGCTGAGTCTGCGGGATCACCTGCGTCGGTTCGTTCGTCCGGCCACCGGCGTCGTCCCGGCCGGCCTGGTACGCCTGGGCACTGTCCCGCATCGCCTGCGACTCCTCCGCCATCCGGGTAAGCCAGCCCTCCCACCGTTGCTGCATGGGTCGGACCAGGCCACCGCCGACACCGACGATCAGCACGCCGGCGATGGTGGCGAGCACCGCGATCAGCACCGGGGTAGTGACCGTGGTGGCGATGCCGACCTGGTTCAGCGCGGCGATGACGCCGAGCGCGACGATGAACACCGACGCGGCGGTGGCCAGCAGCCGGCCGTAGGAGAGCCCGCCGAGCGCACCCGACACCAGGTCACGTACTGCGGTCGCGATGGCAGCGGCGACGACCACGATGACGATCGCGACGAACGCCCGCGGCAGCCACGCCACGACCGCGCTGATCAGGTCGCTGATCGGGTTCGGCCCCCAGACTCCGAACGCGAACTGCAGGGTGAACAGCAGCACCGCGTAGTACGCCAACCGGGCCAGGATGTCGCTGGCGTCGTACCGGGTCCGTTCCAGGGCCTTGCCGATGCCGCCGCGCTCCACCGCCCGGTCGAACCCGACCCGTTCGAGCGCCTTGTCGACGCCCTTCAGCACTGCCCGTGCGATCAACCATCCGACCACCAGAATCGCGATGAACGCGATGGCCCGGGGCACGAAAAGTATCACGGACCGCCACATGTCAGTCAGCGCGTTGCCGATGTCGACCTGCGCCGACGCGTACGTCGAGGACATCCGGTCCCCCCTTTCCGGCTCATCTACCGATGCGTCGCCTCGTTGTCGTACGGACGCGCTGCATCGCCTACCGCCGGCCCGCATACCCACCTGGTGCCGGTCCACGCCACCCGCCGACAGCAGCCCCCGGATAGGCTGCCACCCATGGCAGGCACCGCCGGGCAGACCCGGGACACCCCGTCAGGGGTGCCGGCTGCGCGTTCAGCCAACCCGGCCGGCACCAACCCGGCCGGCGTCGCACCGGACAGCGCCGTACCGGCTGGGCTCGTCGACCGGCACGACTGGGCGAGCACGCCGCTCGGTCCATCGGACGGTTGGGATCCGGCGGTACGGGCAGCGGTCGAGCTGGTGCTCGCCTCACCGGTGCCGATGGCCCTGGTGTATGGCGACGACTTCCTGATGATCTACAACGATGCCTACGCGGAGCTGCTCGGCGCCAAGCACCCGGAGGCGTTCGCCCAGCCCGCCGCCGCAGTGTTCGCCGACGCGTGGCACCGGCCGGGCGTCGGCGACGTGGTCGAACGGGTCTACCGCACCGGCGAGCCGTTCCTCGAGTCGGAGGCCGTGGCACCGTTCGGCACCGGCGAGTCCGGCCCGTTCGGCGGTACGGCCTTCACCCGTGGCTACTCCGCGGTCCGCGGCAGCGACGGGCGGATCGTCGGAATGCTCTCGGTCGCGACCGAGACCGGCACCATCACCCACCGACTGCAGAGTCTCAGCGAGCTGACTTCGGCGTTGGCCGGCACGCTCACCCTCGACGACGTCGCCCGGGTCGCGCTGCGGTACGGACTGGCCTCGCTCGACGTCGACCAGGTGGCGCTCGGCATCGACGACGGTGGCGGATGGCGGGTGGTCCGCCGGGTCCGCGGTGAGCTGCTCGACGAAGCCGACGAGCGGCTGCCGCCGGTGTGGCGCCGCATCCCCCGGGACGCTCCCACCCCGTTGGCCAGCGTCGCCGGCACCGGTGTCCCCCGGTTCGCCGGGGAGGGCCGGCCGCTCGCCCGGTACGCCACGGACCGGCACGACGAGCTGGTGACGGCGCTCGCCGCTCTGCCGCTGCGGGCCGGATCGCTACACGGTGGGATCACCTTCGGGTACCGCGAGCCACATTCGTGGGCGCCGGCCGAACGGGCGCTGCTCTCGGCAGTCGCCGAGCTGGTCACCCAGGCGGCCGAGCGGGCCCGGCGGTTCGAGACCCAGCATGGTACGGCTCAACTGCTGCAGCGCAGCATGCTGCCGGAGCAGCTGCCGGACCTGCCGCTGCTGCGGTTGGCCGCACGCTACGACCCGGGGGTGGACGGGAACTCGGCCGGCGGGGACTTCTACGACGCGTTCCGGCTGCCCGACGGTGGGTTGGCCGTGGTGCTCGGCGACGTCGTCGGGCACGACGTGCGGGCAGCGGCGCTGATGGGCCAGGTCCGGGCCGCGCTGCGCGGGCTCGCGCTGGCCGACCCGGAACCGACGGCGGTGCTGAACGGACTGGACCGGCTGGTGCACAGCCTGGGCGCGGAGAGCCGGAACGAGGAGCTGTTCGTGACCGTGCTGTACGGGGTGCTGGATCCGGCGACCGGCGGGTTGACGGTGGCCAGCGCTGGTCATCCCGCTCCGCTGATCCGACGCTGGTCGTCGACCACGGCGAGCGCCGAGTTCGTCCCGGTGCCGCCCGGACCGCCGCTTGGTCTGGCCGGGCCACGGCGGCCGACCCGGGTCGAGCTGCGCCCCCGCGACACGCTGCTGATGTTCAGTGACGGCGTGGTGGAACGACGCGGTCAGGATCTCGACATCGGGATGTCCGCGCTGGCCGCAGCCGTCGCCGGGACCAGCACCAGCGATCCACGCAACCTCTGCGCGGTGGCCAGTGCGGCGGTGCCGGGCACCACTGACGACGACGTGGCGGTGCTCGCGGTGGAGCACGCGGCCGCGGGGAGCCGGTCAGCGGGGTTGCTGGTTCCTGCCGAGCCGATCGCACCGAGCCGGGTGCGGCACTGGTTGGCCGACCAGCTGGCCGGGTGGCAGGTTCCGGAATCGGTGATCGGTCCGGCGGTGCTCTGCGCCAGCGAGCTGACCACGAACGCCCTGCTGCATGCCGGCACCGAGGCGCGGGTGGAGATCGATCTCAGTCAGGAGCGACTGCTCGTCTCGGTAGCTGACAGTGGCACCCGGGGCACGGTCAGTCGGGCACATATCGACACGCTGAGTAGCCGTGGCCGGGGTCTGGGTCTGATCGAGCAGTTGAGCGACACCTGGGGCACCGACCCCTCGGTACGCGGTTCGACCGTGTGGTTCGAGATCATGTTGCCGATCAACTCGTAACCCCGATGTTTACCCACGGTGATATCAATTGGGCCATTCGGCCGAGTCGCGGCGGACGTCTCCGTGGCGTACGGTAACTGACTACGCCAATCGGATAAACGACGCGAAGAGGTACAAAGCGGTGCGAATCAGAGGCTACGCCACGGGAACCCCCTGCTGGTCCGAACTACGCACCAGCGACACCGCGAGTTCGAGCGATTTCTACCACGAACTGTTCGGATGGAAGCCGGTCGACGTGCCGAACAGCACCGGTGCCGAGTTCCACCTGCGAGACATGGCCATCGCCGGGCTCGCCCCGGCCCTCGCCGCAGGCCAGCCGGCGGTCTGGCTGACCTACCTCGCCTCGGACGACCTGGCCGCGACCATCGAGAGTGCGGACCGGGCCGGCGGATCGACGCTCTCGCCACCCGCCCCGGTCGCCGACCGGGGCCACTGCGCCCTGATCGCCGATCCGCAGGGCGCCGTGTTCGGGCTCTGGCAGCGGGGCGCCCTCCCTGGCGCACAGGTGACCAGCGAACCCGGTGCCACCTGCTGGAACGAACTCGCCACCCGGGACGTGGCGGGTGCCGGGGCGTTCTACGGCTCGGTGTTCGGGTGGACCACGCGACCCAGCATCTACAGCGAAGGTTCCGGGTATCAGGAGTGGTTGCGGGAGACCAGCGAGGTGGCCGGGCTGATCGAGATGGGCGAGATGTACCCGCCGCAGGTCCCGGCGCACTGGCGGACGACCTTCGAGGTCGATGACTGCGAAGCTGCGGTGCAGCGGTGCCTTGCGCTCGGCGGATCGATTTCCTTCGGTCCGTACCAGGCTGGTCCGGGCACCTACGCGCAGTTGACCGACACGTTCGGTGCCGTGTTCGGGATCATCGCGCTGCGCCCGGAGTTCCGCCCGCCGCTCGACTGACCCGGGCTACCACCGGGTCAGATATTTCACTTTATGCCACCTTTGGAACAGTTGGCGTCACAGGCTCTTCACATATCAGCAACATCCCCGTACGGTGGTCGATATCCATGGGAGCGCTTCCACTGAACGCTCTCAATATATCGTCCCTACCCGGAGGGAGCACGCATGCGCAGAAGATCTGCGCTCACCGCAGTCGGCACCGCCGCCGTCATGGCGTTCACGGTGGCCACCGCGGTCGGTGTCGGGCTGCTGCAGCCCAGGTCCGCCGAAGCGGCCGAATCAGTCTTCTACGTCGACCCGGACACCTCGGCCGCCCGCTGGGTGGCGGCGAACCCCGGTGACTACCGGGCGAACGTCATCCGTGACCGGATCGCCTCGGTGCCCCAGGGCCGCTGGTTCACCCAGTACAACCCCAGCGAGGTACGCAACCAGGTCGACGCCTTCGTCGGTGCCGCCGCGGCGGCCGGCAAGATCCCGATCATGGTGGTCTACAACATCCCCAACCGCGACTGCAGCAACCACAGCAGCGGTGGCGCGCCCAACCACAGCGCCTACCGGCAGTGGGTCGACCAGGTCGCCGCCGGGCTCGGTAACCGGCCCGCGTACATCGTGGTTGAGCCCGACGTGCTCGCCCTGATGGGCACCTGCATGAACGAGTCGCAGCAGGCCGAGGTACGCGCCTCGCTGGCCTACGCCGGCAGGGCGCTCAAGGCCGGATCGTCGCAGGCCCGAATCTACTTCGACGCCGGGAACTCGGCCTGGCACCCCCCGTCGATGATGGCCAATCTGCTGGTCGGTGCCGACGTGGCGAACAGCGCCCACGGCATCTCCACCAACGTGTCCAACTACCGCAGCACCAGCGAGGCGACCAACTACGTCAAGGCGGTCATCAGCGCCACCGGCGCGAACCACCTCAACGCGGTGATCGACACCAGCCGCAACGGCAACGGCCCGCTCGGCTCCGAGTGGTGCGACCCGGAGGGTCGGGCCATCGGCACGCCGAGCACCACAAACACCGGGGACAGCAAGATCGACGCGTACCTCTGGGTGAAACTGCCGGGCGAGGCCGACGGCTGCATCGCCAACGCGGGCCAGTTCGTGCCGCAGCGGGCGTACGACCTGGCGATCGCGGCCGGACCCCCGCCGACCACGGCACCGCCAACCACGGCACCGCCGACCACGGCACCGCCGACCACGGCACCGCCGCCCACCACAGCACCCCCGCCGACCACCGCTCCGCCGCCCACCACGAACCCGCCGGCCGGCGCCTGCAGCGTCAGCTACACCACGAACCAGTGGCCCGGCGGCTTCACCCGGGATATCCGGGTCACCAACACCGGTGGCTCGGTCAGCAGTTGGACCCTGGCCTTCACCGCCGGAACCAACGTCAGCCTGAGCAACGGCTGGAACGGTGACTGGTCCCAGTCCGGCAGCCAGATCACGGTCCGCAACGCTGCCTGGAACGGCTCGCTGGCCTCCGGTGCCACCGTCAGCATCGGTTTCCAGGGGACCTTCTCCGGCAGCACCCTGCCGCCGCTGAGCAACATCACCCTCAACGGCGCGGCCTGCGCGAGCTGACGCCCAAGTCAGGATCCCCAGGCGCACTTCGGCCCCTCCCGGCATCGGGAGGGGCCGAAGTCCGTGCGGGGACCGGGTTACCCGGGCGGCTCACCGGGCACACCCTCCGGGAGAGGAGACGCGCTCATGACCAGATCCACGACCCGTACGGATAATCCGTCGCCGGGCATGTTCGGCGACACCGCCAACTTCCCGGCCAGCAACCTGCCGGCCGGACCAGCCGGACCAGCCACCGCGCCCGGTGCCGCGCCACAGGACGGCGGTCCCGCACGGACCAGTGTGACCGTCGCCAGCTATCCGGACTACGCCTCCGCGCAGCGCGCCGTCGACCGGCTGTCGGACAACCGGTTCCCGGTGGAACGCACCGCCATCGTCGGCACCAACCTGCGGCTGGTGGAGGAGGTCACCGGCCGACTCACCACCGGCCGGGCGGCGTTGGCCGGCGCGGGAACCGGTGCCTGGTTCGGGCTGTTCATCGGCCTGCTGATCGGCATCTTCGCGGTGGTGAACTGGTTGGGCATCATCGTCACCGCCGTGGTGATCGGTGCGGCGTGGGGTGCCGTGTTCGGTGCGGTGGCGCACGCCATGACCGGCGGCCGGCGGGACTTCTCCTCCCGCAGCCTGCTACAGGCCAGCCAGTACGGGGTAACGGTCGACGCCGAATATGCCGACCGGGCCCACCAGGTGATGCGGGAGGCGGGCGAGCCGGCCGAACGCCCCTCCCGTTGACGAGGACCGGTCCCCCAGCAGGTGTTCACGAGCGGGGCGGGAACAGCACCCACGTGCTGGTCCCGCCCCGCCATCTGCCCATGAGACTGCGGCACCCAACCACCTGCTCGTGCCTCCGGCACCCCACCACGTTGCTCTTCCCGGGACGGTGTTTGGGTGGGGCGGGCCGGGTACCCGGTTGGTGCGGCGACACCCGTAGGTGGCACGGCTCCGGGATTCACGGACGAGACCTGCTGCCTACCGTCATTGTCAAGATGCCAGGGCAGCAGGCTGAGGAGGCACGATGAGCACCGAGATCGTCACCCCGGATCCCCAGCAGACCTACTCCGACCAGACCGTCCGAAGTGAACAGGGACTGCTACTCGCGGTCCTGGTGATGGTGGTGCTGGGGGTGCTCGGGGTGTTCCTGGTCTCCTGACCCGCCGTGCCCGGCCGGCAGCGCGTCGGCGAGGCTCAACGTGGCGGCTGCTGGCCGGTGCCGTGCGGAACGGTTGCCGCCGGTACCACCCCCAGCCGGCCGGCCTGGTAGTCCTCGAACGCGGCGAGCAGCTCCGCCCGGGTGTTCATCACGAACGGCCCGTACCGGGCGATGGGTTCCCGAATCGGCCGGCCGCCCATGACGTACACATCGAGCTGCGGCGCGCGGCTGTCCTGCCGGGCGTCGGCTGCGATCCGGAGCGTGTCGCCCGGTCCGTGGACAGCCAGTTGACCGGTGTGCACGGGCCGCAGCTGCGGGCCGACGGATCCCCGACCGCCCAGGACGTACACCAGAGCGTTGAAGTCGGCCCGCCAGGGCAGGTCCACCTGCGCCCCCGGCTGCACCGTCAGATGGCTGATGGTTATCGGGGTGTGGGTGGAGCCGGGACCGTCGTGCCCGGCAACCGAGCCGGAGATCACCCGGATCAGCGCTCCGCCGTCCGGGGTGCTGAGCAGGGCGACCTGGTTGCCCCGGATGTCCTGGTACCGGGGCGGTGCGAACTTCTTCGACCGGGGCAGGTTGACCCACAGCTGAAGACCGTGGAAGAGCCCGCCGCTGACCACCAGGTGTTCCGGTGGCGCCTCGATGTGCAACAGTCCGGAACCGGCGGTCATCCACTGGGTGTCCCCGTCGGTGATCGTGCCGCCACCACCGTGCGAGTCCTGATGGTCGAAGATCCCGTCGATGATGTACGTGACGGTCTCGAAGCCGCGGTGCGGGTGCCAGGCGGTGCCCTTCGGCTCGCCCGGCGCGTACTCCACCTCACCCATCTGATCCAGGTGCAGGAACGGGTCGAGCTCGGTCATCGGCACGCCGGCGAACGCCCGGCGCACGGGAAATCCCTCGCCCTCGAAGCCGCTGAGGGCGGTGGTGACCCGGTGTACCGGCCGGATCGTGCCGGCGGCCGGATCGTGGGCCGGCACCCGGGGCAGGGCGAGTACGTCGTCCACGGTGATGGCGGGCATCAGGTCCTCGATTCCAAACTGCGGTGCACGTGGCTCTGCCGGTAGGTGGGATGGATGAACGGTGTCACCGACCCCGACCGGGTCACCGCTTGCAGCGTACGCTTTGATCAAGGGTTCAACCATCTGCCCGGAAGTGACCGGGGTCGCTCCCGGCAGCCGGTGCGACGATTGCGTCCAGCGGGTGCCAATGGGCGATGGGTTACCAGAGGGCGACTCCCGCGGCAGGAGAGATCGGCTGCCGGCTCAGCTACCACATCGAAGCGGCAGCCACACTGGCACTGCAGGTCACGGCGTACCGACCGGCACCGCCGCCGCGATTGGTGGCGGGTACCGCGGACGGCGACGACGTTGCCGTGACGGAGATCGACGGAAGCTGGCCGACGGGCGGCCGTCAGCATCTGGTACGGGCACCGGTCGGAGATCTCACGGTGTCGTACCGCGCGACCACCACGCCGCCGCGCCCGGAGTCGGACCCGGCCCCGGCCGCGGTCGGGTCGGCGGCCAGCCAACTGGAGCGCTGGTCGCGGTCTACGCACCCGGCCTGGCTCCGATGGACGTCCATCTGGTCGCCGAGGCCGCCGTCGGTGACCAGTGGTACGTCTGGGACCCGACCCGGCTGGCGCCCCGGCCCAGCATGGTGCGGATCGCGACCGGCCGGGACGCGGCGGATGTCGCCTCCGCGACCGCCCTCGACGGCGTGTCGGCGCTGACCGGGATGTCCGTCTTCGCGGTCGCCCCGGGCGACCTACCGGTCGACGATCATGAGGCGCTGGTGACGCTTCATTGACCGCGGACGGGGTAACCGACGACCGGAGACGGTGCTCACCGTCGGTGAAATGTCCGACTTGTTGAATTACGGGCGATAAATACATCGTACTTTCGGCTAGCTTTTGATTGACCGACCGGGTTAGTGTTGGAGGCCGAAAGACCCTAGCGGACGCATCAAAGCGCACCACTTTCCATATCCGCGGACGAGGTGCAGGGAGGACCGCCATGACCGCGACGCTGACCGGACACCGCACGGTGGCCGAGACGACGACAGTTGCTGAGCCGAATACAGTGGGCCGGACGGTGACAGTGGACCGAGCGGTGACCGCTCCGGCCATACTGGACCGGCAGACGACCGCGCCGGAGGACAGCGCGACCGAGCTGCTGGCCGCGATGGCGGCGCTGCCGACCGGGCACCCGTCCCGGGAGGCGCTGCGTGACCGGGCCATCGAGGCGTGGCTTCCGCTGGCCCAGCACCTCGCCCAGCGCTACAGCGGCCGGGGTGAGCCGACCGACGACCTCGCTCAGACCGCGGCCGTCGGCCTGATCAAGGCCATCGACAAGTTCGACCCCGCGCGCGGCGTCGACTTCGCCGGCTACGCGATCCCGACGATCATCGGTGAACTGAAGCGGCACTTCCGGGACCGGACTTGGGACATCCGGGTGCCCCGCCGGCTGCAGGAGCTACGGCTGAGCATCTCGGAGGCGAACAGCACCCTGCTGCAGACGCTGGGCCGGTCGCCGACGGTCGCCGACATCGCCGCACATTTGCGAATCACCGAGGAGGAGGTGCTCGAGGGCCTGGAAGGTGCCCGCGCGTACAACGCGGTGTCGCTGTCCACGCCGACCGGCGACGGCGAGCGCGCCACCGAGTTGGCCGACATGCTCGGTGCCGAGGACCGCGAGTACGAGCTGGCGGAGCTGCGGGTCGCGCTCGGCCCGGCGCTGGCCACCCTCGACGAACGCGAGCAGCGCATCCTCACCCTGCGCTTCTACGGCAACCTGACCCAGTCGCAGATCGCCGATCAGATCGGCGTGTCCCAGATGCACGTGTCGCGGCTGCTCGCCAGGGCGCTGACCAAGCTCCGCGGGCAGTTGCAGTCGACGTACTGATCGGGCCGATCGGTGGGTCAGGCCGTTGCCCGGCCGCCGTTCGCGCCCCGCGCCCATGGCTTCTCAGCGTCAGCGGCCGGCCCCGACCTCCCGGGCCGGCCGCTGACGGCATCTCGGCTGTCGTTACCCGGCGATGTCGCCGGTGACCTCGGTGATGTCGCCGATGACCACGGTGATGTTGTCCGGTCCACCGGCCCGGATCGCCAGGTCGACCAGCCGCTGCGCGCCCGCCTGCGGGTCCGCGTAGGTGGCCAGGACCTCGGCGATGCTCTCCGCCCGTACCACGTTCGACAGCCCGTCGCTGCACAGCAGCCAACGGTCGCCGGTCTGCGGCTCGAAGACCTGGTAGGCGGGGTTGACGTTCTCCCCCTGCAGCGCCTGGGTGACCACCGCCCGACGCGGATGGCTGGCAGCCTGCTCCGCAGTGATGACGCCCTCGTCGACCAGCATCTGCACGAACGTGTCGTCCCGGGTGACCTGCTCCAGGGCGCCGCCCCGCAGCAGGTACGCCCGCGAGTCGCCGATGTGCGCCAGCGCGATCGCCGCGCCGGACCCGGCGAACAGCAGGGCGGTCAGCGTCGTTCCCATCCCCTCCCGCGCCTGGTCCTCGGCTATCGCCTGACGGATCCCGGCGCTGGCGGTTGCGACCGCCGCCTGCAGCCTCGGTACCAGTTCATCGTCCGCGACGGCCGCATCCAGCGGGGCGATCGCCTCGATCGCGATCTTGCTCGCCAGATCCCCGGCGGCCATCCCGCCCATGCCGTCGGCGACGGCGACGAGCCAGTCGCCGGCGTGCACGGAGTCCTGGTTCCCGCTCCGGATCAGGCCGCGGTCGGTCACCGCCGCGGAACGCAGCTTCAGGGTCATGGCTGGCAGCCTGCCAGGAACAGGGCCGAAATGTCTCTAGTAGATCAGCATGCAGATGTTAAAGATCATGGAGAATCGGGTCCGACCATTGGACATAAGCTAATAAATGCCGCATGTCAGACGCCTAGCGCCGGTCGCGCAACCCGTCGCGCATGACGTGATTGACACTCCGGTAACGCCCTGGCAACATCGTCTAGGATCAATGGGAGCGCTCCCAATCCTGCCTCCGGTGCGGTTCGGGAGGACCGACGTCAGGTCCGACCATCGGCTGCCCCGGCCAGGCAGTCCGACCCACGCGCGGAAGGAACCCCGTGACCCGATCCAGACGACGCCGGACGGTCGCGCTGCTCGCCGGCACCAGTGCCAGCGTCCTGGCGTTGACCACCCTGACCGTGACGACGGCGTACGCCGAGGAACGCGAACATATCGTCAACGGCACCTTCGACGACGGAACAGCCCCCTGGTGGGGCACCGAGAACGTCGCCCTGGCCGCCACCGACGGCCAACTGTGCGCCAGCGTGCCCGGCGGCACCACCAACCCGTGGGACGCCAGCATCGGACACAACGGCATCGAACTCATCGACGGTGCCGCGTACCGCCTGGTCTTCACAGCCGCCAGCGACGTTCCCGCGACCGTACGGGCCAACGTCCAGCTCAACACGGAGCCGTACACCACCGTGCTCAGCCGCGAGCTCGACCTCGGGCCGGACGCCGAGATGTTCACCTACGACTTCACCGCCAACCTCGACTCACCCGACGGCACCCTCACCTTCCAACTCGGCGGCGGCGCCGCCGACTACACCCTCTGCCTGGACGACGTCTCGCTGCTCAGCGACGACAGCTCCGGTCCCCCACCCGGCGGGCCGGAGCAGATCACCAACGGCGACTTCAGCAACGGCACCGACAGCTGGATCAGCTACGGCACCACCGGCACCGGGGTGGTCGAGGGACGGCTCTGCGCCACCGTCCCGACCGGGCTGGCCAACCCGTGGGACGCCGGCATCCTGCAGGAAGGGCTGCCGCTGATCGCCGGCGAGGAGTACGCCATCGGCTTCACGGTGTCTGCCGAACCGGCCGCCGCGGTACGGGCGGTAGTCCAGCTCGGCGCCGACCCGTACACCGGATATTTCGGCCGCGACCTGGCACTGACCGCCGAGCCGTCGCGGGTCGAGGCGACCTTCGTCGCCAGCGAGGACACCGAACGGGCCCAGCTCGCCTTCCAGGTCGGTGGCAACGCCGACGAGTACACCTTCTGCCTGGACGACGTCTCGCTGCGCGGTGGCGAGGAGGAGCCGCCGTACGTACCGGACACCGGCCCACGGGTACGGGTCAACCAGGTCGGCTACCTACCCGGCGGGCCCAAGAACGCCACCGTCGTCACCGACGCCACCGAGCCGCTCGACTGGCAGCTGCACGACGCCGACGGGGCCGTCGTCGCCAGCGGCACCAGCACCGTACGCGGGCTGGACAGTGCCTCCGGTGAGCAGACGCACAGCGTCGACTTCTCCGCGTACCGGGGCACCGGCACCGGATTCACCCTGGTCGCAGACGGCGAGACCAGCTACCCGTTCGCCATCTCCGGCGACATCTACCAGCAGCTGCGCTCCGACGCGCTGCAGTTCTTCTACATCCAGCGCAGCGGCATCGCCATCGACGGGGACCTGGTCGGCGAGAAGTACGCCCGCCCGGCCGGCCACGTCGGCGTCGCGCCCAACCAGGGCGACATCGACGTACCGTGCCAGCCCGGCGTCTGCGACTACCGGCTGGACGTACGCGGCGGCTGGTACGACGCCGGCGACCACGGCAAGTACGTGGTCAACGGCGGCATCGCCACCTACCAGCTGCTCAGCGCGTTCGAGCGGACCAAGACCGCGCCGAGCGCCGACGGCGGGGCCGGGCTCGACGACGGAACCTTGCGGGTGCCCGAGCGGGACAACGGCGTGCCGGACATCCTCGACGAGGCCCGCTGGGAGCTCGAGTTCCTGATGCGGATGCAGGTGCCGGCCGGTGAACCGCTCGCCGGGATGGCGCACCACAAGATCCACGACCGGAACTGGACCGGCCTGCCGCTGCAGCCGGAGGACGACCCGCAGCTGCGGGAGCTGCACCCGCCGTCCACCGCGGCCACGCTGAACCTGGCCGCCGTCACCGCTCAGTGCGCCCGGCTGTACGCCCCGTACGACACCGCGTTCGCCGACCAGTGCCGGACCGCGGCGACGACCGCGTACGCGGCGGCCAAGGCCAACCCGGACCGGCTCGCCGACCCGGCCGACGGCAACGGTGGTGGCGCCTACAGCGACGGTGACGTCAGCGACGAGTTCTACTGGGCGGCGGCCGAGATGTACCTGACCACCGGCGAGCAGAGCTACCTCGACGACGTCACCGCCTCGCCGCACCACACCCGGGACGTCTTCGACGCGACCGGCTTTGGCTGGGGCTCCACCGCCGCGCTCGGCCGGCTCGACCTGGCCACTGTGCCGAACGGGCTCGCCCCGCAGGACCGGGACCGGATCCGCGCCTCGGTGGTGGCCGCCGCCGACTCCTACCTCGCCACCCTGGCCGACCAGGCGTACGGCCTGCCGATGCCGGGCAACCGGGGCGCCTACTTCTGGGGTGCCAACAGCAACATCATCAACAACGCGGTGGTGCTCGCCACGGCGTACGACATGACCGGGGACACCGGTTACCGCGACGGTGCCGTGCAGGCGATGGACTACATCTTCGGCCGCAACGCGCTGAACCACTCCTACGTCACCGGCTGGGGCACGGTCTACCCGCGCAACCAGCACAGCCGGATCTTCGGCAACCAGCTCGACCCGGACCTGCCGATCCCGCCGGCCGGGTCGATCGCCGGCGGCGCCAATGCCAACCTGGACGACCCGTTCGCCAGGGACCTGCTGGAAGGCTGCGCCCCGATGTTTTGCTACGTCGACGACATCGAGTCGTACGCGACGAACGAGGTGGCGATCAACTGGAACTCGGCGTTGAGCTGGATCGCCTCCTTCCTGGCCGACCAGGGCGACGCGGCGCCGGCACCGGCGCCGTTGAGCTGCCGGGCCGAGTACGTCAACTACGGCGAGTGGGCGGGCGGCGGAGGCTTCACCGCCCAGGTCGACATCACCAACACCGGGGACGCCACGGTCGACGGCTGGACGGTCCGCTTCGCGTTCACCGGTGACCAGCGGCTCCGGGAGGCGTGGATGGCCGAGGTCAGTCAGAGCGGGGCGACGGTGACGGCCCGCAACGAAACCTACAACGGCCGGCTGGAGCCCGGCGAGACGGCGATGTTCGGGCTGAACGCCACCACCGCCGGCGGGGCCAACCCGGCACCGGAGCTGATCACCGTCAACGGGGTGGCCTGCTCCTGATCATGTGCTGGTGGCTGGCCCGCCGCTGCGCCGTGAGCGGCGGGTCGGCCACCAGTCGGCTGGCCCGCCGCTCGCCGGGCCGGCCGGCGGACGGACCCGCCCGTCCCCGTCGCCCTCGGGTGGCCGACGGAGAGCCGCCCGAGGGCCGGACGGATCGTCGCCAGCGGACAGTGGCCATCGGACGGCTGCGGGTCAGCTCCTGCATCGCCTGCGCCAGCAGCTCCTCCAGCGCGACGCCGAGCGCCCGGCAGATCGACGCCAACATCTCCGAGGACGGTTCCTTGCGTCCGCGCTCCAGCTCGGACAGGTACGCCGTGGACAGGCCTGCGGCTCGGGCGACGTCCTGCAGGGTGCGGCCCTGGTCCTGCCGGAGCCGACGCAACACCCGCCCGATGACCTGTCGCAGCAGCATCGAAAGTCTCCGTCCAGGCTCGCCCGGTCAGCTGGAGGCGCCACCGGTGGACAGCTGCGCCGTGGTGGCGATCACATGGTCGATGATGCCGTACTCGCGGGCCTGCTCGGCGGTGAACCACCGGTCCCGGTCGGAGTCCCGCTCGATCTCCTCGCGGGTGCGCCCGGTGTGGAACGCGATCCGCTCGATCGTCGTCCGCTTGATGTGCAGCATGTTCTCGGCCTGGATGGCGATGTCGGCGGCGGTGCCACCCATCCCGCCGGACAGCTGGTGCATCATGATCCGGGTGTGCGGCAGGGCGTACCGCTTGCCGGGCGCACCGGCGCAGAGCAGGAACTGACCCATCGACCCGGCGAGACCGAGGCCGACGGTCGCCACGTCGTTTCCAACGTAGTGCATCGTGTCGTAGACGGCCATGCCGGCGCTGATCACGCCACCCGGCGAATTTATGTAGAGGAATATGTCGCGCTCGCTGTCCTCGGCCGCCAGCAGCAGCATCTGCGCACAGATCGTGTTGGCCGAGGTGTCGTCGACCTGGGTGCCGAGAAAGATCACCCGCTCCTTGAGCAGTTGTTGGAAGACCTGGTCGCCGAAGCCGGTGGTCGCGCCGTCCGCAGCCATCGCGGGACTGGTGTGCCGCATCTGTGACGCCCTCTCGATCACGGTGATGATGGCTACCAGCATCGACCGGCGGCGGACCGGACCGCTGCCCTTTCTGCTGACAGGAGATCTGCTGTGAGCAGAAAGCCGTCGGCGGGCATCCACTGTGGGTACGGCCCTTCGGTTGGACCGAAGGGCCGTACCCAGATCTCAGTCGAGCAGTTCGGCCACCGTGCCGGCGGCCACCGTACGGCCGCCCTCGCGGACCGCGAAACCGAGCCCGACGTCCATCGCGACCGGCTTGCCCAGCTCCACCGTCACCTCGACGGTGTCGCCTGGCATGGCCATCGTGCCGTCGGCGAGCCGCACCGACCCGACCACGTCCGTGGTACGGAAGTAGAACTGCGGCCGGTAGTTCGCGAAGAACGGCGTGTGCCGGCCACCCTCAGCGGTGGTCAACACGTACAGCCGGGCCCGGAACCGTTGGTGCCCGGCGACGCTGCCGGGCACCGCCACCACCTGACCCCGCTGCACCTGGTCCCGCTTGATCCCGCGCAGCAGTACGGCGGCGTTGTCGCCGGCCTCGGCGGTGTCCAGCGACTTGCCGAACGTCTCCAGCCCGGTCGCCACGGTCGACAGGGTCGGACCGAGTCCGACCACCTCCACCGGGTCGCCGAGCCGCAGGGTGCCCCGCTCGACCGCGCCGGTCACCACGGTGCCCCGACCGGAGATGGTCAGCACGTTCTCGATCGGCATCAGGAACGGCTCGCCCAACTCGCGGGGTGGCACCGGGACGTACCGGTCGACGGCGTCGAGCAGCTCCACAATGGAGCCCACCCAGTGCGGGTCCCCCTCGAGCGCCCGCAGCGCCGACACCCGTACCACCGGCACCTGCTCGCCGGGGAACCCGTACTCGGTGACGAGGTCGCGGACCTCGAGCTCGACCAGGTCGAGCAGCTCCGGGTCGTCGACCGCGTCGGCCTTGTTCATCGCCACCACCAGGTACGGCACCCCGACCCGGCGGGCCAGCAGCACGTGCTCGCGGGTCTGCGGCATCGCCCCGTCGAGCGCGGAGACGACCAGGATCGCCCCGTCCACCTGCGCCGCCCCCGTGATCATGTTCTTCACGAAGTCGGCGTGGCCGGGCATGTCCACGTGGGCGTAGTGCCGGGTCGCGGTCTCGTACTCGACGTGCGAGATGTTGATGGTGATGCCCCGCGAGACCTCCTCCGGCGCCCGGTCGATTCCGTCGAAGGAGACGAACCGGTTGGCCGCCGGGTCGCGGTCGGCGAGAACCTTGGTGATCGCGGCGGTCAGGGTGGTCTTGCCGTGGTCGACGTGGCCCATGGTGCCGATGTTGAGGTGCGGCTTCGCCCGCACGAACTGACTCTTGGCCATGATGATCTTCCGGGGTGGGTAACGAATTGGCGGACGACGAAACGCGCGCGGGTGCCAGACCGCCGACGCGTCAGAACCACGCCGCCCGACGCACCCGTCGACGGGCAGCGCCGGAGGACCGGGCCACCCTCCTCCATGGTTCTGCCGCAGCGGGAGGAGGGTCAGCCTCGGGTATCAGCCAGCCATGCGCACACGACGGCGGCGCCCGGCAGGTGAAGACCTGCGGGCCATACAGCGCCGACGGTGCCGAACATGGCGGTCACGCTAGCCGGCAACGCCGGGCGGGGCCACCGAATTCCGGCTCACTCGAACAGCGAGTGCCGTACGCCCGGTCGCTCCCGTCGGCGGGCCCGGCGGCGGCGCTGGACGACGACCAGGTCGACCACGGCGATCACGGCCAGCACCCACAGAATGATCGCGCCGGCGGTCAGGTCGGCCCGCCAGGCGAGCGCACCGAGCACGGTGCAGAAGACCAGTCCGAAGCCGGCCATCGCCAGCCGCAGATTCAACGCGCTGTACGCGTGACCGACGGTACCCCGGGCCCTCTTGGGCTGCGACTTCGTGGCCATCCCCGGGCTGTACCCGGCAGGCACCGGTCCGTAACCTCGCCACCGACGCCGGCCCGCCACCAGGTCGGGCTGAGCACCCCTACTCATCCGGACCGGCCCGGTCCGGCAGGAAGCTGAACCGATGAACGTTTCGTCGCGACCGGAGTGGCCCGTCTCCCGGGTCGGCATCACCGGGGTCGGCGTCAGCCTGCCCGACCGTACCCTCACCACCGCCGAACTGCAGGACCGCGTCGCCGCCGCCAGCGACGTCGTACTGCCACCCGGACTGTTCACCACCATGACCGGAATCGGACAGCGCCGGGTCGCCGCCGACGACGAGTACGCCTCGACGTTCGCGGTGCGGGCCGCCCGGCGGGCGCTCGACGCCGCCGGGCGCACCTGCGACGACGTCGACCTGCTGGTGTTCGCCTCGGCCAGCCGGGACATGGTCGAGCCGGCGACCGCGCACATCGTCCAGGCCGAGCTGGGCGGCTCGGCGCACGCGGTCGACGTCAGCAACGCCTGCAACAGCTTCATCAACGGCATCGACCTGGCCCGTTCGATGATCGTCGCCGGACGGGCGCGGCGGGCGCTGGTGGTCACTGGCGAGACGCCGACCCGGGTGATGCGTCACCGGCTGGACAGCATGGCGCAGGCCCGGTCGTCGTTCGCCGGCTACACGTTCGGCGACGGCGGGGCGGCGGTGCTGGTCGAGCCGGTCCGGCGCGGTGGGATCGTCGACGTCGACACCGAGACCCGGTCCGGGCACTGGTCGGTCGGCGGCATCTTCGGCGGCGGCTCCCGCCACCCGCGCGGTGACGAGCACACCTACTTCCACGGCGACGGGCACGCGTTGCGGTCGGTCTTCGAACGGATCGGCACCGACATCCTCGATCGGGTCCGGCGGCGCACCGGCTGGGACTGGGTCGACTACGAACGCGTCCTGGTGCACCAGGTGAGCGTGCCGTATCTGGAACGCTTCATCGAGGTCACCGGGGTGCCGAAGGAGAAGCTGGAGGTCACCGTCGACGAGCTGGGCAACCTGGCCAGCGCCACGCTCGGCGTGCAGCTGGCCCGGGTCGACGCCGGGCTGCGCAGCGGTGACCGAGTGCTGGCGATCGGCCTGGGTGGCGGGGTCAGCGTGATGACGATGGTCTGGGAGAAACCGTGACCCGGGCGGTCGAGCAACCACCCGCCGCACGGGCGGCGGCCGGCACCGGGCCGCTGTGGGTGGTGGTGCCGGCGTACCAGGAGCAGGCCCGGATCGGGGCGACGTTGGCCGCGCTGGACGACCAGACCGACCGGGACTTCACCCTGGTGGTGGTCGACAACGGCTCCACCGACGGCACCGCCGCAGTGGTCGAGGACTTCGCGACCCAGGCGCCGTTTCCGGTCCGGCTGCTGCGGGAACCACAGAAAGGAGTGGGTGCCGCGGTCGACACCGGTTTCCGGTACGCGATCGCGCACGGCGCCAAGTGGCTGGCCCGTACCGACGCGGACTGTCTGCCGCGGCCCGGCTGGGTGGCGGCGGCACGTGCCGGCCTGGCCGGCGGGGCCGAGCTGGTCTGCGGGGCGATCCGGGCCCGCCGCGACGAACACGGCCCGGTCGGCCGGGCCGGGTTCCGGGTGCTGGTGCTGCTCGCCGCGACGTTCGGGCGGCTGCGCCCGGCGCACCGGCGCACCGGCGGCTACCTGGCGCCGTACCGAATGCACGCCGGCAACAACATGGCGGTCACCGCCGAGCTGTACCAGGCGTGCGGCGGCATGCCGCGCCGGCCGTCACCGACCGACCGTGCCTTCCTCAACCGGGTACGCCGCACCACGTCGGCGATCGCCCACCGCAGGGACATGGTGGTGGAGAACTCGACCCGGCGGCTGCGGGCGTACGGCCTGCGCCGCACCGCCGCCTGGTACCTGGACCGGGGTGCCGGCCCGGTGACCGAGGATCCCCGATGAGCGCCGACCGGGAGCGGGACCGCTGATGTTGGATCAACTCGCCACGGTGCTGCGCGCCGACCCGCACCGACCGGCGGTGCTGACCGCCACGGCGTTGACCGGCCGGTCCCGGGTCCGGGCCACCACCGGTGACCTGACCAAGCTCACCGACCGGTACACCGCCGCGCTGGCCCGGCACGGGCTCTCCGCCGGGGACACCCTCGGTCTGGCGGTACGCCCGGGCCCCCGGTCGCTGGCGGTGCTGCTGGCCGCGTACCACCTGGGGGTGCGGGTGGCGGTGCTGGACCCGACGGCCGGCCCGGATGTGCTGACCGCCCGGCTCGCCGTGGCCGAGCCGGCGTTGGTGCTGGCCGACGCGGCGGCGCAGGCGGTGGCCGGTTGGGCCGGCCCGCTGGCCCGCCGCGCGCACCTGGCGTTGCCGGACCTGACGCGGATCGCCCCGGTCCGTACGGTCGGCCGCCGGTTGCCGGGCTGCGCGCCGGCGCTGCCGCCGGGGGCCGGCCCGCCGCCGGCGGCGTTCGACGGCGACGGCGACGCGGTGATCGTGTTCACCTCGGGGACGACCAGCCGGCCCCGGGCGGTGGTGCACACCCGGTCCGGGTTGTCCGCCGGGATGCGGGCGGTGACCGGGCTGGTCGGGCCGCAGCCCGACGCACCGGTGCTGGGCGGCACGTTCTTCGTGCTGGTGCCGGCGTTGGCAGCCGGCGCGCCGGTGGCGTTGCCGGCCCGGTCGCCGGCGCTGCTGGCCCGGCAGCTGACCCGGCTGCGGCCGCAGGCGACCTACCTGACACCGCCGCAGCTGCGCGCGGTGCTCAATCACTCGCCCCGACTGACCGGGCAGGTGTTCAGCGGTTCGGCCCCGGTCAGCAGCGCCCTGCTGGGCCGGGTCAAGCGGGCCGGCGCGGACCGGGCGTACGGGGTGTACGCGTTGACCGAGCTGTTCCCGGCCGCCGCCGTGGAGGAGGCCGAAAAGCGCGGGTACGCCGCCGACGGGGACCTGGTGGGCCGGCCGCTGCCCGGGGTGTCCGCCCGGGTCGACGACACCGGGCAGGTGTGGCTGTCCGGTGCGGGGCAGGCGGACCGGTACCTCGGTGAACCGCCGATGACCGAGGTGGCCACCGGCGACGTCGGCCGGCTCGACGGCGATCGACTGGTGCTCGCCGGCCGGTGCAAGGACATGGTGCTGCGGGCGGCGGAGAACATCTACCCGGGGCTGTACGAGCCGGCGCTGCACGTACCCGGGGTGACGCTGGCGGTGCTGGTCGGCGTGCCGGCCGACGACGGTGACGAGCAGCTGGTAGCAGTGGTGCAGCCGGAGCCGGGTGCCGACCGGGCCCGGCTGCGGGCCGCGCTGCGGCCGGTGCTGGACCGGATGGGGTCGGCCCGCCCGGACCGGGTGGTGTTCGCCCGGGTTCCGCTGGCCGGGCGGTCCCGTAAGCCGGACCGGCGGGCGGCGGCACAGGTCGCGGCGCGGATGACCGGCGATGGTTGAGCCGCGCCCGGCCCGGCGGGGCCGCCGCCGGGACCGACGGGTCTACCTGGGCAGCCACCCGGTGTTGTTCGCCCTGTTGGCGGCGACCCGACGGGTGCCGGTGCGCCGGATCGGCCGCATCGTGCTGGTGCACGACGCGGTGCCGTTCGCCGACGCGCTGCGTCGGGTTCCGTTGGACCGCTCGGCCGAGCGGACCACCGCCGGGGCGGCGCGCCGGGCCACCGGCGGCGACGGGTTCCTGTTCGACCAGGACGGCGCCGGGCACCGGCGGACCCGCCGGGATGCCGCGTCGGTGTTCAGCGCCGACGGGGTCGCCCGGCTGCGGCCGGTCTGGTTGGACGTGCTGCGGCGGCGGCTGGCACCACTGGGCGACGGGGCCGAGGTGGATGTCGTCGGCCTGGTGGCCGAGCTGTCCGGGGCGAGCACCGCCGCGATGCTGGACGTGTCGGTGCCGGCGCACGCATTGACGGCAGCGGCCCGGTCCGCGGCGGCGCTCGCCGCCCGGGGGCATCTGCCCGGGCTGCGCTGGCCGGGCCGGGCACGCCGGGACCGCGCCGCCACCGCGTCGGCCGCCGCCGAGCTGACCCGGCTGCTCGGCGGGCCGGCGGACGAGGCAGCCCGAGCCGGCATGCTGGCCGTCGCCTCGATCAACACGACGGTGGCGGCGATCCCCCGGGCTGTCGCCTGGTGCGCCGACGATCGGCTGTGGCCGGCGGCGGACCGTGCCGATTCGCGGGCGGCGCTGGTGGCGGAGCTGCTGCGGGTGACCGCGCCGAGCCCGGTGCTGCCCCGGGTGGTGGCCGGTACCGCCGAACTGGCCGACACCCGGCCGCTGCGGGCCGGTACCCGGCTGCGGCCCGGCGACCGGCTGCTGCTGGTCGCCCGGTACGCGGCCCGCGCTGGTGCGCCGCACCCGGATCCGGGCGCGCCGGTGCCGGCGGCGGTCGGGCATCTGGTGTTCGGCACCGGCCCCCACCACTGCCCGGGTGCCCGGCTGGCCCACGCCCAGCTCGACGACGTGCTCGCCGCGCTGGCGCCGTACCGGCCGGTGGTCACCGGCGCGCGGGTGGACCGGCGGTCGGCGCTGCCGGGCTGGGCCCGGCTGACGGTCCGGGCGACCCGGTGAACACCCGACTGGCCGGGCTGCGGGTAGCGGTGACCGGGGCCAGCGGCTTCTGCGGGTCGGCGGTGGCGCGGGCCGCCGCCGCAGCCGGCGCCGAGGTGGTGGCGGTGGGCCGCCGACCCGGCCCAGTGGGCCGGCACGTGCCGTGGGACGCCGCCCGGGAGCTGCCGGACCTGCGGGGCGTCGACGCCGTCGTACATCTGGCGGCGGCGGTCGGGGATCCGCTGCCGGGCGCGGCGGCAGAGGCCACGTACCACGCGGTGAACGTGGCGGGCACGGCCCGGCTGCTGCGAGTGGCGGCCGACCGGCCGGTGGTCTGGGTGAGCAGCGCCAGCGTCTACCGGCCGGGTGGGCACCGCGCCGCGATCCGGGAGGATCACCCGACCGACGGCCAGCGCACCGGGTACGGGCGGACCAAGGCCGACGGGGAGCGGCTGGCGCTGGCGGCCGGCGCGGTGGTGCTGCGTCCCCGCGCGGTCTACGGGCCCGGCGACCCGCATCTGCTGCCCCGGCTGCTGGCTGCGGTCCGGCGGGGTCGGGTGCCGGTGCCCGGCCCGGACGTGGCGATGAGCCTGACGGCGGTGGAGAACCTGGCCGACGCCTGCCTGGCGGCGCTGCACTGGCCACCGGGACCGTACAACGTGGCCGATGCGGCACCGTACTCACGAGACACCGTGGTCACCGGGGTGCTGGCGGCGGCCGGGCGGCCGGCGCGGCCGCTGCGGGTGCCGGTGCCGGTGGCGCTGGGCGCGGCGGCGCTGGCCGGCGGCGCGGCCCGGCTGGGGCTGCCGGGCACCGGCCGACTGACGAGGTACGCGGTGGAGCAGTTGGCGTTCGGCACGGTGCTGGATCTGGGTCGGGCGTACCGCCAGGGGTGGGTGCCCCGGCGGTCCCTGCCCGATTTTCTGGCGGAGCTGTCGACCGGTGCGGCCCGGTGGCTGTCGCCAGATCCACGCCGACGCATATAGTTACCTCACCGTCGCTTTCCGTCTCGTTGGAGGTCCGGATGCACCGACGTTGGGTGGCCGGTGCCGCCGCCGTCTGCGCCCTAGTGGCGCTGGCCTGCGAAGCCGGCGAGGACGGCGGCGAGCCGGGCGCGACCTCGCCCCCGCCACCGAGCACCGACCTGCCGTCGTCGATGGCCGCGCTCGGCGACTCGATCACCGCCGGGTACGGATCCTGCGTCCTGCTGACCAGTTGCCGGCGCAACTCGTGGTCCACCGGCGACGGTTTCCGGGTGGATAGCCTCTACCAGCGGATCGCCGAGGTCAATCCGGCGATGAGCGGGCAGGAGCACGACTTCTCGGTGCCGGGGGCGCGGGCGGCGGCGCTGGCCGACCAGGCCGCGTCGGCGGTGGACGTCTCGGCCCAGTACGTGACGGTGCTGATCGGCGCGAACGACGCGTGCCGGGCGACACCGCAGGACATGACCCCGGCGGCGGCGTTCCGTGACGACGTCGACCGGGCTCTGCGGGTGCTGGGCGACGGGCTGCCGCAGGCGCAGGTCCTGGTGTTGAGCATCCCCGACCTGTACCGGCTGTGGGAGATCGGGCACGGCGAGGAACGGGTGGTGCGGGCCTGGGACCGTGGCGTGTGCCCGTCGCTGCTGGCCGACGCGACGGCGACCGACGAGGCCGCGACACAGCGCCGGGCGGCGGTGCGCGACCGGGTCGCGGCGTACAACCGGGAGCTGGCCGGCGCCTGCCGGGCGTACGGCGACCGGTGCCGGTTCGACGACGGAGCGGTGCACGACACCCGGTTCACCGTGGACCAGCTGAACCGGCTGGACTACTTCCACCCGGACACCGACGGACAGAACCTGCTGGCCGAGGTGGCGTACGCCGCCAGCGGCCTGGCCGGGTGACCAGGGCCGCTGGCGGCGTACGACGTCGAAGGTCGGGACCGGTGTTCCGGTCGGTCAGTGGGACGGGACAGGCGAAACGGGTCAAACGGTACTCAGCGGGCCGCGAGGACCGCGGTGACGACGGCGTCGGCGGCGGCCTCGTGCTTGGCGTAGTGCCCCGGGTACGCCGAGACCTGCACCGCCTGGGCGGCGACGGTCAACGGCAACTGCTCCCAGCCGGCCACCCGCTGCAGGGCGAGATAGAACTGGGTCGCCGAGTAGGTCGGGTTCATCAGGTCGGCCACCGCTCCCCAGCCGGTGCTGGTGCGCTGCTGGAACAGCCCGACCGAGTCGTGGTCCCAGCCGGTGCCCTGGTGCGGGTAGTTCTTGGACTCCGGCAGCACCTCGCTGGCCCGGTTGAGCAGGGTCGACTCCTGCATCGCGGTGGCCACCGCGATCACCATCGCCCGGCGCGGCAGCTGCAACGCCAGGCCGGCGTCGACGATGGCCGTGGCGTTGTCCATCTGCACCTGGGACAGCCCGGCGACCGGGGCGACGGTGGTCGAGGTCGGTTCCGGGGCGGGCTCGGTGGCCTCCGCCGCGGCGACGTCCGGGTCGGTCGGTGCCGGTTCAGTGGCCTCAGCGGCCTGGGCTGCCGCGGCAGCAGCCGGATCCCCGTTACCGGGCTCGGGACGCTGGGCCCGGGACGCACCGTCAGCCGCGTCGGCCCGGCGCTGCAGGTCGGCCTCGGCGGCGGCCGGAGCCGGCCCGGTCGGCTCCGGCGCCTCGGCGGTCGATTCGACCGCCGCGACCACGCCGAGGGCGCAGACGACGGCGGCGGCCAGCGCCGTCCGGGCACCAGGACGGTTACGCAGGGTGGTTCCGAGCGATTGAAAGGTTGGCCGGGCGGAATTCGGGTACGGCAGGGCGGGTAGCCGGTTGCGAAGGCGCTCCCACCGGGCGATGGCCCGGGTCGCACCGGTCGACGTGCTGTCCGAGGGGACATCGGCCGAACGGTCATCGCGACTCAGGGTGGTGTCCTCGCTCCTTGTGGTGTCGTCGTCAGGCATTCGACGAGGCTAGGCAGGCCAAACCCCGATTACCTAGGGTAATTTTGTGATGGGTGCCACACTCTCTCGCCGAGTAATCGGACGATCCCTCAGCAGGGTCAGCACGGCCGGCCGATCACGTCAAACCGCTGGTAAACGAAATTTCGCTCTTCACTGTTTACTACGGCATTTATCACCTGTTAATTGATCACCTCCCGCCCTCACCCCACCACTCCCCCGTCCGGCCAGCAGGCATCATCCGTCCTGCCGGATGCGACATCCCCCGGACAGGCAAGAGCCGACCGGCAACGGTTGACTTGTCGTGTCCGCTACTGAACTGTGAGTAGTCCACCGTGTCGGATCGACGCCCGGAACCCGGAATGCGCCGGCATGGGACTAGCGTTGCCGCAATTGGAGATGCCGTACTCGCCGTACCGTTCTGAGGAGGTTGCGCCCGGTGCTCGACCCACACGAGCTCTACGACGTCGTCGACGAGGTGCCCGAGCTCGGTCAGCCGGTGCTGATCCAGGCGATGACGGGTTTCGTCGACGCCGGCAACGCGACCCGACTCGCCCGTGAACACCTGCTCGCCTCGCTCGAGCACGAGGTCGTGGCCACCTTCGACATCGACCAGCTGCTCGACTACCGGTCCCGTCGACCGGTGATGCTCTTCGTCGAGGACCACTGGGAGCACTACGAGGAGCCCCGGCTCGAAGTCCACCTGATGCGTGACGACGCCGGCACGCCGTTCCTGCTACTCGGCGGCCCCGAGCCCGACCTGCAGTGGGAACGGTTCACCGCCGCGGCGATCGCGGTGAACCGCCGGTTCAACGTCGGCACCACGATCGGGCTGAACGCCATCCCGATGGCGGTGCCGCACACCCGGCCGACCGGGGTCACCGCACACGCCAGCCGGCGCGAGCTGATCAGCGGCTACGAACCCTGGCTGCAGCGGGTCCAGGTGCCGGGCAGCGCCGGACACCTGCTGGAGTACCGCCTCGGTCAGCAGGGCCACGACGCGGTCGGCTTCGCCGTACACGTCCCGCACTACGTGGCCCAGGCCGAGTACCCGGCCGCCGCCGAGCTGCTGCTCAACTCCGTCTCGCGGACCACCGGTCTGCTGCTGCCCACCGAGCAGCTGCACAGCGCCGCCGAGGCGGTCCGGGAGGACATCGACCGGCAGGTCGCCCAGACCGAGGAGGCCGGATCCCTGGTCAGCGCGCTGGAGGAGCAGTACGACAGCTTCACCCGGGGTCGGTCCGGCACCAATCTGCTCGCCGAGTCCAGCGGGCCGCTGCCGACCGCCGACGAGCTGGGCGCGGAGCTGGAGCGCTTCCTCGCCGAGCAGACCCGACCCGGTGACCTGCCCGGCTGACCGGCTCAGGGCGGCCCGCCCCAGCTGATCCGCCCGGTCCGGTGCAGCCGGTCGGTGCTGTGGCACGCTGGCCGGGTGCGGATCGCCACCTGGAACGTCAACTCGGTCAAGGCCCGGCTGAACCGGCTGCTCGGCTGGCTGGCCGACACCGCCCCGGACGTCGTGTGTCTGCAGGAGACCAAGTGCGCGGCGGCCGCGTTCCCGACCGCCGAGGTCGGTGACCTCGGCTACGCGGTCGCGGCGCACGGCGACGGACGCTGGAACGGCGTGGCGGTACTGTCCCGGGTCGGGCTCGACGACGTCCGGACCGGGTTCGACGCCGAGCCCGGCTTTCCGCTGCCGGAGGCCAGATCCGTCGCAGCGACCTGCGCCGGGGTCCGGGTCTGGTCGGTGTACGTGCCGAACGGGCGCAGCCCCGACTCGGCGCACTACACGTACAAGCTGGACTGGCTGGCCGGGCTGCGCCGCGCGCTCGCCGCGGAGGCCGCCACCGATCTGCTCGTCTGCGGCGACTTCAACGTCGCGCCCACCGACGCGGACGTGTGGGACCCGACGGTGTTCGCCGGCTCCACCCACGTCACCCCGGCCGAACGGGCCGCGCTGGCCGATCTGCTCGCCCTCGGCCTGGTCGACGTGGTGCCGCAGCCGATGAAGGGCCCGCACCCGTACACCTACTGGGACTACCGGGCCGGAATGTTCCCGAAGAACATGGGCATGCGGATCGACCTGGTCTACGCCAGCGGCACCGTCAACCGGCGGGTCCGATCGGCCTTCGTGGACCGCGACGCCCGCAAGGGCCCGACCCCGTCCGACCACGCCCCGGTCGTCGTCGACCTGGACTGAGCCGCCGGTGCCGGGTCACTGACCCCGGGCCGCCGGTGCCGGTCGCCGTGGCTGGCGTACTCCGTCAGCCACGGCGAGCCGGACCGGGTCAGTCGGCCGGGTCGGGTCAGCGAGACTCGACCTGGCTGCGGTCGTCGGCCCACAGCACGTGGAAGCTGCCCTCGGCGTCGACCCGGCGGTAGGTGTGCGCGCCGAAGAAGTCCCGCTGCCCCTGGATCAGGGCAGCCGGCAGCCGGGGCGCGCGCAGTCCGTCGTAGTAGGCCAGCGCGGAGGCGAACCCGGGAGCCGGCACCCCGATCTGCGCGGCGGTCGCCACCACCCGACGCCAGCCCGCCTGGGCACCGGCCAGCGCCTCGGCGAAGTACCCGTCGGTCAGCAGCGTCGGCAGCTGCGGCGCCGCGTCGTAGGCAGCCCGGATCTTGTCCAGGAACGCAGCCCGGATGATGCAGCCGCCGCGCCAGATCCGCGCCACCGCGCCGAGGTCGATGTCCCAGTCGTACTCGGCGCTGCCGGCCTGGATCTGGTGGAAGCCCTGCGCGTACGCGACGATCTTCGACGCGTACAGCGCCTGCTCGACGTCGGCGATCAGCTCGTCGGCCGACCCGGCCCAGCTTTCCACCGGGCCCGGCAGATCGGCGGCGGCGGCCCGGATGTCGGCGTGGCCGGACAGTGACCGGGCGAAGACCGCCTCGGAGATGCCGCTCACCGGCACCCCGAGGTCGAGGGCACCCTGTACGGTCCACCGGCCGGTGCCCTTCTGGCCGGCCTGGTCCAGCACGACGTCAACGAACGGCTTGCCGGTGACGGCGTCGTTGTGGCCGAGCACCTCGGCGGTGATCTCGATCAGGTACGAGGAGAGCCGACCGGAGTTCCAGCTGCGGAACACGTCGGCGATCTGTGCCGGGGTGAGCCCGCCAGCGCGGCGCAGCAGGTCGTACGCCTCACCGATGAGCTGCATGTCGGCGTACTCGATGCCGTTGTGGACCATCTTGACGAAGTGGCCGGCACCGTCCGGGCCGATCCGCACGCAGCACGGCGTGCCGTCGACCTTGGCCGAAATGTCCTCCAGCAGCGGACCGAGCGCGGCGTACGACTCGGCCGAACCACCGGGCATGATGCTCGGCCCGTGCAGGGCGCCCTCCTCGCCGCCGGAGACGCCGGTGCCGACAAAGTGCAGGCCGCGTTCCCGCAGCTCCGCCTCCCGCCGCCGGGTGTCCAGGAAGTGGGCGTTGCCGCCGTCGATGATCATGTCGTCCGGCTCCAGCAGGGGCGCGAACTCGTTGATCACCGCGTCGGTGGCGGCACCCGCGTTGACCATGATCACCACGCGGCGGGGCCGTTCCAACGAGGCCACGAAATCGGCGGGGCTCTCCGCCGGCAGGAAGGTGCCCTCGTGGCCGAACTCGGCCATCATCTCCTTGGTCCGGCCGACCGACCGGTTGTGGACCGCCACCACATGGCCGTGCCGCGCGAGGTTACGGGCCAGGTTACGGCCCATCACCCCCAGACCGGTGACCCCGATCTGCGCCGTCTGGCTCATGAATCCTCCTCGGTGCTGCTGCTGGGTGTGCTGGCTATCTTTCCGCCTTCCGGATGGCGGGACACTCCGGGGCGGCCGGCGGTGGTGGAGGATCGTCCGCACGGGCCGCCCCGGAGTGGGACCGCAGCGGGCACGACCAGAGGTACGGCGTCCGTCCGGCAACGGTTCACCCGCCGACCCGCAGGCAGCTGTCACAGGCCCGGCTGACGCCTCAGCTGGCCCTGGTCTGCACCAGGGAGGCGAACACCACGATGTTGTCCGCGTACCCAATGCCGTTGCCGAGCCACTCGCCACCGCAGGTGATCAGCCGCAGGCCGGGCCGGGCGTAGTCGCCGTACACCTGCTCAACTGGCAGTTCGTCCTTACCGAAGTGCTCGACCGAGTTGACCTCGAAGACGGCCACCACCCGGTCCCGGCGGGTCACCTCGACGGTCGCCCCCGGCTCGATATCGGCCAGATCATGGAAGACCGACGGCCCGTCCCGGGTGTCGGCATGCCCGACGATGATCGCCGGCCCGAACTGACCGGGAGTCGGCCCTCCGTCGTACCAGCCGGCCTGGTTGTGCCGGTGCAGCGCCGGTACGGCGATCGACCCGTCGTCGGCGAGCCCGACCGAGTGCACCGGGGCGCGGATGTCGAGCGACGGGACGGCGATCCGGATCGGCCGGCTCGGCTCCAGCACCGGGAACTCCCGGGGCGGCGGATTGTTGCCGCCGGCCAGGATGTCCCGCCAGTTGCCGTCGCCGCCGGACCCGATCGCGAAGAGCCCGACCAGCACCAGCACGATCGCGGCCGGCCCGGTCCAGCCCCGGCCACCGCCCTTCGCCACGGCCCGTCCCCTCCCCTGCCGCGCGCCCGGTCAAACCGACCGGCGCCGACGCAGGGTCAGTACGCCGAGCACCGCACCGGCGCCCAGCGCGACCACACCGACCCCGGTCAGCAGGCCGTCGGCACCGTCGTCACCGGCGGTGCCGCCGAATCCGGTGGCCGGGCCACGGCTGGGCCGGGTCGGATCCAGCACGTACAACGTGGTGGCCGCAGAGCGGTCGTCCGGGCAGGTCAACCGTACCCGGTAGCTGCCGGCTTCGGTCTCGGCCGGCACGGTCACCGCCGCGGTGAGCTCGTCGAACTGCGGACGCACCTCGACCGTGCCGAACGCGTCCGACTCGACGGTGGCCGGCGCGGTGTTGTCGGTACAGCTGGCCCGGATGCCCACCAGGTAACCGGACTCCACCGTGCTCGGATTGAGATCGACGAACACGTCGGCGGCCCGGGCCGGGGCCGCGCCGAGCAGCCCGGCGACGACCGCGAGGGTCACGCCCAGCCCTGCGGTGGCCAGTGAACGGCGTACGGACATCGGTCACCATCCTCTCCGCGACGCTGCCGGGATCCTCTCACCACACAGCCCTGGATGACAGCCCGGACACGCTCGGTGTCGGAGATAGTCGGTGTCGGATATAGGCTGTCGCCACGTGAGCATCCGCACCTACCACCCGCGCCGGGGACGGCTCAGCGGCCGACACCACGACGCGCTCGACCGGCTCTCCGACGCGTACCGGACCGTCGTCGACGACCTGCCGGCGCCGCTGGACCCGGCGGCGTTGTTCGGCCGGACGGCACCGGTGGTGCTCGACATCGGTTTCGGCATGGGCGACGCCACCGCGACGATGGCGGCGGCCGACCGCGACCGCGACTACCTGGCCGTCGAGGTGCACACCCCGGGCATCGCGAACCTGCTGGCGCTGATCGAACAGCACGCGCTGACCAACGTCCGGGTCGCCACCGGCGACGCCCTCGACCTGGCCCGCCGCTGCCTGCCCGAACGCAGCCTGGACGCGGTGTACGCGTTCTTCCCCGACCCGTGGCCGAAGGCCCGCCACCACAAGCGGCGACTGGTCCGACCCGAGCACGTGGCGCTGCTACGCTCCCGGCTGCGGCCCGGCGGGCGGCTGCACTGCGCCACCGACTGGGCGCCGTACGCCGAGGCGATGCTGGCCACCCTGACCGCTGACCCGCAGCTGCGCAACCTGCACGACGGGTACGCGCCCCGGCCGGCGTACCGGCCGGAGACGAAGTTCGAACGGCGCGGGGTCCGCGCCGGCCGACCGGCGCTGGACCTGGTCTTCGAACGCGTCGGGGGTACGCCCGACGGCTGACGGGCGTCACCCACGTTGGCGGCCGCCGGCGGCGGCAGGCAGGATTGACCGACATGACGCAGACCGCCCCGACCCTGACCGACCTGCTGCCGCGCGGCGCGGACCCGGACGCCGTCTACGAGGCGTTCGCCGGCTGGGCGGCCGGCCGTGGCCTGGAGCTGTACCCGCACCAGGACGAGGCGCTGATCGAGATCGTCTCCGGGGCGAACGTCATCCTGAACACTCCGACCGGCTCCGGCAAGAGCCTGGTCGCCACCGGCGCGCACTTCGCGGCTCTGGCCGACGACCGGGTCACCTTCTACACCGCGCCGATCAAGGCGCTGGTGTCGGAGAAGTTCTTCGCGCTCTGCGAGATCTTCGGCGCGTCCGAGGTGGGGATGCTCACCGGTGACGCCAGCGTCAACGCCGACGCGCCGATCATCTGCTGCACCGCCGAGATCCTGGCCAACCTGGCGTTGCGCGACGGGTCCGCCGCCGACGTCGGCCAGGTGGTGATGGACGAGTTCCACTTCTACGCCGAGCCGGACCGGGGCTGGGCGTGGCAGGTGCCGCTGATCGAGCTGCCGCAGGCCCAGTTCGTGCTGATGTCGGCGACGCTCGGCGACGTGACCCGGTTCGTCGACGACCTGAGCCGGCGGACCGGACGGGCCACCGCCGTGGTCTCCTCGGCGCAGCGGCCGGTGCCGCTGATGTTCACCTACGCGACGACACCGCTGCACGAGACCCTGGAAGAGCTGCTCAGCACCCACCAGGCCCCGGTGTACGTGGTCCACTTCACCCAGGCGGCGGCGCTGGAACGGGCCCAGGCGCTGATGAGCATCAACGTGTGCACCCGGGCGGAGAAGGACGCGATCGCCGCGGCGATCGGCAACTTCCGGTTCTCCTCCGGCTTCGGACGCACCCTGTCCCGGCTGGTCCGCCACGGCATCGGGGTGCACCACGCCGGCATGCTGCCCAAGTACCGCCGACTGGTGGAGACCCTGGCCCAAGCCGGGCTGCTCAAGGTCATCTGCGGCACCGACACCCTCGGCGTCGGGATCAACGTGCCGATCCGCACGGTGCTGTTCACCGGCCTGTCCAAGTACGACGGGGTACGCACCCGGCTGCTCAAGGCCCGCGAGTTCCACCAGATCGCCGGGCGGGCCGGCCGGGCCGGGTTCGACACCCTGGGCACCGTGGTGGTGCAGGCCCCGGAGCACGTCATCGAGAACGAGAAGGCGCTCGCCAAGGCCGGCGACGACCCGAAGAAGCGGCGCAAGGTGGTCCGCAAGAAGCCGCCGGAGGGGTCGATCGGTTGGGGCAAACCGACCTTCGAACGGCTGGTCGAGGCCGAGCCGGAGCCGTTGACCTCCAGCTTCCGGGTCAGCCACGCGATGCTGCTCAACGTGATCAGCCGACCCGGCGACGCGTTCGCCGCGATGCGCCATCTGCTGACCGACAACCACGAGGACCGGGCGGCGCAGCGCCGGCACATCCGCCGGGCGATCGCCATCTACCGGGCGCTGCGGGCCGGCGGGGTGGTCGAGCAGTTGCCCGAGCCGGACGCCGAGGGCCGCCGGGTCCGGCTCACCGTGGACCTGCAACTCGACTTCGCACTCAACCAGCCGCTGTCGCCGTTCGCGCTGGCCGCGATCGAACTGCTCGACGTGGAGTCGCCGACGTACCCGCTCGACGTGCTGTCGATCATCGAGGCGACGCTGGACGACCCCCGGCAGATCCTCTCCGCGCAGCAGCACAAGGCCCGCGGCGAGGCGGTCGCGCAGATGAAGGCCGACGGCATCGAGTACGAGGCCCGCCTGGAACTGCTCGACGAGGTCACCCACCCGAAGCCGCTGGCCGAGCTGCTGGAGATGGCGTACGAGACGTACCGGCAGGGGCATCCGTGGGTGGCCGACTACGAGCTGGCGCCCAAGTCGGTGGTCCGCGACCTGTACGAGCGGGCGATGACCTTCGTCGAGTACGTCAACTTCTACGGGCTGTCCCGGTCGGAAGGCCTGGTGCTGCGGTACCTGGCCGACGCGTACCGGGCGCTGCGCCAGACGGTGCCCGACGACGCCAAGACCGAGGAGCTGATCGACCTCATCGAGTGGCTGGGCGAGCTGGTCCGCCAGGTCGACTCCAGCCTGATCGACGAGTGGGAGCGGCTACGCAACCCGACCGACGACCCCGAGGCCGCCGTGGTCGCCGACGACCGGCCACCGGCGGTCACCGGCAACCCGCGGGCGTTCCGGGTGCTGGTCCGCAACGCGCTGTTCCGCCGGGTGGAGCTGGCCGCGTTGCGCCGCTACGACGAGCTCGGCGAGCTGGACGCCGACTCCGGCTGGGACGCCGACGCCTGGGCCGACGCGCTGGAGCCCTACTTCGACGAGTACGACGAGATCGGCACCGGACCGGACGCCCGTGGACCGGCGCTGCTGCTGATCACGCAGGAGCGGGAGCGTTGGCTGGTCCGGCAGATCTTCGCCGACCCGGCCGAGGACCACGACTGGGGGATCAGCGCCGAGGTGGACCTCGCCGCCTCGGACGAGGCGGGCAGCGCGGTGCTGCACGTCACCGCCGTCGGTCAGCTCTGACCGTCCGTCGTCGGTCAGGTCTGACTGCCGTCGTCGGTTTCCCGCGCAGCCGCCGGCAGGTGGCTGTCCGGCCACAGGCCGGCGTACTCCAGCACCGACCTGACCCGGCGGGCCCGGACCGGATCCCAGCGGTCCAGGACCGCGATCGCCTTGGCGAACGGTTCGCACATGGCCGCAGCGCCGCACACCCGGCATTCGCCGACGCGGCTCGGCAGGTGGGTGGTGACGATGTCGCGGGCCCGGAGCACGACCGACTCGGTCGTGCTGCGGCGCGCCGACGGCGAGCGGTTCGGGTTCGGCCCGGTCAGTCGGCCGCGCGGCGGCGTACCGATCGAGGTGTACCGGGCCAGGCGCGGCGTTCCGCCGATGCCGTCGTTTCGCATTTCCGTTCCTCCTGGGTGGAATTGTCGCCCTGAGCGGGCCTCACTTGCTTCCACCCTGGACTGTTCGGACCGACCAGCGGAAGATGGTCGGCGACCGAGCGTAGCTGCCTGATGACTGGCACAAGATCAGATGGGCCAGTCGCGGCAAATTGAGGGATGTGAAGATATTGTGAGCGGGAGCGAGTATCTGGTAGGTGAGCTGCGGCGCGTCCGCGAAATGCTCGGCCTCACCCAGGAAGCATGGGGCGAGCGCATCCACTTTTCGACGTCGCACGTCGGCTCGATAGAACGCGGCGAACGGCCCGCACTGCCCGACTATCTGGGCGCGGTGGACCGGGCGTTCGGCACCGCGTTCGTGAAATTCTATCGCGAATTCGTCGTCGGTGAACGCGCCCCGGTCTGGTACCGACCGTTCATCGAGCAGGAGGGCAAGGCGACGCTCATCCGGGTCTTCCAGCCCCTCGCGCTGCCCGGACTGCTGCAGACCGAGGCGTACGCCCGGGCGGTGCTGCTCGCGTACGGCGAGCGGGGCGAGGCGATGGACGTCGCGTTGGCCACCCGGCTCGGCCGTAAGGAGATCCTCTACCGACAGCCCGACTCCTGCCAGCTGGTCGCGGTCATTGACGAGAGCGTCCTGCACCGGCGGGTCGGCGACCCGTGCGTGATGCACGAACAGTTGACGGCGGTGGTCGCCGCCTGCGAGCAGCCGAACATCAGGGTCCAGGTGGTGCCGGCCGACGCCGGGGCGTACCCCGGGCTGGACGGACCGTTCGTCATCGCCACCGTGGACGGCAGATCCGTCGGCTACCTGGAGGGGTACCTGCAGGGCCGGGTGATCGAAAATCCGGACGACGCGACCAGCCTTGAACGCACCTGGGAGAGCATCCGCGACTACGCTCTATCTGGCCCGCAGAGCCTAGATCTGATCATGAGGACGGCTGAGAGATGGACATAAGCACCGCGCCCCGGTGGCACAAGAGCACGCACAGCGACAGCACAAGCTGCGTGGAGGTCGCCGAGAACCTGCCCGGGCGGGTGCTGGTCCGGGACACCAAGGACCGCGACGGCGGCACCCTGACCTTCGCACCGGCCGCCTGGTCGGCCTTCCTCGACCTGGCGACGGCCGACCGGACGGACACACGTTAGCCGTGCTGCGCCGCGACCAGAGCTGAGTGATCACTTGCGCAAAATTCGGCCGACACGCCGGTAGCTGCCCTGCAGCACGTCAAGTGATCATGACGGTGACCTCACCGGGCCCGCCCGGCGATCGGGACGGACGCCTCGGCGGCAAGAACGGCGTCGGCCGGGCCCAGTGAGGTCACCAGCAACTCCCGATCGTCCGGCGCTGCCACTGAATTCGCGACGATGAACACCCCGTTGTGGACCCCCACGCGGACGGCCACGCCTCCCCACGACCGCACCAGGACCGCATGCGCGTCCGGCAGGGGAACCGTCCCCACGTACGCCTCGAACACCTCGGCGACGGTGAACCGATCACCCCCGCCCCCGGCGCCGGTGAATGCCTCGTGCTCGCCGTCGGCCAGGCGCTGCACGTACCAGCTGCCCGGTTTCACCCAGAGCCGCAACGCGCGGTCGTCACCAAGGTCGACGGTGTCCACGATGACGTGACCGGCGGGTGGCCGCCACGACTCAGCCGGCTCCGGCTCGTCGCGCGGCACCAGGCTGACGACCACAGCCAGCGCCAGCGCGACACCGGCGAGACCGGCGACGGTACGGATGTTGCCCCGGGTCGCCGAGCTGTCCATCTGTCGATACTGTCATCCGGCACTGGCTGGTGAAGACCCGTCAGGGCCGGCCCTCGGCACCGGCCGTCTCGGCCAGAAACGGGAGCATCAGCGCGACCACCTCGTCGGGGAACTGGGTGTGCGGGTAGTGGCCGGCTCCGTCGATCATCGCCACCGTACCCAGGCCGGCAGGCAGCGCCGCGACGATCGCCTCGCCCTCGGCACGCGGGTCGGCCCAGTCCGGGTCGATCGTCCCTTCGATGACCAGTACCCGGCAGCGGACGTTGCCGAGTTGCGCACCGGCGTCGGCCGGGCTGGACTGGCCCATCTTCTGCAGCACCTTCATCCGGCCGGGCTCGCGCAGGCGGGCCTCGGTCCTAGCCAGCTGCTCGGCCCAGTCGGCCGGCCGCTGCCCGGGGAAGGCGACGTCGAGGTAGCCGAGCCACTGTTTGACGCTGCCGAACATGCCCGCCCCCAGCAGCCGGCTCATGCCCTGCCGGTACCGCTTGACGCGCAGGTCACCGAGGCTGATCGACTGTTTGCGGGTGAACGGCGCGAGCTCGACCACGGCGGTGATCAGCTCGGGTGCGGTGGCGGCGGCGATGGTGGCCGCCCCGCCGGAGATCGAGTGCCCGACCAGCACGGCCGGGCCGCCCAGGTGCCGGATCAGCGCAACCAGGTCACCGGCGATGTCGGTACGGGAGTACGACGGCCAGCCGATGCTGGACTCGCCAGTGCCCCGCAGGTCGGTGGCGGCGACCCGGTAGCCGGCCGCGACCAGCTGCGCGACGACGAACCGGTACGCCGTGCGGCTCTCGCCCATGCCGGGCGCGAGGACCACGAGTGGGCCGTCGCCGGTGACCTCGTAGGCGATGCGCCCGCCGTCGAGGGACAGGTACGCGGTCATCGCAACCTCCAGGCTGACAGCTAAATTTGATAGCCCCAAAGCTAACGACATTAGCCAGCCCTGTCAACCGGCACCACATCACACGGTGCCGCACCGAGGCCAGCCGGCAGCCCACAAACGCGGCGCAGCGTGATCAAACGCTGGGCGCAGCGTCACTTCTCGATTAGAATGGGTGTACTAATCCGGCTCCTGACCTGGGAAGGAACGCCGTGATCGCACCCCCTCCTGCCACCGCTTCGACCCCCACCGCAGCACCGACCAACCCCGCCCCGGTTCCGTACGCGACTCTGCTCGGTTTCACCCGCTATGTCGGGCAATCCGGGCCGGCGAAGGCGTCCTTTGTCGGCGGGCTGCGCCGGCAGCGGGTCAGCCGTTCCGGGTTCAACCCGCACGGGCAGCTGGTCAAGGCGCTCAAGGCCGACATCCGGTTCCGCACCGGCGGCAGCCACCTGGCCGCCGTGGTCGGGCAGGTCGCGCAGCGCTGGCAGCCGCTGTACGCCACCCTCGTGCCCGGCGCGCAGCGCTACCTGGAGACGCTGGGAGACCTGAGCCAGGTGGAGCTGGCGCAGACCCACGACGCGCTCGGCATGGTCGGCAACCTCCCCGTCAAGATCAACCCCCACTTCGGCCTGCGGTACGCCGACGGGCACGCCGAAGCGGTCCGGATCCACTTCGACGACCAGCCACCGAGCCCCGACGCGTTCACCGCGACCCTGCACCTGATGGCCCGGCACATGGACCAGGTGCTGCCGCGTGCCGAGCCGGTCCTCGTCGACCTGCGGCGCGGCACCACCTTCCGACGTCCGGATGTCACCTCCCGCCCCGACCAGGTGGAGCGCTGGCTGGCCGGTGAGGCCGCCGCGTTCACCGCCATCTGGTCCACCGCCGGCTGAGCCGTCCGGCGCATCGCCTCTTGATGCGAGCGCAGGGTGCGCCGGGGGTACGCCGCCACGTGCGGCGTATCCTCGGCCACCGGTGAACCTGTGGACCGAACTTCGCGCCGGTGCCGTCCTGTTCGAGGACGACACCGCCCTGGTGCTGAACAAACCTCCCGGTGTCGCGGTGATGGGCGAACGGCACGGCACCGACCTGGCCCGCCTCGCCGAGGAGGCCGGTGAGCCGGTCTTCCCGGTGCACCGCATCGACAAGAACACCTCCGGGGCGATCCTGTTCGCCAAACAGCTGCGCCACCACGGCGACCTGACCCGGCAGTTCAACCGCCGTACCGTGGAAAAGGTCTATCTGGCTGTGGTGTCGGCCGCCGCCACCGATGCCGATGCCGCTCGCGCGCCGCTGCCCGACGTCGGCGTCGTCGACCTGCCGCTGAGCGTGGGCCGCAAGAACCGGGTCCGGGTCGCCGGCAACCGCGCCGACATCGGCTTCGACGCCGCCACCGCGCGCTGGTCGCTCGCCGCCGGGGCCGAGTTCGACCACGTCAAGAGCTATCCGTCGCAGAGCCGGATCACCGCCGTCACCGCCGGGTCCGACGGGGTCACCACCGGATCCGGTACGCCAGTAGCCGACGCCACGCACCGGCTGATCGCCGTCGCGCCGCTCACCGGCCGACGGCATCAGATCCGGGTGCACCTGGCCTGGATCGGGCACCCGATCGTCGGCGACCCGCTGTTCGACCGGGCCGCCGCCGCCAACGGGGTACGGACCCATCTGCACGCCTGGCGGCTCGGCTTCGACACCACAGCCGGCAAGCGGGTCGACGTGACAGCACCGCCGGACCCCGACTTCTGGCAGCCACTGCCCGCCGGCGCACCCACCGTCGCGGAGCTGGACGCGGCGTACCGGCGGCTCCGCGCCCAGACCTGACCCGGCGGTATTACGTGCTCGGGTCACGGCCACGAGGTAGGAGGCGGGCCGAATGCGCGCCGGCTCGCTCGCACAGCCAGAGCGGCGAGGGCGGCGTTGGCACCACCGCCGATCGCAGCCCCGATTCCGAACGGCGCCACCCGACCAAGAACGATGATTCCTTGCTTGGTCCCAAACTTCGTGACGAAGTTCCTGCCCAGGATCGCGTTGATCTGACGCAATGTCGAGACAGGCACCTTCGCGACGATCTGACGCCCCCAATGCTGCCCCGTGCGCTCGGCGACCTTGGTTATGGTGGCGGAGCCGCTCCCGCCGAGCATGATGCCCAGCACGATCGTCTGACGACGCTCAACCTCGTCGATGGCGACCCCGTGGATTTCAGCGACCGAGAGCGCAAAAAGAGCACTCATCTCGAGAGATGAGAGCGCCTCCCCGGCGGACAACGCCAGTGCGACTCCCGTGCCGGCACCCGGTGCAGCCGCCGCTCCCCCGACTGCCGCACCCGTTCCGGTCAATGCGCTGACATACATGCGCTCCAAATTGCGGATCACCTGTGCCGGTGTTGCTTGCGGGTTCCGCTGGCGGGCACGGACGATGTTCTTGCGTACCAGTGGGCTCTGCATGTCGATTGCCTTGTGCAGCAGGTCCAGGACCCGCGACGCAGGTAAGGCCGCTTCCGGTTCCGACCCGTCATGGACGCCAGCCGTCATGCGTTGGACTCCTCAGATCGCCACGTCACGGTCTGCCTCCAGGCACATCAGATGATCAACTTCCACGTGGGATCCCTGGGAGCCACAGTAACGGCGATGCTCGGCGAACGACAGACGCCCGACCTTCGTCCAAACCAGACAGGCGACCTTGCGATAGCTGTCACGTCTGATCATCATCACCGCAGGAACGGCACCGGCCGCCGAGTCGACCCGCCCGCGCGGCGTGACTTCGATTGGAGTCCCGGCGGGAGTGAGGTGTGCGTCCGAGTGTGATCATCTGACGAGATTTCGGTCCCGTAAGAGGATCACACTCGGACAGACACTGGTGCCCAACTGCTGATGGGCCGGACCGGTCAGGTCAGGCGGTGGTGGGGCGCTTGGTCGAGGCGACGAAACGGGACCAGGCCGACGGGGCGAAGGTGAGCGTCCCGCCGGCGCGGTCCTTGCTGTCCCGGACCAGGACCCGGTTGGGCAGGTTGTCGGCGACCTCGACGCAGGCGCCGCCGTTGCTGCTGCTACGGGTGGACGTGCGCCACGCCGGCTCGCTCATGCTCATCGATCACTCTCAGAATCAGGTCACGGGACTGGTCACAGGGCAGTGCCCGCGCGCAGATCATCTCCCAGGCGAGCACCAGATGCCGGAGCTTGTCGGCGGTCTCGCAGACCCGCCCCGCCATCTGGTCGTCAATGTACGCCGCCGTTGCGCCGTCCGGCAGGGTCGCCAACACGAACGCCCCGGCCAGCCCTGGATGCAGCCCGGCAGAGAACGGCAGGACGCGCACGTGCACGGTCTGCCGGTGGCCGATGTCGACCAGATGCTCCAGCTGGTCCTTCATCAGCGCCGAAGGGCCGACCCGCAGCGCGGCCTCGCCGATGATCGCGGTCAGCGGCACCGGGTGCGGGTGTGCCCGCTCCAGCGCCGCTGTCTGCCGCTCCATGCGCTCCCTGGTCATCTCCTCGATCTGCACCTCGGTGTGCGTGCCGGCGGAGATGACCTCCCGGGCGTACGCCTCGGTCTGCAGCAGCCCCGGGATCAGCGAATGCTCGAACCAGCGCAGCTGCACCGCCCGGGACTCGTTCAGCTTCCACGGGCGCATCCACGGGGCGACCGCCTCGCCGCGCGCCTGTTCGGCCAACCGGCGCAGCTCGTCGCCGGTGCCGAGCACCCGGTCCAGGTGCACCGCCAGGTCGTCGGGCGGCAGTGAGCGCCCCGTCTCGTAGTGGCCGATCTGCGATCCGGTCACGTGCACCTGTGAGCCGAGCGCGTCCTGTGACAGTCCGTTCTCGGTCCGCCGCAACCGCAGGACATGCCGAAACTCATTCACATTCGCCATCTGTTCCCCCACGCTGATGAAGTAGTGACCCTATTACCGCCACACATCTTCCTGGCCGGGCTACAGATAGTCCAGGGTGGAAGTCAGACCCGGAGGGAATGACCGGCAAGCGTTCCCTCCGGGACACCCGAATCGCACTCTCCACGTAGGGGGAACAGTGCCCAGGAACGACGGAATCGGCGGGACACCCCGGCTCGCCCGGTACACCTCGATCGGTACGCCACGCGACGTCGACCCGACCCCGAACCGGCCTTCGCTGCCGAAGCGGACCCCTGGGCAGATCGACCCGGACCGCGACTGGCCGTTCCAGCTCAACGGCGTCCAGCCACGCTCCGCCGCGCTGGAGGCGGCGATCCGACAGGCCAACGAGACCGCCCGTACCCATATCCCGAACCGGACCACCGGCGAGTGCCACCGGTGCGGCGGGGTGGTCGCGCCGTGCCGGCCGTCGCTGCGCGCCCTCGCCATCCTGGACCGGTGGGACCCGAGCTCGGCACGACGGGTCCGAGCGGTGCTGCAACTCTCCGGCCTGATGCCGGCCGGCTATCCGCACCCGCCTCAAGACGTCAACGACGAGTGATCCGTCGTCCGCGAAGACACCCGGGGTGCTCCGCTCCCCCGCTCGCCGCGACCGGTCCCATGGCGGTCCTCTCCCCAGCCCCCCGTCCGGGAGGGTCCGCCACGACGGCCGGTCCAGCGCGGCCGACCGGCCGCAGTCCCTGCCCGGGAAGCACCACCGAATGGGCGGGCGACGGAGCACCCCGGGCCATTCCCGACGTCCACACGGTCCCTGGCGCATCCATTTGAGGCTGAGATACCTATTCCACGCCGGACAACGTATCTCAGCCTCACATCGCGGAGCGGCAGGGCGGGGAAGCGGCGGGCAGAAAGCGACGGACAGCGCGCGGGGCAGTCGACGGCAGCGCCGTGGCCGGTTAAACTCACCGGCAGCGCGTCGGGGATCGCGCCGAGACTCGCCGGAAGGCTCGAAGCCCACCCCAGGTCCGAGGTTCGAGCGACGGACGCCGGAGCTCTGAATCCGCCCGTGCGAGTCCGGCGCAGAGCGAGGTTTCCCGTGAAGACGCTCCCCGACAACCCACACCTCGACCACCTGCGGCAACAAGCCAAGGAACTGCTGGCCGGGCTGCGTGACGTCGACCCGGCCGCGACCCTGGCCGACGCGGCGACCGGTCTGGGCAACTACATCTACGAGCAGGTCGAGGCGGCGTTGGCGGCGGGGACGACCGAGGAGCAGCGGTACGCCGACCGCAGCGTCCGGCACCTGCTGGCACACCTACCGACCCGTACCACCCTGGAGCGCCTGCTCGACGCGGTGGCCTGAACCAGGGACAGGTGGCCGGAAACCCAGGCGACCGGGCGCGCAGCGGCGGGTATCGTGGTCAACGCCATGAACCCGCCCTCCGCCGCGCGCTCCGCCCCTGAACTGCTGAAACTCCTCCCCGATTTGACGCTTCGCGACGAGCGGCGGCTGCGGCGGCGCCTCGACGGGGTGCGCAAGGTCCGCGATCCGCAGGCCCGGCAGGCGGCGCTCGACGAGATCGCGACAGCGGTCACGTCGGCCCGGCAGGCGGTGCAGCGGCGGCGGGATGCGGTGCCGCAGGTCAGCTACCCGGACGGGCTGCCGGTCAGCGAACGCGCCAGGGACATCGCGGAGGCGATCCGCGACCACCAGGTGGTGATCGTGGCCGGCGAGACCGGCTCGGGCAAAACCACCCAGATCCCGAAGATCTGCCTGGAGCTGGGTCGTGGGGTGCGCGGGCTGATCGGGCACACCCAGCCGCGCCGGCTGGCCGCCCGTACCGTCGCCGACCGGATCGCCGACGAGCTCGGCACCACGCTGGGCGACGTGGTCGGCTACAAGGTCCGGTTCAACGATCAGGTCGGCGGCCAGACCCTGGTCAAGCTGATGACCGACGGGATCCTGCTGGCCGAGCTGCAGCACGACAAGATGCTGCGCCAGTACGACACGTTGATCATCGACGAGGCGCACGAGCGCAGCCTGAACATCGACTTCATCCTCGGCTACCTCAAGCAACTGCTGCCCCGCCGCCCCGACCTGAAAGTGGTCATCACGTCGGCGACGATCGACCCGCAGCGCTTCGCCGACCATTTCAGCGAGCCGGGCCGGCCACCGGTGCCGGTGGTCGAGGTGTCCGGGCGTACCTATCCGGTGGAGGTCCGCTACCGGCCGCTGCTGCGGGAGACCGTCGACCCGGACGACCCCGACGCCACCCCGGGCACCGTGACGCTCGACCAGGTCGACGGGATCGGCGCGGCGGTCGAGGAGCTCGCCGCCGAGGGCCCCGGTGACATCCTGGTCTTCCTGAGCGGCGAGCGGGAGATCCGCGACGCCGCCGACGCGCTGGGCAAGCTGGTCGCCAACCGGCCCCGGCTGCGCGACACCGAGATCCTGCCGCTGTACGCCCGGTTGTCCGCCGCCGAGCAGCACCGGATCTTCCAGCCGCACCCGGGTCGGCGGGTGGTGCTGGCGACCAACGTCGCCGAGACGTCGCTGACCATGCCGGGCATCAAGTACGTCATCGACCCGGGTACGGCACGGATCTCCCGCTACAGTAACCGGCTCAAGGTGCAGCGGCTGCCGATCGAGCCGGTGTCGCAGGCGTCAGCCAACCAGCGTAAGGGCCGCTGCGGGCGTACCTCGGACGGCATCTGCATCCGGCTGTACGACGAGGCCGACTTCGAGTCGAGACCGGAATTCACCGATCCGGAGATCCTGCGGACCAACCTGGCCTCGGTGATCCTGCAGATGACGTCGATCGGGTTGGGCGACATCGCCGCCTTCCCGTTCGTCGAGCCGCCGGACCGCCGGCAAATCACCGACGGCGTCGCGCTGCTGCACGAGCTGGGTGCCATCGAGCCACCCGCACCGGGCATGCCGCCCCGGCTGACCCAGGTTGGCCGGCGGCTGGCGCAGCTGCCGGTGGACCCCCGGCTGGGCCGGATGGTCCTCGCCGCCGAGGGCAACGGCTGCGTCGACGAGGTCGGGGTGATCGCCGCCGCGTTGTCCATCCAGGACCCCCGGGAGCGGCCGGCGGAGCAGAAACCCCAGGCCGACCAGGCACACGCCCGGTTCGCCGATCCGGAATCCGACTTCGTCGCGCTGCTCAACCTGTGGCGCTACCTGCGGGAGCAGCAGCGGGAGCGGTCCGGCAGCGCGTTCCGGCGGATGTGTCGCGCCGAGTTCCTCAACTACCTGCGGGTCCGCGAATGGCAGGACATCCACAGTCAGATCCGGCAGGTGCTGCGGTCGATGAACGTACCGGTCGACCGGGGCGGGGAGCCGCCCGCGCCGGCCGCCGTACACCAGTCGCTGCTGGCCGGCCTGCTCTCGCACGTCGGGGTGAAGGATCCGGCCAAGCCGGAGTACCTGGGTGCCCGGGGGGCCAAGTTCGCGGTCTTCCCCGGCTCGGCGTTGGCCCGCAGACCGCCGCGCTGGGTAATGGCCGCCGAGCTGGTCGAGACGTCCCGGCTGTGGGCCCGCACGGTCGCCAAGATTGAACCGGAGTGGGTCGAGGCGCTCGCCGGTCACCTGGTGAAACGCTCGTACAGCGAGCCGCACTGGGAGAAGAAACAGGCGGCGGTGATGGCCTACGAGAAGGTCACCCTGTACGGCGTACCGCTGGTTGCCGGCCGCAAGGTGACCTTCGGTCGGGTCGATCCGGCGCTGAGCCGGGAGCTGTTCATCCGGCACGCCCTGGTCGAGGGCGACTGGCACACCCCGCACCGGTTCTTCCACGACAACCGGGCGCTGCTCGACGAGGTCGGCGAGCTGGAGGAACGGGTCCGCCGCCGGGACATCGTGGTCGACGACGAGACCCTGTTCGAGTTCTACGACCAGCGGCTGCCGGCCGAGGTGGTCTCCGGCCGGCACTTCGACTCCTGGTGGAAGAAGGCCCGCCGGGACCGGCCCGACCTGCTCACCTTCGACCGGGACATGCTGGTCAACCAGGGCAAGGGCCGCATCGACCCGGCGGACTTCCCCGACGAGTGGCACTCCGACGGGATGGCCCTGCCGCTGACGTACCGCTTCGAGCCCGGCGCCGGGACCGACGGGGTGACCGTCGACGTGCCGCTGGCGCTGCTCAACCAGGTGTCCGACGACAGCTTCGACTGGCACGTGCCCGGGTTGCGGGAGGAGCTGGTCGTGGCGCTGATCCGGTCGCTGCCGAAGCAGCTGCGCCGCAACTTCGTGCCGGTGCCGGACTTCGCCCGCGCGGTGCTGGCCGCCATCACGCCCGGTGCCGAGCCGCTGCTGGACGCGCTCGGCCGGGAGCTGCGCCGGCTGACCGGGGTGGTGGTGCCGCACGACGCCTGGGAGCTGACAAAGGTGCCGCCGCACCTGCGGGTCACCTTCCGGGTGGTCGACGAGAACGACAAGCCGCTGGCCGAGGGGAAGGACCTGGCCGCGCTGCGCCGCGAGCTGATTACCGAGGTACGCAAGGTGGTGGCGGCTGCCGCGCCGGACGTGGAGCGACGCGGGCTGCGCGACTGGACCATCGGCACACTGCCGCGCAGCGTCGAGCAGGACCGGGTCGGCTACCGGGTCACCGCGTACCCGGGTCTGGTCGACGAGGGTGCCAGCGTCGCGGTCCGGGTGTTCGACAGTGCCGCCGTCCGGGACCGGTCGATGTGGGCCGGTACCCGGCGGTTGCTGCTGCTCACCCTGCCGTCCCCGGCGAAGTTCGTCTCCGGCCGGCTGTCCAACCAGGACAAGTTGGCGTTGAGCCGCAACCCGTACCGCAACGTGGTGGAGCTGCTGGACGACTGCGCCGGGGCGGCGGTGGACCTGCTGATGACGCAGGCGGGCGGTCCGGCCTGGGACGCCGACGGCTTCGCCGCGCTGCGCGAGCAGGTCCGCGCCGGGCTGGTCGACGTCACGGTCGAGATCGTCTCCCGGGTACGCCAGGTGCTGGCGGCGGCGTACGCGGTGCAGCAGCGGCTCGGCCGTACCACCGATCTCGCGCTGGTGGCGGCGCTCACCGACGTCCGCGAGCAGCTCGCCGCCCTGGTCTATCCGGGGTTCGTGACCGCCACCGGGTACGCCCGGCTGGCGGACCTGCCGCGCTATCTGACCGCGATCGAACGCCGGTTGGAGAAGCTGCCGCAGAATCCGCGCCGGGACCGCGACCAGCAGGCCAGGATCGACACGGTACGCCGGGAGTACCAGCAGATGCTCGACGGGTTGCCGCCGGCCCGGCACAACACCGAAGCCGCCCGGCGGATCCGCTGGATGATCGAGGAGCTGCGGGTCAACGTGTTCGCCCAGGCGTTGGGTACCCCGTACCCGGTGTCGGAGCAGCGGATCTACCGGGTGATGGACGAGGCCGAGCAGGCCGAGTGAGCTGGTCAGTTCCGTTGCAGGGTGAGCACGGACAGTCCGGCGACGGCGTCGATGTCGTAGCGGTCGGTCGCGGCCGCCCAGCCGCTGCCGGTGAAGACGGCACCGGGGGCGATGCCGTCGTGGCTGCGGGTGTCGATGGTGGCGCTGGCTGCCCCGGAACCGAACCGGACCTGGGCCGGCGGCCCATCCGGGGCGTTGATCAGGAACTGGTTTGCGCCGCCGGTCATCCGCACCGGCAGGGTACCGTCCGGTGCGGGCAGGGACAGCTCGATGCGGGCCGCCCCGCCGACGATGTCCACTCCGCTCAGCTCGGCACCGGTCAGGTCGATCGTGTGTTCCGCGACACCGCCGGTGAGCCGCAACTGCCAGCGCACCGACGAGTGCAGCTCGATGTCGACGACACCGGGGCCGGACTGGTCGTTCGGCACCAGGTGCAGCTTGATCCGGTTGCCGTCGGCGATCACCCGTGGTTGCACGTCCGCGTCGATTGGGGTCCGGACCCGGTACAGGTCGCCGCCGAGGTCGGCGGCCCGGATGTTGACCGTCGTGGTACCACTGACCAGGTCGAACTCGGCCTGCTGTAGTTCGCCGAGCGGGCCGGTCACCAGGCGTTCGGTGGCAGGTTCCGGATCGACGGCGGCCGGGTCGACCACTGCGGGACCGTCGGCCGGCGGCGGCGAGTCGGCGACCGTGGTGTCCGATGTGGTCCGCAGCGCGTCGACGACGCCGGCCCCGACCAGCGCGGCGAGCACGAACAGTGTCACCAGCCCGGTGACGACCATCGCGAGTCGGCGCGGACCGCGACCGGTCGGCTCGGACATGGCGGGTTCCGGGTCGAAGAACGGTACCGCCGGGGTGACCGGTTCCGGTCGGTCCAGTTCCCGGGCCAGCCACGGCGGCGGCGGCAACAGGCGCGGCGGCGCGGTCACCGGCTCGTCGTGGTCGGTACCGCCGAGGTGGTGGTCGTCGTGGTCGGGACGGTCGATCTGTTCCGGCTGCTCGTCGTCCGGTTCGCGTGGCTGGCCGGGAGCGGGACCAGGCCAGACCGTATCGGGCCGCTGCACCGGGCCGAGTTCGATCGCGGCTGGTTCGCCCCCCTGTGCCGGTCGCTGCATGACTGCCCCTCCTCGGCGTTCGCGGGCACGGCGCACCGTTGTGCCCGTACAGCAGTACGCAGCCGGACGTTCGGCGGATCGATGCCGGTGCCGGAAAGTTTCGGATGCCGGCCGCAGCCTGACCTTGGGCTCAGCGGTCACTCATACTCGGTGGCAGGGCTCGCGTCCACCCCCGCCTACCCGGCGCGAGCCCGGAGGACAGTGATGCGCATTCAGGTCGAAACGAGCATCCCACCCGAATTGTCCGAACCGACCTGGCAGTTGTACACCACCGCGTTCGACGAACTCCGGGTCACCGCGGTCCAACGGCACGTGATGGACCGGGCCGAGTTCGACCAGGTGCTGAGCGACGCCCGGGTGCTGAAGTATCTGGGGCGCGACGACCGGTCCCCCGATCTGCTGACCGCGCTCGCCACCTTCACCAACGAGCTGGATTCGATGCCGCTGATCTCCCCGGACTACTTCGCCCACCGCTGGCCGGACCTGTACGCGCAGCGCCGGATCTGGTACATCGGCTTCTTCGCCGTCCATCCGCAGTACCGCAGCAGCGGCATCTTCGAGTCAGTGATCGCCGACATGTGGCAACGGGTGCAGGACAGCGAGGGTGTCGCGGCGCTGGACATCTGCCGCCGCAACGACCAGATCGGGCTGAGCCGGGCGATCCATCAGACCCTGGGGTCGTTGACCGAGGGGGCGCGGGCGACCCGGCTGGACGAGCAGACGTTCTGGCTCTACGAGTTGCCGCCGCGCCCCTGAACCTGCCCGGCAGCCGGCACCGCCGGCCCGTCCACCGGGTCGGCGGGCCGGCCTGCCCACTGTCGGGCGAACTCAGCCGGGCCGACCGGCTCTCCCCAGAGCCTGCCCTGCCCGAACAGCACGCCGAGGACGGCCAGCACGCCCTGCTGCAGCGGCGTCTCGACTCCCTCCGCGACCACGGTCAGGTGCAGGGCGCTACTCATCGCCACCACCGCCCGGACGATCTCCTCGTCCTTGGCGCTATGGCCGAGGCCGGCGACGAACGCCCGGTCCACCTTGACCCCGGTGACCGGATGCTTGCGCAGATAGCCCAGCGCGGAGAACCCGGTGCCGAAGTCGTCGACGACGATCCGGATCCCCCGCTGCCGCAGGTCCGCCAGAACCTGGCCGGTGACGCTGGTCGGGTCGATCATCACCGATTCGGTGATCTCCAGGACGACGGCGGAGGCCGGCACCCGGTGCCGGTCGAGCGCATCGTCCAACGCCCGGATCAGACCCGGGTCACGCAGCTGGCGGGGCGACACGTTGACCGACATCCAGAAATCCGCCGTCACCGTGCCGTCCGCCCGCCACTGCGACAGCTGCCGCAACGACCGGTCGAGCACCCACCGTCCGATCGGGCCGATCAGTCCGGTGTCCTCGGCGATCGGGATGAACACCGCCGGTGAGATGTTGCCCCGGACCGGATGTTCCCAGCGCAGCAGCGCCTCGGCGCCGATCAGGCTGCCGCTTTCCAAGTCGACGATCGGTTGGAAGGCGATCCGCAGATCGTCCTCGCTGAGCGCGATCCGCAGGGCCTGTTCGATCTCCACCCGCTCGCGGACCCGCTCGTGCATCGACGCGTCGAACATCACCCAGCGGCCGCGACCATCCGCCTTCGCCTGGTACATGGCCGTGTCCGCGTCACGCAGCAACGCGTCGGCGGTCACCGGCGGATCGTCGCCACCGCCACCATCGTCGAGCTGGGTCCCGGCGATCCCGACCGAGGCGGTGATCACCGCCTCGACCTGCCGGATCCGCAGCGGTTCGTGCACGCAGTCGATGATCCGGTCGGCCAGCGCCACGGCCTGCGCGCGGCTGCCCAACTGGACCACGACGAACTCGTCCCCGCCGACCCGGGCGACCGTCGCCGCGGCCGGCAGCGCCGCCCGCAGTCGGGCCGCCACCTGGGCGATCAGCTGATCACCGGCGTGGTGACCCCACGAGTCGTTGACCAGCTTGAACCCGTCGAGGTCGAGGAAGAACACCCAGACCCCGGCGTCCGCTGGCCGACCGGCGGTGAGCAGCCGGCGCACCTCGGCGGCGAGCATCAACCGGTTCGGCAGGCCGGTCAGTGGGTCGTGGGTGGCGCGGTGCTCGTAGCGGCGTTGCGCGGCGGCGTACCCCTGGACGGCGGAGACCGCCCGCATCATCAGCAGCACCACCATGGCGGCACCGCCTACGCCGAGCACCAGCCGGTCGGCCGTCGATCGCCCGGAGACGAAGACGGTGAGCACGAACGGCGCGGCCAGCGCCGGGCCGATCAGCAGCAGCCGCTGCCACGACCAGGCCTGCACCGGCAGCCGGGCCGCCTGGCCGAGGTCGACCACGGAGGGGTGCAGGGCGGCGGCGCCGATCAGCAGGAAGCCGAGCATGAAGGGCAGATCCAGCAGCCGGGATCCGGTGAGCTGACCGGAGACTCCGATGATGGCGTACAGCACGTCGCCGACCACCAGCAGACTCATGGAGGCGACCAGCAGCAGGTAGCTCGGCCGCCGTACGGCGGTGGTGAAGGCCAGGCTGACCAGCAGCAGGATCAGGATCACGTCGAAGATCGGATACAGCGCGGCGAGGGCGGAGACCAGGGCCGGCCGGTCGGTGATGCTGCCCGCCGGCACCGCCAGCAGCAGTACGGAGCACAGCGCCGCACCGATGAAGACGATCAGACCGTCGATCACCGCGTGTGACGGCAGCCGGCCCCGGGTGCGCAGCAGCCCGGCCAGGCCGAGCAGCATGAACAGGTAACCCGGCACGGTGGCGGCGTCGGCGGTCAATGCGTACGGCCCGTCCTGCTCGACCGCCCACGGCCGGGCCAGCGCCCCGGTGAGGAAGCACACGCAGGCGACGGCGAGCAGCCGCCAGGCCCAGCGGGGCTGGGCCCGGTGCCAACGGGGGCCCAGGGTCACGGCGAGCGCGCCACCGACCCCGGCGACGGTGAAGGCCGGTCCGGCGATCAGCGGCGTGTCGAACGCCGCGTAGAGCGCAGCGGCGACGACACCGAACGCCAGGAACACCAGTGCCGGCAACGACGACGACAAGGCCCGTCCCGTCCCCGGCGCCGCGGGTCGCGTCACAATGGCCCCTGCGCACATGTCATTCACCGGCTGATTCGTCGAACAGGCCGACACCATACCAAGGTGACGGGGCAGTCAGCCTGGTCAGGCCGGGCCTGCCACGGCGGGGCGATTGGTCGCGACTGATGGTCACCACGGCGATGCCGGCCAATCGTCCACTTGGCGTATGGCGCGGGTGGATATCGCCGGTTTGACGTGCGAAGTCGGTGGATATGTTGGCCCGGTGCCTGCCACCCCTCCCTCGCCGGGCCGGCTGCCGTCGCTGACCGGACTGCGGTTCGCCGCGGCGCTGCTGGTCTTCGGCGTGCACGCCTACTCGTTCATCCCGTTGGCTGACCCGCAGGACGATCGGATCGCCGGCGTCCTGTTCAACGGCGGTGACCTGGGCGTCTCGTTCTTCTTTGTGCTGTCCGGCTTCGTCCTCACCTGGTCGGTCCGCCCTGGTTACCGGCCGGGCCGGTTCTGGTGGGGACGCCTGGCGCGGGTCTACCCGGCCCATCTGGTCGCCCTGTTACCGGCCGTCGTCGGCATGGTGCTGACGGCACGGCTGCCGGACATCTGGCCGCGGCTGCTGGCCTTCTCGGTGCCGCTGGCGCAGGCCTGGCATCCGTCGGACGTGTACTACCTGGGCATCAATCCGGTCACCTGGTCGCTATCCTGCGAGATGGCGTTCTACCTGGCGTTCCCCCTGCTGTACGCGGCACTGCGCCGGCTCGGCACGACGGCGCTGCGGGTCGCCGCCGTCGCCCTGCCGGCCGCCGTCTGGCTGATGCCGGTGGTGGCCGATCTGCTGATCGCGGCGGAACACCGCCGCTGGTTCGTCTACATCTTCCCGCCGGTACGGATGCTGGAGTTTCTGCTCGGCATCGTGCTGGCACTGCTGGTGCGGCGGGGCGCCTGGCGGGGGCCGGGACTACCGGTGGCCACCGCCCTGTGGGTGGCGAACTACCTCGCCGTCGAGTGGCTGCCGGCGCAGACCCGCGACACCGCGGCGACGATCGTGACGATCGGCCTGCTGGTCCCGGCGGCGGCACTGGCCGACCTGCACGGCCGGCCGTCCTGGTGGCGGCACCGAGTCGCGGTCCACCTGGGCGAGGTGTCGTACGCGTTCTTCCTGCTGCATCTGGTGGTGATCGTGACCGTGATGCACCTCGTCGGCCGGGACCGGGAGTGGACCAACGGGCAGGCGGTCGGGTTGACTCTGGCGTTCCTGGTCGGGTCCTACCTGTTGGCGGTGCCGCTGCACCGGTGGGTCGAGCTGCCGGCGATGCGTCGACTCAGGCCGACTCCGCCGGCAACTCCGCCCGGACCACCGGAACCGCCGACGCGGGACCGGCGGCAGACCGGGCCGGATCACCGGCAGGACGCTCTCACCGGTTGACTACGCTCGCCGACGAGGCGGGACCGCCCGCCGACGGGAGGCACCATGGACATGCCAGTGGGTGGGTTCGACGCACAGCTCGGCGTGCGGGCCGAAGAGATCTCCGCGGAGCGGGTGGAGCTGCGGCTGCCGGTGACCCCGGCGCTGCACCAGCTGTTCGGGATCGTGCACGGCGGGGTGTACTGCGCGCTGGTGGAGAGCGCGGCGAGCATCGGCGCGGCGACCTGGCTCGGTGACGAGGGCCGGGTGGTGGGGGTGGCCAATCAGACCGACTTCCTGAAGGCGGTCTCCGGCGGGGAACTGTTCGCCGTCGGTACTGCGGTCCACCGCGGCTACAGCCAACAGCTGTGGCAGGTTCACATCACCGACGGTGACGGACAACTGGTCGCCCGGGGTCAGGTGCGGCTGCAGAACCTCCGGCCGGGGGGCGGCCGCCGCTCCTGACACCGCCCGCTGCCCGCCCGGGCACCACAGCCCGCCCGTTGCCGCGGCGATCCGGCGAACCGGGCAGCTCTCCGGTCCGTACACACTGGCAGGAGGCGATGAGACATGGGCATCATGGTCAACCCTGCACGCCGTGACACGACCGGTTCCGACCTCTACATCCTGCGCGGTCTGCTGTGGTGCGGTGACCGCCTGTTGATTCCGGCCAGCACCGACGACGGCACCCGCCACTATGCCTGCCCCGACACGGAATGTGACCGTTCCCTGATCAACGCCGAGGAGATCGAACAGCAAGTGTGGCAGCGGTACGTACAGTTGAACGCCGACGCCGCCGACGTGGTCAGTCGCGACCAGCGGCGGGCGGCGCTGGTCGGCGTACTGGCCCGGGTCACCGTCGGCACCAGCCTGGTGGGGCTGGACTACGGCTGGCGGGACTGACCGCCGCCAGGACCGGCACTCACCACCCGAACCGGCCGGTCACAGCACGAACGCTCGGTCACAGCACGAACGCGTCGGTCCACAGCTGCCCGGACCGGCCGGTCAACGCGCCCAGCAACGCGACCGCCTGGCCGTCGGTGAGTGAGGCGACGTAGTCGACGATCGCCCGACCCTGAGCGGCTGCGACCAGGCCGTCCACCCGACCGCGGCCCGGGGTGCCGCTCGCCCCGTCCATGGCGCCCGTGCCGGTGGTCGCCGCCAGCTCCGCCTCGGCCAGCTCGACCAGGTCGTGCAGTCGGCGGGGCAGCCGCCCCTGCTCGTCCGGGTCGGTCACCCAGGCGTGCAGCGCGTCGACCAGGGTGGCCAGCAGATCGGCCTGACCGCGCTGATGCAGCGCCAGGTCCGGCCGGGCGAGGACGAACCGGTGGTGCACGAACTTGAGCACCTGCACCTCGTGCCACTGGGCGGTGGCCAGCAGCACGTGGCCGGAGCGTACCGGTGGGTCGGCGGTGACGCCGATCGCGCCGACCAGCCGCCGGGTCCACCGCGCGGAGAACGTGCTGATGCTCTCCTCCGCTTCGATCGACCCGTCGAACGGCACCATCAGCAGGCCGTCCACCAGCTCCTGACGGACGTGTTCGACGGCGGCGGCGAACGCCTCGTCGGAGGCGATCCAGCTGTCCTTGCGGTGCAGCTGGCGGCGGAGCCGCTCGATGGACCGGCCGGGGCGGTGCGCGCTGGCGGTGATCTCCGCGTCGGCGAGCTCCCGCAGCTCGGCGGCGGAGCGCTGCCAGGTGACGAGTTCACCGGCGACCGGGCCCTGCTGCAGTACGCCGACCCGGTGGAAGTCCTCCACGTCGTGGATGGCGTACGCGATGTCGTCGGCGGTGTCCATTATCGACGCTTCGACGGTCTGCTGCCACGGCTCGATCACCCCGGCGAACGGTGCCCGGGCCTGCCGCAGGTCGGCCGCCTCGGTGGTGTAGGCGCCGAACTTGACCGACCCGACCGCCGGATCGTCGGGCGCGACCGCGGCACCCCGCGGCGCCGGGCGCAGCAGGCTCGGATGCGGCTGCGGATAGGTGCGCCGGGTCCACGGGTACTTGAGCATGGCGGCCCGCACCGCCGCGGTCAGGTCCAGACCGACGGCCGCCTCGCCCCGGATCTCGGTGCTGGTGACGATCCGGTAGGACTGGGCGTTTCCCTCGAAACCGTCCGGCAGACCGAGCCGGTGCCGGGCCACCCGGTCCAGCACCCGTTCACCGAGATGCCCGAACGGCGGGTGGCCGAGGTCGTGGGCGAGCGCCGCCGCCTCGACCACGTCCGGGTCGCAGCCGCCGAGCTCGTCGAGCAGGGTCCGGTGCCGTTCGTCGGCCGTCAGTCGCTCGGCGACGGCCCGGCCCACCTGGGCCACCTTGAGGCTGTGGGTGAGCCGGTTGTGCACCAGCAGGCCGGAGCCGCCCGGGCTGATCACCTGGGTCACGCCGCCGAGCCGGGCGAAGAACGGTGAGGAAACGATCCGGTCCCGGTCGGCCCGGAACGGACTCGCCGCCAGATCGCTGGCGGCGGCGGCCCGTCGGCCGAACAGGCGGCGGGCGCGGCGGTCCCCGGCCGGCGGGGTGGCCGACCGGACTGCTGCTGGTGCCGGGTCCACCAGCAGACGCTAACCCGGCACCGGTGCCGTACCTGGTCCGGGGTGGCATTTCGGCGCTGTCGAAGGAACATTCACCAGTTTCCAACAAAGGAATGGCTTGAGCTGATTGGTCCGGCGTCGTAAGGTTCCGCTTCAGCAAGGTCATCCACCTTGCCGGGCCGTTCCTGCGGTCCTGCTCGGCTCGCGCACCAGAAACCGCCGCAGGGGAATACTCGATGCGCCGTGCTCGAACTCCGACGGAGTTGACGCTGACCGAGGAGTTCTTCCTGGTTGCGCTCGACGACAGCACCGGCCGGCCGACGGTCGGCCGGGATCTGCTCGGTGCCGGGCTCGCCGGCACCGCGATCGTCACGCTGATCCTCGCCGGTCGTGCCGAGGTCCGCGACGGCCTGCTGGTCCCGGTCGACGGGCTGCCGCTCGGTGACCCGGTCGCCGACCCGCTGCTGGCCGAGCTGCGGCTGGAACAACGCCAACCGGTGCCGGACTGGATCGCGTTGATGCGACCAGGACTGCCCGGGGTGGTCGCCGAGGACCTGGAGACGCTCGGCGTGCTGCGCACCGAACTGGTCCGCCATCCGGTGACCCGCCGGATGACGACCCGGTTCCCGGCGATGGATCCGGTCCGCGCGGTCGGCCCCCGGGTCCGGCTCGGCCACGCCCTCGGCCGGGTCGTCGCGGTGGACGCCCGGACCGCCGCGCTGGCCCAGATCGTCCGCGCCACCGGCACCGAAGGCTGGTTCGTGACCATGTACGGGGCGACGGTGCGTCGGCAACTGGCGGCCATCGCGAGCCGGCTCGACCCGCAGCTGACGGCGGTGGTCGACGCGATCAACCACCCGGTGCCACGGTCCCGGCTGGCGGTGCGGCTGTGGCCGCAGCGGGACACGTCGATCGCCTGGTGACCTGCGCCGTCGACCGGGTCGCGTGGTGGCGCGACACCGACTGCCGGTAGCCGGCAGAATGCTCCCCGGACCACCCACCGTGGTCCCCGGCACCGGCAGTACGACGGGTGCCGGGCCAGGCATCGGGCCGGGCGGGAGCACCCCCGCCCGGCAGCCGGGGAGTTGGAGCGGGGCACGCGACGTGACCACAGCGATTGATCAGCGGATCGCCGAAGAACTGGGAGTACGGGCCGGGCAGGTAGCGTCCGCCGTCGAACTGCTCGACGGCGGCGCGACGGTGCCGTTCATCGCCCGGTACCGCAAGGAAGCCACCGGCATGCTCGACGACGCGCAGCTGCGTACCTTGGAGGAGCGGCTGCGCTACCTGCGCGAGCTGGACGAGCGCCGCGACGCGATCCTGGAGTCGATCCGCAGCCAGGGCAAGCTCGACGAGGCGCTGACCGCGCAGATCATGGCGGCCGACTCGAAGGCCCGGCTGGAGGACATCTACCTGCCGTACAAGCCGAAGCGGCGGACCAAGGCACAGATCGCCCGCGAGGCGGGCCTGGAGCCGCTCGCCGATCTGCTGCTCGGCGACCCGACCCAGGATCCACGGGCGGTTGCCGCCGGCTACGTCGACGCCGACAAGGGTGTGGCCGACGCGGCGGCGGCGCTCGACGGCGCGCGGGCGATCCTGGTGGAACGCTTCGCCGAGGACGCCGACCTGATCGGTGGGCTGCGGGAGCGGATGTGGTCGCGGGGGCGGCTCACCTCCCGGGTACGCGAGGGCCGGCAGACCGAGGGGGCCAAGTTCGCCGACTACTTCGACTTCGCCGAGCCGTTCACCAGGCTGCCGTCACACCGGGTGCTGGCCATGTTCCGGGGGGAGAAGGAACAGGTCCTCGACCTGACCATGGAGCCGGAGGAGGTGCCGGCCGATGCCGTCGCCGGGCCGAGCAGCTACGAACCGATCATCGCCGGCCGGTTCGGCATCAGCGACCAGGGCCGGCCGGCGGACAAGTGGCTGGCCGACACGGTCCGCTGGGCGTGGCGTACCCGGATCCTGATCCACCTCGGCGCCGACCTGCGGATGCGGCTGTGGCAGGCGGCCGAGGACGAGGCGGTCCGGGTGTTCGCCGCCAACCTGCGGGACCTGCTGCTGGCCGCGCCGGCCGGCAGCCGGGCCACGATGGGTCTGGACCCGGGCGTACGCACCGGGGTGAAGGTGGCCGTGGTCGACGCCACCGGCAAGGTGGTGGCCACCGAGACGGTCTACCCGCACGAGCCGCGCCGGCAGTGGGACGCCTCCATCGACACGCTGGCGAAGTTGGCCGCCGCGCACCGGGTGGACCTGGTGGCGATCGGCAACGGCACCGCGTCGCGGGAGACCGACAAACTGGTCGCCGACCTGATGGCCCGGAACCCCGGGTTGAAGCTGACCAAGGTGATGGTCTCCGAGGCCGGCGCGTCGGTCTACTCGGCCTCGGCGTACGCCTCCCAGGAGCTGCCGGACCTCGACGTGTCGTTGCGGGGCGCGGTCTCCATCGCCCGCCGGCTGCAGGACCCGCTCGCCGAGCTGGTCAAGATCGACCCTCGGTCGATCGGCGTCGGGCAGTACCAGCACGACATCTCCGAGACGAAGCTGTCCCGGTCGCTCGACGCCGTGGTCGAGGACTGCGTCAACGGGGTCGGGGTGGACGTGAACACCGCGTCGGCGCCGCTGCTGACCCGGGTCTCCGGCATCGGTGCCGGGTTGGCCGAGAACATCGTGCTGCACCGCGACACGCACGGGCCGTTCCGGTCCCGGGAGGCGCTGCGGACCGTGCCCCGGCTGGGGCCGAAAGCGTTCGAACAGTGCGCCGGCTTCCTGCGCATCCGCGACGGCGACGACCCGCTCGACTCGTCCAGTGTGCACCCGGAGGCGTACCCGGTGGTCCGTCGGATCCTCGCCGACACCGGCAGCGACCTGCGGACGTTGATCGGTGACACGAAGACGCTGCGCCGGATCCGGCCGGAGAAGTTCGTCGACGCCGTGTTCGGTCTGCCGACGGTCACCGACATCCTCGCCGAGCTGGAGAAGCCGGGCCGCGACCCGCGACCGGCGTTCCGTACCGCCACCTTCGCCGACGGTGTGGAGACCCTGGCCGACCTGCGGCCCGGCATGGTGCTGGAGGGCGTGGTGACCAACGTGGCCGCGTTCGGCGCGTTCGTTGACGTCGGGGTGCACCAGGACGGTCTGGTGCACGTGTCGGCGATGTCGAAGACGTTCGTCAAGGATCCGCGCGACGTGGCCAAGCCCGGTGACATCGTCCGGGTGAAGGTGCTCGATGTGGACGTCGCCCGCAAACGGATCTCGTTGACGCTGCGGCTGGGCGACGAGCCGGGTGCCGGCCGCGCACCGAGTCAGCGCGACGGCCGTCGGCCGCAGCCAGCTCATCGGCGACCGCCCCGGTTCCGTCCGGCGAGTTGTCGTC
>NZ_JBHMIN010000020.1:0-105568 GCF_048060215.1 Micromonospora sp. LOL_021 | reverse complement strand
GTGCAGTATGTGTTCGACACCGGGCGGCCAGGTACGCGTCGAGCGCCGCCGCCGTGTCCGGCGCCAGCGCCCGGCGGCGGGACCGGCCGCCCTTGCCGACGAACCGCACGCTGCGGTGCCCCCGCTCGTCGCCGACGTCGGCGACGTCCAGGCTGACCAGTTCACCGACGCGCAGCCCCAGATCGGCCAGCAACGCCAGCACGGCGAGGTTACGCGGACCGCTCGCCCCGGTGTCGGCGCGGGCCGCAGCGAACAACGCGTCGACCTGGTCGGGACTCAACCCGACAGTCGCCGAGTGGTCCCGGTCGATCCGCGGCCGGTCCGCGTCGGTCACCGGGTTGGCCGGCACCGCCCGCAGCCGCACCAGGAACGCGTACCAGCTGGACATGGCGGACAGTTTCCGGGCCACCGTCGCCGGGGTCAGCAGCCGTCCGCTGCGCTGGTCGACGGTGGCCTCCAACGCCCGGGCGTACGCGTTGACGTCCAGGAACGACGCCTGCAGCGGGTCGAGTCCAGTCGCGGAACACCACGACAACCAGCCCGTCACGTCCCGGCGGTAGGCGGCCCGGGTGTGCTCGGACAGCCGACGGTTGCGCAGCCACGCCTCGGTGAAGTCGACCGGGGCGGTGGCGGCGGTCAGGCCGCGGTCGACCGGTTGGGGGACGAGACCGGGGGTGGTGGGGTGACGCATCGCAGCAGGATGCCAAAGCCGGTGCCGCCGACGACGCCGAAACGCCGTACGTGATCTTTCCGCGCTGAACCTGACCCTGACGCCTGCCCGGGCGGCCGCGACACGCGGTACGGCGCCGTCAGGACATCCGGACGATCTGGCCGGTCACGTAACGGGCCTGGTGCGAGGCGAGCAGGGTGACGACCTCGGCGACGTCCTCCGGGCGGGCGATACGGCTCAGCGGACTCGAACCGGTGAGCTGCTTCTCCACCTCCGGCGTCACCCAGCCGGTGTCGGTGACCGGCGGCTGCACCACGTTGGCGGTCACCCCGTACGCGGCGAGTTCGGCGGCCGCCGACATGGTGTAGTTCTCCTGCGCGGCCTTCGCCGCCCCGTACGACACCTCCTCGGGGAAGCCGTGCGGGCCGCCGGAGGTCAACCCGACGATCCGCCCCCAGCTGGCCTTACGGGCCAGGTGCCGGCGGGCGAACTCGGCGATCAGCAGCGCCGGGGCGCGGGCGTCGACGGCGAACTGGCGGTCGAAGGTGCCGGCGTCGACGTGGGTCAACGGCCGGCCGAACCGGTCCCGGCTGTCCGGCCGGAACGTGTCGCTGAGCCAGCCGCTGGCGTTGTTGACCAGGATGTCGACCGGGCCGAACGAGGCCGCCGCCTCGTCGAACAGCCGGGCCGGGGTGGCCGGATCCGCCAGGTCCGCCTCCACGGCCACCGCTTTGCCGCCGGCGGCGACGATCCGGTCGACGACGCTGCGGGCGTCCTGGGCGCGGACCCGCCCGTACTGGGCGGGGAACGACGGATCGTCGGCGTAGGGGGACGGGTCCATCCGCAGGTACGCGGCGAGCACCGCGGCGCCCTGGGTGGCCAGGGCGAGCGCGATCGCCGCGCCGATGCCCTGGTTCGCGCCGGTCACGATCGCGACGTGCCCGGTCAACCGGGGGTCGATCATCTTCCCAGGATGCCCGGCCGGCGGCACCGGCGCGAGGCGTTTCCCGGCTTGTCCCCCGCCGGACACGACGAGTCCCCTCCCGGTGCTTCCCGGTGCGCCGGGAGGGGACAGACGGTGCGGGTTTCAGTTGCCGAGCTGCCGGCGGCCGTCGTCGCCGACGCTGATCGAGACCCGGCGCGGCTTGGCCCGCTCCGCCACCGGGATCCGCAGGGTCAGCACGCCGGCCTCGTAGCCGGCCTCCAGCTTGTCGGTGTCGAGGGTGTCGCCGAGGAACAGCTGCCGGGTGAACGTGCCCATCGGCCGCTCCGCGGCGACGAGTTCGACCTTGTCGCCGCTGGGGCGGTTGCGCTGGGCACGCACCGTCAGGACATTGCGTTCCACCGTGCACTCGATGCTGTCCGGGTCGACGCCGGGCAGGTCGAACGCGGCGTAGAACCAGTCGCCGTCGCGGTAGGCGTCCAGGTGCATGACGGCCGGACGGGTGGTGGTGCCGAAGAACTGCTCGGCGATCCGGTCGATCTCACGGAACGGGTCGGTGCGCATCAACATGGTCGGACCTCCTCACGGGTGCGGGCTCCTCGCTACCTGAAGTTGAGCCCCGCAGACTCAACTTACTTATAGCTATAGCGCGCAACCCTGAGGGCGTCAAGTCGTCCCGAACGCGGGACAAACGGGTCGACCGGTCCCGTCGCCGTCCGGCAGGATCACCAACGAAGGCCACGGCGGTACCCGGCGTCGCGACGCCGGGTCCATCCAGGCTCGCGAACGCCATAGACCTGGGCCTACTCGGCTGAGACTGCGACCCGGCGCTCCAACTGCTCCAGCCGTCGGGTGATCGGCGCCAGCTCACGGCGGACCAGGGCCGCGACCGCAGCGAGCGGATCCGTCCCGGCCGTCGCTGTCGCGTCGCCGACGCCGGCGGAGGTGGTCGCCGCCTGGGCACGCAGGTGGGCGTACCCGGCGAGGGCCGCCACCACCGCGCGCCGGGTCGCCCGCAGCTCGACACCGGAGTCACGCAGTACCCGTCCCGCGGTGCCGTCCGGCTCGGCGACCAGCCCGAGCAGCAGATGCTCACAGCCGACGTAGTTGTGACCGAGCGCGGTGGCCTCGGTGACGGCCAGTTCGAGCGCGCTCGCCCCGGTGCCGGTGAACCGCAGGGTCGGCTCCGAATCGCTCGTCGGGGCCGCGACCACGGCGGCCAACCGGGCCGTGACCTGGGCCGGCGGCACCTCGATCGTCTGCAGCACCCGGACGCCGAGGTTGTCACCCTCGTCGAGTAGCGCGGCGAGCAGGTGCCGGGTGCCGACCTCGGCGGCGTGGGCGGAGCGCGCCTGTGTCCGGGCCCGTAGCAGTACGTCACGGGTGCGGGCGGTCAGGTGGGGCAGCTGCGCCGCCAACTGGTCGGCGTCCAGGTCGGCCAGGTTCGTCGCCCGGATCGCGGTGACCCGTCGGACGGCCTGTTCCAGTGCACGCTGACACACCGCCGACACCGCGATGCCGGTGTCGCGGACCGCGTCCGCGAGGTCGTCCGGCAGATAGACGTTGATCTTTGGCATGGATTTGGCCCCCTCGGTACAGATTCGGACCTGACGAGGGTATCACATCTAACCCCTACGGGGGTATACAGGGGTTATCCAAAGGGCCGGTCTGGCTGGCGAGGTGCGGGATGCCCGGTCTGCGGGCGTACCGGCGTCACCGCCGGTACGCCCGCACCAGCACCCGGCGCGAGTACGCCACGAACACCCCCTCGGCGCAGATCCTGCGGTGCAGCGCCGCCAACCGGTCCCGGTAACGGTCCACCGTGAAACCCGGCACTGTCCACACCACCTTGCGCAGGAACACGACCACCGCGGCGATGTCGAAGAACTCCATCCGCAGCGACTCCATCCGCAGGTCGACCACGTCCAGACCGGCCGCCGTCGCCGCGTCACGCACCCGGTCCGGACGCTGATCGGCACGCGGCGGCACCGACACCCCCAACGCCGCCCGCAGCTCACCGACCGAGTCCGGGCCGATCTGCTGGGACAGGTACGCCCCGCCCGGCGCCAGCACCCGCGCCACCTCGGACCAGGGCACCACCGTCGGATGCCGGCTCACCACCAGGTCGAAACAACCGGACCGCAACGGCAGCCCGCCGTCCTGCGCGGCGCGCACGACATGCACACCCAGCGGTGCCAGCCGCCGCCGCGCCACGGCCACGTTCGGCGGCCAGGCCTCCGTCGCCACCAGCAGCGGCGGCACCGACGTGACGCCGGCCAGCACCTCGCCGCCACCGGTCTGCAGGTCCACCGCCCGCCGGGCACCGGCCATCTGACGGCCCACCAGCCGCGCGTACCCCCAGGACGGCCGCTGCTCGGTGGCCCGGCCGGCGAACCAGGAAAAGTCCCAGCCCGCCACCGGCACCGCCGAAGCCTCGGCGATCAGCTCGTCGAACGTCGACACCGGACGAGTCTGACCCGCACCGGGCGACCCTGGCCACCGAGAATCAGTCCGGCCCACCCGCGGCCGACCCGGCTGACGTCGCCGCCCGGTCACGCAGATAGCCGTCCAGTTCGGCGGCGCCGGCCAGCATCGCGCGGCCCCGTGCGGACAGCCGGTCCCGCCACGCACGCAGCGTCGACTCCAGCGGGGCGACGCCGCCGGCGGACCGAACCTGCGTGATCAACGGCGCGATCTGCTCCAGCAGATGGCCACCCCGGCGCAGCTGGTGGACCAGCATCACGTCCCGCACGTCGGCCGCGTCGTAGACCCGGTACCCGGTCCGCCGGTCCCGGCCCGGCCGGACCAGACCGGCGGCCTCCCACGCGCGCAGGGTGGCCGGACGCAGACCGAGCCGCGCCGCCAACGGACCGATGAACGTCCCGCCACGCTCGGGCGCGACCGGCACCAGATCGCGCAGCGCGGCCTCGACCGCCTGCACGGTACGCCGGTCCTCGACCAAATGGCAGTGGCTGTCATCGACGAGCCGCAGCGCGTCGTCGACGGCGCCCCGGTTCACCGCCCGCATGATCGACGTCGCCGTGGCGTGACCGTGCCCGGCCACCAGCGCGACGAACGCCCGCAGCGCCTGCGCGTGCACCGGCGTGTAGACCCGGTAACCCGCGGCGGTCCGCGCAGCCGCCGGCAGGACACCGGCCTGCTCGTAGTTGCGCACCGCCTGAGGGGACAGACCATGCTCCCGCGCCAGGTCCACCGGCCGCACAGCTACCCCACAGTTTGAAAGTTGACGAGGCGTCCACAGCGCCGGACGCACACAAACCTTACACCGTTGGTTCAACGATACCGTTGAAGGAATGGATATCACGGACACCGCCCGACCCGTCGACGGCGCGGGCATCTCGGCGTTGCTGCGGTCGCTGCCCGCCAGACCCCTGCTGCTCGGCCTCGGCGAGGCCCGGCACTTCGTGGCGGAACTGGGCCAGCTGCGCAACGAGATCTTCCGGCACCTCGTCACCCACGAGGGCTACCGGTCGATCGCCGTCGAAAGCGACTGCCTGATGGGCCTCGTCGTCGACGACTACGTCACGACGGGCACCGGCACCCTCGACGACGTCATGCGCCACGGCTTCAGCCACCAGTTCGGCACGTCACCGGCAAACCGCGACCTCGTCAGCTGGATGCGGGCCTACAACGACGACCACGACGACCACGACGACAAACTACGGTTCCACGGCTTCGACGGCCCGCTGGAGTACTGGGCGGCCAGCCCACGCCAGGCACTCACCGGCCTGCACGACCTGCTCGACGGCCCGCCGCCGGGCACCCGGGACACCCTCGACACACTGCTCGGCCCGGACGACCGCTGGTCCGACCCGGCCACCGTCACCGACCCGTCCCGGTCGATCGGCCGGTCCCCCGACGCCCAGCAGCTCCGGCTGATCACCGACGACCTGCTGGCGCTGCTCGACACCCAGGCGCCGCAGCTGGACGCCGCCGACCGCGAACGGGCGGAACTGTACGGGCGTACCGCAGTCGGTCTGCTCCGCTACCACCACGCGATGGCCGACCCGTCCCCCGCCAGGATCGCCCGGCTGTCGGCGCTGCGGGACGCGATGATGGCCGCCAACCTGCGGGCCGTCGCCGACCACGGCCCCGCCCTGGTGTTCGCCCACAACCTGCACCTGCAGCGCAACCGCAGCGTCATGTCGTTCGGCGACCAGCAGCTGCGGATGTGGAGCGCGGGCGCGATCACCGCGGCCCGCCTCGGCGACCGGTACGCCTACCTGGCCTCCGCCCTCGGTACCGTCGGCGACGACACCCCACCGGCGGACACCGTCGAAGGTGTCCTGGCCACCCTGCCGTGGGACACCTGCCTCGTCGACGCCCGCCGACTGGCCCGGACCCTCACCGCAGCCGTCCCACGGGTCAGCCCTGACTTCGCGTACTTCCCGCTGGATCCGGCGCAGCTCGACACGGTCGACGGCGTCGTGTTCGTCAACCACGTCCCCCGACCGGGCACACCGCGGTGACAGCGGGTGGGCGCGCCCACCCGCTAACTCCTGGCGTCCCGTCGTCGGTGGTGTGCGCCGGCGCGACGGTGTGCCGCGCGCAGCAGGTCACGCACCACCGCGTCGGTGCGCGGACCGGGGTCGACCACCGCCAGCCAGCCGCCGGCCCCGTACACGGGATGGGCGAACACGGTGTCGGCGGCGGCGGGATCGACCCCGGCCGGGGCGGCCCCGCGAGGCTCATGCCCGGCGTGCCGCAGGAAATCGTCGCGTCCGACGGCGATGTTGAGCCGGAACACACCCGGCCGGTCCAGGCGCGACATCGCGTCGCCCGGGTAGTCCTTGGTCACGATCGTGGCGAACGGCTGCCGCCTGGTCGGAACCGTGCCGTCGGGCGAGACGTAGAAGAACGTGTCGCCCCAGCTGATCGGCGGCGTGCCGTCGCCGGACGCCGGTCTGAGGGTCAGTACGTCGCCGAGGCCGGCGACGAACGCGATGATCTCGTCCTGGGTCATACCTCAAGCGTTACATTGCAGTGCTCATGGAGACTTCTCCGTCACCGCAACAGGTGGACGAGGCGGAAGGTCTCCACCCGCCTCGAATGCGCACCGTCGACGTCGCCCGGCGGGCCGGGTACGGCGTTCAGCAGATCCGCAACCTCGAACGCGACGGTGTCCTGCCGCCGGCGGCCCGTACCGCCACCGGACACCGGGTCTTCGGGGAACGACACTTGCAGTCGGCGCTGGCCTACCGGGACCTGGCCACGGCGGTCGGACCGGCCGAGGCCCGCAGGATCGTCCGGGCCGCCCACCGCCGCCCGGCCGACGGGATGCTCGCCCTGCTCGACGCCGCCCACGCCCGGCTGCACACCGAACGCGCCGACCTGCGACAGGCCCAGCTGGCGGCCCGGGTCATCACCGCCGAACCCATCGACGACGTACGCGACCACGACGCGATGAGCATCTCCGAGCTGGCCGCGGCCCTCGGTGTCCGCCCCTCGACCCTGCGGCACTGGCACGCCGAAGGACTCGTCGTGCCCGACCGTGACCGGGCGGGCGGACCCCGCCGCTACACTCCGGCCCAGGTCCGCGACGCCCGCGTCGTGCACCAGCTGCGTCAGGCCGGCTACCGGGTCGCACCGCTGCGGGCCCTGATGCCGCGACTGCGCTCCGCCGGGCGGTCGGCCGACGTCACCGCGGCGTTGGCGGTCCGCGACGCCGACCTCACCGCCCGGTCCCGGGCCCTGCTCGACGCCGCCGCCGCACTGGCCACCGTGCTCACGCTCACCGCCGCCCCGGACCACGCCCCGTCGGTCGACCGGTCGGGTCCGGCCGGCCGGCCGACTACCATCGGTGTCGCCGCGACATGCACGTTCCGGGAGCAGCCGATGACCGTCGACGCCACGCTCGCCCGCATCAACGACGGGGTGCAGCTGCACCACCAGCGCGGTCAACGGGACGCCTCCCGTGACCTGTTCACCCGGATCTGGGACGAGATCGGCGGACAGGACGGGGATCCGCTGCACGTCTGCGTCCTCGCCCACGCGATGGCCGACGTGCAGGACGACGTGCACCAGGAGCTGCTCTGGGACCAGCGGGCCCTGGCCGCGGCCGACCTGCTCACCGACACCCGGGTGGCGCAGGCCGGCGTGGCCCTGCCGGTGGCCGGCCTGTACCCGTCGCTGCACCTCAACCTCGGCGAGTGTCACCGCAAGCTCGGTGACCTCGACCGAGCCCGGGAACACCTGCGGCACGCGCAGGCGGGCATCGACGCCCTGGGCGACGACGAGTACGCCCGGCTGATCAGAGCCGGCCTGGACCGGCTGACGCAGCTGCTGGCGTCCGCGTAGGAGCACCAGCTTACGGACGTCAATGAAGAACGTGACCGGATTACCGCTGAGCTCACTCCGCGCGCTGACCGATACGCAGGACGCTCAGGTACCGGCGTGCCGCTCGGTCACCCATGCGGGTGCGGATGCGCTCGGCGATGGCGTCGAGCAGCGGCTCGCGGACATCGCGATCGAGCCTGCGGTACGGCGACTGCGAGCGCAGGAGGTCGGCGAACCCGTCGCCGTCGAACCACTGAACGGTGGGGTACCAGCGCACGATCGTGGGGCCGAACAGGCCGCCAGGATCGTCGACCAGTCCCCAGCCCTCGTGGGTGCTGCGCACGTCGCCCTCAATCGGCGGACGGCCCCAGTCGGGATTCCCGGGGGAGAACCGTTCGTGGAGATCGGCGGTCTCCGCGTACACCTCCGGCTCGCCGGGCCGGCGGATGACGACGTGGCCGAGCAGCGCCATCCAGCCCTCGGGGTGGAGCACCTCGCGTGCTCGCCGCCAGCCGATCGCAGGATCGACCCAGTGCCACGCTGAAGCTGCCACGAGGAGGTCGAAGCGTCGACCGCGGTCGTCCCACTCTTCGAACGTCGACGACTCGACGGTGACGTTGACGAAGGTGGCGAGCCGTTGGCGAGCAAGCGCGACCATACCCGCGCCCGGCTCGATGGCGGTCACCGAACACCCGAGTGCCGCCAGCGAACGGGTCGCCTGACCGGTACCGCAGCCCACCTCAAGCACAGGCGACCTCTCACCTAGGCCGGTGATGGTGACGAGGTCGGCGAACAACGCGTCGGGGTACCCCGGCCGGACCCTGTCGTACAGTTCCGGCACCTCGTTGAACACCTGACCGAGGCCACGTCGATCCGCGCCTGCACCGCACCATCCTCGCCGAGACCGTCGCCGACGTGCCGATTCTGACCGACGGGCGCCCGCCACACGAGCTGACGCCAGACGGGAACGCCCGGGCACCACATAACTGTCATTATGGTGTATCAGTTCTCCGTGACCACACGTCAACTCCGATTATCGGATTGTGATTAACGGTAATTCGATAATCGGGCCACCGGGTGCGGAGGAGCCCGGTGAGCGGGAACCGCCATACTGGTCCGCCATGGACCTGGACGACTACCAGCGCGGCGCCCTGCACACCGCCGCGCCGCGTGACAAGAAGAACGAACTGCTCCACCTGGTACTCGGCCTTGTCGGCGAGTCCGGCGAAGTCGCCGAAAAGTTCAAGAAATGGGTCCGAGACCACGACAGCGACGAGTCCAGGCTCGACCGGGCCGACATCGCCAAGGAACTCGGCGACGTCCTGTGGTACGTGGCGACCCTCGCCGCCTACCTCGACCTCTCACTGAACGACATCGCGACCGATAACCTGGCCAAGCTGGCCAGCCGCCAGAACCGTGGCGTACTCGGTGGCAGCGGCGACAACCGCTGACCCGGCCCGTCCACCGTCCGGGCCGTACGATCAGCGCATGGTCACCCGGCTGGCATGGGTCTCCGCCCACGAGGCACGCGGACACGACGAGGACGAACCGCTGGCCCTGCCGGCGCTACGGCAGGCCGGCCTCGCCGTCGACGTGGTGGTGTGGAACGACCCTGCGGTGCGGTGGGCCGACTACGACCGGGCCGTCCTGCGTTCGACCTGGGACTACCCACAGCAACTCAGACAGTTCCTCACCTGGCTGGAAACCGTCGAACAGGTGACGGATCTGCGTAATCCGCTACGGATGCTGCGGTGGAACCTGGACAAGCACTACCTCGCTGACCTCGACCGGGCCGGGGTACCCGTCACACCGACCACGTTCGTGGAGCCGGGGCACCGTCCACACTTCCCCGCTGGCGACTTCGTGGTGAAACCGGCCGTCGGCGCGGGAAGCCGGCACGTCGCCTCGTACCGGCCGGCACAGCACGACGAGGCGTACGCCCACGTCCGCAGACTGCACGCCGCCGGCACCAGCGTGCTGGTCCAGCCACGACTCACCTCGGTGGCCGACGACGGAGAATGGCCCCTCGTCTTCTTCACCGGCAGGTACAGCCACGCCGCGAACAAACGGGTCCTGCTGCCCCACACCGACCCGGTCGACGACCTGTTCGCGCCGGAAACCAGCACGCCACATGTCGCCGACCCGGAACTGATCGCCGTAGCGCGCAAAGCCGTCGACACCGTCACCGACTCGTTCGGCGTCCCGCTCTACGCCCGGGTCGACCTCGTCCGCGACGACCACGGCCAGCCATGCGTGCTGGAACTGGAACTGGTGGAGCCCTCCCTGTTCCTGCCCCAGAACACACCGGCCGCGCTCGAGCGTCTCGTCGACGCCCTGCAGGCCGACTGACGCCCGCGTCACCCTCCGCCGGTCCGGTCGCCCGGCAGATCCCGCACCACCCGCGCCGGGTTGCCGACCGCGAGCACCCCGGCCGGCAGGCTCCGGGTCACCACCGATCCCGGCGTGCACCGGCCGCGAGCGGATGCGTCGGCGTCAACACCTGCACGTTGCAGCCGATCTGCACATCGTCACCGACGCTGATGGCCGCCGCATCCAACGCCACCAGCCCGAAGTTGACGAAGGTACGCGACCCGACGCTGGTGTGGACGCCGTAGTCGACCCGCAGCGGAGGCCGTACCTCGGTGTCCTCCCCCACCTCAGCGAACAGTTCGACGAGCAGCGCCCAGCGCCGCTCACCGTCACGCGCCGACGTGCGGTTGTACGCCTCGGTCAGATCCATGGCCCGCCGAAGGCACACCTACGGCCACCACGACGGCGGTACGCGTCAGACCGGCAACTACACTTCGGCGGCGATGGACACCCCGCCGCCGGACACCGATACCGCAACCCGGCCCTGCGCACACTGCGGCGCACCCGTACCGCAACGGGCAGCCGCCGGCCGCCCCTTCCGGTACTGCCGCGACAACGACGGAGCCTGCCAACGCGCCTCCCGCGCCAACCGGATGCGCCGCCGCGACGCCCCCGGTCTCGCCGGCCAGATCGCCCGCAGCTGGGAACTCGTCGACCGCCTCGACCAGATGGTCGGCACCCTCACCGAGACACTGCACGCCGAACTCTCCCCAGCCGGCGTCGACCGTCGCGTCGCCGAAGTCCGGGCCGAAGCCGCCGCCACCCTCGCCGCCGCCCAGGCCGAACGCGACGACGCGCGGCAGACAGCCGAAGCCGCCGCCGAAGCCGTCACCCATGCACAACAGATCGCCGCGCAGGCCGCCGCCCGCGCCGAAACCGCCGAGACGCGCGCCGACACCGCGACCGCCGAAGCCGCAGCGGCCCATCAGCAGGCCGCGCAGGCACGGACGGAACAGGCCACCGCGCAGCAACAGGCCGCCGCCGCCGCCGCACTGCTGCGGCAGGCCGAACACGACCGCGACACCGCCCGCGAACAACTGGAACAACTGACCCGGCAACGCGACGAGGACCGGCGCGTCATCGACGAACTCACCCGGGAAGCGGCAGCCGCCACCGCCGCAGCGGCCGACGCCAGCGAAGCCGCACGCACCGCCGACGACCACCGCCGGCAGGCCGACATCCGCGCCGACCGGGCCGACGCGCAAGCCGACGCCGCCCGGGCCGACGCCGCCCAGGCGCGCACAGAAGCCGCCGCCACGGGTGAAGAGCTGCACCGGGCCCGCGCCGACATCGACCAGTGGCAGCGGCGCGCCGATGCGGCGCGACACGATGCCGACACCGCCCGCGCCGACGCCGACACTGCCCGGGCGGAGACCGCAGCCGCCGTCGCCCGCGCCGAACAGGCCCGACACACCGCGACGGAACTCGCCGCCGCCCTCGACACCGCCCGGGCCGAACGTGACAACGCCCAGAACCGGGTCACGGAACTGTCCCGCCAAGTCAGCGACCTCGCCACGGCGCTGGCAGCGCTCAGCACCGCCCAGCGGCCGGTCGACAAGCCACCGGCGGCGCCGGCACAGTGACCTACATCGCATCAACATCGTCACCGATGTGCCAGACTTCGTTAACGCCGTGTTTCATCCCGGCGGCGACGGCGTCCGCGCACCGGTGACACGGCGGCAGCGAGCATCGGCCGGATACGCTCGCACACGTCCGGGCCGCGGGCCCTGCCGCTACCAGGCAGCGTCCGCTGACAGCGGGAATCGCCCGCCCCGTGCACATCGTTACACCTGAAGACCAGCACCACGACCGAGGGGATAGCCGATCATGGGCGAGCGCATGCTGCGCGGAAGCCGTCTGGGAGCAGTCAGCTACGAGTCCGACCGCAACACGGAACTCGCGCCGCGCCAGACCCGCGAGTACCTCTGCGCCAAAGGCCACCAGTTCGAGGTCCCGTTCGCCGTCGACGCAGAGGTGCCGGTGACCTGGGAATGTAAGTTCGACGGCAGCGTCGCCCGGCTGGTCGACGGCAGCGAACCGGAGCAGAAGAAGGCCAAGCCGCCACGCACCCACTGGGACATGCTGCTAGAACGGCGGTCGATCGCCGAACTGGAAGACATCCTGGCCGAACGTCTGCAGGAGGTCCGCAACCGACGCGGCGGCGTCTGACCCACCCGCCCCCGCCGACCGGCGGGCAGACCAGACACCCGATGCCCCTGATGCCGTACGCCGGCGTCAGGGGCATCGTCACGGCCCCGCCCCGCGTTGCCCGCTCACCGCGGCGGGTCGACGATCTCCCCTTCGATCGTCGGACCACCCGCAGCGGCCTGCTGCGCGGAACCGTCCGCAGACCCCGCCGGCGGCGAACCGGACGCCGTCGGCGGCGGATACACCCGCACCCGGCGCGGCCCGAACATCTCCCCGGCCGCCGCCGACGACATCCGCCGCTCCGCAGCGACCTGAACCCGCCGCCGCACCACCCGCCGCACCTGCGGCACCGCCAACACACCACCGAACACGCCACTGACCAGCCCCGGCGCCGCCAACAACACACCAGCGACCAACCCGAGCAGACCATCACTGACCTGCTCGCCGGGCGGACGACCGGACTGCGCCGCCGCCCGGAAACTCCGCCAGGCACGCATCCCTTCCCGACGCAGCAGAGCCATACCCGCCAGGGAAGCGGCCAGCACCAACAGCAACGCCCACCCGTAGCCGATCTGATGGGCGATCAGCAGGAAGACGGCGACCTCCAGCACCAGACCAGCCGCCAACGCCAACGGGATCAACCGCACTCCCCGGCGCATGTCACCTCCTGCGAACGTGGCGTCAGGTCACCTGTCCAGCATGACACGCGCCGTCGTCACGGCCAGCGCGCCGACGCCGTGTCGCGACGCCGGCCGGTCAACCCGTCCCGGCGGGCCCGAACCCCCCAGACGGTCACCCGCCACAACGCCTCCCGCACGATCGACGCGCTCATCTTGCTCGCGCCCTGCTCCCGCTCCGCGAACGTGATCGGCACCTCGACGATGCGGAACCCCTCACGGTGCGCCCGCCAGGTCAGCTCCACCTGGAACGAATAGCCCTGCGACGACACACTCGCGTAGTCGATCTTGTCGAGTACCGCGATCCGGTACACCCGGTAACCACCGGTCGCGTCCCGCACCGGCATACCCAACGCCAACCGGGTGTACAGGTTCGCCCCCTGCGACAGCACCCACCGGTGCCGGGGCCAGTTCACCACCTCACCGCCCGGCACCCACCGGGAGCCGATCACCACGTCGGCGTCCCGCGCCGCGTCGAGCAGCTGCGGCAACTGCTCCGGAGCATGCGACCCGTCGGCGTCCATCTCGACCACCGCGTCGTAACCACGCTCCCGCGCCCAGCCGAACCCGGCGACGTAGGCCGCGCCGAGACCCTGCTTCCCCGGCCGGTGCAGCACATGCACCTGGCCGTCGGCCGCAGCCAGCTCATCGGCGACCGCCCCGGTTCCGTCCGGCGAGTTGTCGTCGGCGATCAGCACGTCGACCTGGGGCACGGCGTCGCGGATCCGGGCGGTGATCAGACGTACGTTCTCCGCCTCGTTGTAGGTGGGGACGACCACCAGCACCCGACCGACACCCGGGTAGCCCTCCGGGCCGCTGCCCGCCGACACCGCCTCGCTCACCGTACCTCCGTATCCGAACTGACCACCCGCCGCCGCAGCCACACCGCGGCGACCAGCACCGCGCCGGCGAACACCACCAGCACCGCTTCAGGCCAGAAACCCATCCGAGTCGCAAGAGTACGCGTCGCCCCGAGTTCGAGCTCACTCACCACGGCGGCCGCCGTGTTGAACCGGGTAGGCTGCGACACCCGCCCATTCTGATCGACAAACGCCGATATGCCAACGGTCGACGCCATCAACCCGGCCCGGCCATGCTCCACCGCCCGCAACCGCACCATCGCCAGCTGCTGCGCCGCCTCGGCCTCATTGAACGTCGCGTTGTTCGTCTGAACCGCCAACACCTGCGCACCACCGGTCACCGTGTCACGGACCAACCCGTCATAGGCCACCTCGAAACAGATGATGCCGCTGACCGCCACCGGACCCACCCGCAGCACACCCGGCTGCGAACCGGCCACGAAATCCGCCCGGACCAGATCCACCTGGTCGGTGACCATCCGCGCCAACCGCCGAAACGGCACATACTCAGCGAACGGCACCGGATGCCGCTTCACGTACACCTGCTCGACGTCGCCACCGGAACCCGGCTCCCACACCAGACTCACGTTGCGCACCTCCCCGGCACCGGGCCCGTACGCCAACGCACCCACCAGGATCGGCACCCCGACAGCAGCCGCCGCCTCGTCGATACTCGCCGCCGCCCGCGCGTCACCCATCGGATCCACGTCGCTGGCGTTCTCCGGCCACACCACCAGATCCGGCGCCGGCACCTCACCGGCCGCCACCTGCCGCGCCAACCGGACCGTGCCCTGCACATGGTTGTCCAACACAGCCCGCCGCTGAGCGTTAAAATCCAACCCCATCCGCGGCACGTTGCCCTGCACGAGCGCCACCACCACCGAACCCGACGACCCGGCCCCCACCGGCACCAACCCACCCACCAGCAGCACCAGCACCGCCACCCCGAAACCCCCGGCCACCGGCGCCAAACCCCGCCAGAAACGCCAGGAACGCCACACCCCCGCAGCCAACACCCCACCGGCCACCGCCACCACGAACGTCACCAACGGCGCCCCACCCACCGCCGCCCACGACAACACCGGCGAATCGCCCTGGCTGAACGCCAACCGCCCCCACGGGAACCCACCGAACGGCGTCCGACCCCGCAACGCCTCCTGCCCCACCCACAACAACCCGGTCACCACCGGCCACAACACCACCCGGCGACGATCCACCACCGGCGACACGAACGCCGCCACCGCACCCAACAACGCCAGATAACCGGCCTGCAACCCCGACAGCAACACCCACGGCAAACTGCCCGTGTGCAGATTCGTCCAACTCAGCAACGGCGCGAAGAACACCACCCCGGCCACGAACCCCAGACCCGCACCCGCCCGCAACCGACGCCGATGCACCGCCACCGACAACGCCGCCACCCCCACCGGGGCCGCCCACCACCAGCCGTACGGCGGAAAAGCCACCAGCAGCGCCGCACCCGACAACACCGCCAGACCGATCGCCCACGGCAACCCCAACGGGCCACCCGCCGCCGCGAGCGCCACCGGCCGCGACCGCTCCGGCACCACCGCCGCATCCACCATCGCCACGTCGAGCCCCACCCGCCAGGCCACCACCTGCGGCAGCCACCGATCCGTCCGACGAAGGCTACCGGCAACCCCGCCCATCCGACGACGACAGCCACCGCCGGCGACGCACCGGCCGCCAAACGAGAAATCGGGGCGCGGCCGATCCGGCCGCGCCCCGCGCTCCCAGGCCCCTCCCCCGCCGATGCGGCAGGACGACCGTACGGCGACCTTCGGACCGGCCAACCGGGAACTGGCTGCCCCCGACGGACCGTTGTCTACTGGCCCCGCACGACCACCTGCCCGTGCACCGGAAAGTCGCGGCCGGTTCGCGCCGCCTCGCCGACCCTCGCCCACTGGACCTGGCCGATGCGGACACCACCCGTGGCGATCCACGAGCGGCACAACCACACTGCGACAACAGTCGCTCGGCCAGCGGACGAAGAAACGAAGCGAACAACAGCCGCTTCCCGTGGTAGGACTCAAAGACGGTACGCGGGCCACCCCCGGTGCTGTCAACCCGGCCCAGGGACATCGACCACCGCCACCGGCGCGTCAACACCGGCGTGTCACCGGCCACCCCGGCTCACCCCACGCCAGCCGCCGCCCGACCCGCCGCCACGAAGATCTCCCGACCCCGCAGCACCGTCCGCAGACACCGCGGCAACGGCGTCGGATCCGCCGGCCCGCGCAACGCCGGATCCTCCGCCACCAGGACCGGCAGGCCGTCCGCCGACACACCCGCCGGCGTCTCCCACACCGCGAACGTCGCCGCCGCACCCAGCGCCAACGCACCCTCCTGCGCGGTCTGCACCACTCCCGGCGGCAACGCCCGCCAACCGCCCCTGGTGTGCGCGGCGAACGCCGACCGAACCGCCAACCGCGACGCCGGATTGAAATGCGAAACCGCGGCCCGGACAGCACCCCACGGATCCAGCGGCGTCACCGGCGAGTCCGAACCGAACGCCAACGTGACGCCCACCCCGTGCAACGCACCGAACGGATTCGACGCCAACGCCCGGTCCACCCCCAGCCGGGCCGCGTACATCTGACCCTCACCACCCCACAACCGGTCGAACGCCGGCTGCACACTGGCCACCACCCCGAACTCGACGAACGCCCCGATCACCCGCTTGTCGATTAGCTCGACGTGCTCCACCCGGTGCCGGCCGGCCCGCAACCGCTCCACCCCGACCTCGCCGGCCGCCGCCGCGAAGCCGTCCACGACCGCCGCCACCGCCGCGTCACCGATCGCGTGGAACCCGCCCTGCACCCCCGACCGGACACAGTCCACCAGATGCGCCGCGACCTGACCGGCGGCCAGGAAACAACTGCCGCAGCCGCCGCCGCCGTCGACGTACGGCTGCGACAGGTACGCCGTCCGCGACCCCAACGCGCCGTCGGCGTACAGGTCACCACCGGCGGCCACCGCGCCCAGCTCCCGTGCCCGGGCCGCCCCCAGAAACTCCCCCCAGTACCCGTACACCTCCGGCAGGCCGTCGCCCGACATCGCCAGCACGGAGACGAAGTCGGACTCCGACGACGTCTGCGGACCGCCGCACTCGTGCACCGCCGCGATACCCGCCCCGGCCGCCGCAGCCAACGCGGCCCGCTGCGCCGCCGCACGCTGCGCTGGTGTCAACGACCCGAACGCCACCGCCCGTACCGCGTGATGGTCGTCCTCCCGCACCCACCCTGGCGGATCGGACCGTTCCGCCAGACCCGGCACCGCCGCCAGCATCTCCGACGACACCAGCGCCGAATGGATCGACGCCTGAGACAGGTACACCCGACGCCCACCCGACGCCGCCGACAACTGCCGCGCGTCCGGCGGCACCGGCCGCTGCCACGTCGACTCATCCCACCCGTGCCCCAGCACCACCGCGTCCGGCGGCAGCCCCGCCGCGAAGCCGGCCACCCGGTCGACCAGCTCGGCCGGCGAACGCACCGACGACAGATCCAGGCCGGACAGCACCAGGCCGGTGTCGGTCGCGTGCACGTGCGCGTCGACGAAGGCCGGGGTCACCAGCGCGCCGGCCAGGTCAACCACGACGTCCGCCGGTGGCGCGTCCGTGTCCGCGCCCAACCAGCCGATCCGGCCGTCACGCACCAGCAACGCCGTCGCTCCCGGCACCGCCGGGCAGTACAACCTGGCACCCCGGTACAGCACCGCGGGCAGCCCAGCCTCCGAACCCACCGTACGAGTCGTCATCAGCTCAGTCTGCCGCTACCTGCGCGGGGGACGACACCTGCCCGCCGGAGCCGCCGATCGACAACCGAATCACCACCCAGTACCTAGCAAGACCGGAAGACTTACGGCAGACTAGTCCGCACACAGGAAATTATCCAGGAGTGCGGTACGCCCCACCGGACGCACCGAGCCAGGAGGACCGATGCTGCAACCCATCTCGGCAGACAATCCCGGAACCACCCCGACGCTGCCCCAGCCGTACGAATACCAGCGCCGCGAGCTCGTCGAACCCGACTGGACCCGACTACCCGGCTGGCGCGACGTCACCCCCGACCAGTGGCAGTCCGCCCAGTGGCAACGGGCCCACTGCGTCAAGACCGTCGCCCAACTGCACGCCGTCCTCGGCGACCTCGTCCGCGACGGCTTCTACGCCGAACTCGACGCCGACCAGAGCCGACACGCCACCATGTCCATGCTGGTCACCCCGCAGATGATCAACACGATGGTGCCAGCAGGCGCACCCGATACCGACTCCCTGCGGGCCGACCCGATCCGGCGCTACATGCTCCCGCTGGCCAGCGACCGCCGGACCGACTGGCCGTCCCACCCGTACGCCAGCCGCGACTCCCTGCACGAACACGACATGTGGGTGGCGGAGGGACTGACCCACCGCTACCCGACCAAGGTCCTCGCCGAACTCCTCGCCACCTGCCCGCAGTACTGCGGGCACTGCACCCGGATGGACCTCGTCGGCAACTCCACCCCGACGATCGACAAACTGCGCCTGACGCTCAAGCCCACCAACCGGTACCAGGCGCAACTCGACTACCTGCGCGGGCACCCCGGAGTCCGCGACGTCGTCGTCTCCGGCGGCGACGTGGCCAACCTCCCCTGGCGACATCTCGAAAGCTACCTGCAGAGCCTGCTGGAGATCGACAGCATTCGCGACATCCGGCTGGCCACCAAGGCGCTCATGGGCCTACCCCAGCACTGGCTGCAACCCGATGTCGTGACCGGCCTGGGCCGTGTCGCCCGTACCGCCGCCAGCCGCGGCGTCAACCTTGCCATCCACACCCATGTCAACCACGTGCAGTCACTCACCCCGCTGGTCGCCCGAGCCGCCCAGACCGCGCTCGACGTGGGCATCCGCGACGTGCGCAACCAGGGAGTGCTGATGCGCGGCGTCAACGCCGACCTGCACAGCCTGCTCGACCTGTGCTTCGCGCTCCAGGGCGAAGCCGGCATCCTCCCGTACTACTTCTATCTCTGCGACATGATTCCCAACGCCGAACACTGGCGGGTTCCGGTCCGGACCGCGCAGCAGCTGCAGCACGATCTGATGGGTTATCTACCGGGCTACGCCACCCCGCGGATCGTGTGCGACGTGCCGTTGGTCGGCAAGCGCTGGGTGCACATGCTCACCGAGTACGACCGGGAGCACGGCATCTCCTACTGGACCAAGAACTACCGAACCTCACTCGACGGATCCGACGACCTGGGACGGCGGTACCCGTACTACGACCCGATCGACACGCTGCCGGAGTCCGGACAGCGGTGGTGGTCCCGGCAACGGACGACCACCACCGGCTGATCCGGTCCGCTGCTCGTCAGCCGCTGAACGCGTCCCGTACGTTGCGGCCGGCGTCCTTCGCGTGCTCTCCCGCGTCCTTGGTCCGCGCCTTACTCGCCTCGGCGGCGCCCTCGGCCCGCATCTGCTCGTTGTCGGTCGCCGCGCCGTAGCGCTCCTTCGCCTGGCCCTTGAGCTCCTCGGCCTTGTTGCGCGCCTTGTCGGTCATGCCCATGGTCGATCACTCCTATCGCGGTACTGACCGGACGGTTTCCGTCCGTGCTTCCTGCATGCCCGGCGTCGTGGGCTTCAAACGGTGCGGCGCTTGGCGTGGTTGCTGGGTCGTTGATGTGCGGGATGGTGAAAGCACAGCGCCTAGAGCGTCCTAGGACGATAGGAAAGGCTTCCCGGCAGCCAGGCAGACCAGGCGACAGACTCAGACGAGTTTCGGCGGACGTGACTCGTACGGGGTGGACAGCACCACCGTCGTCCGGGTTGTGACGTTCGCCGCCGTCCGGATTTCCTGCAACAGCCGTTCCAGATCCGCCGGGCTCGCCACCCGGACCAGCAACAGGTAGAAGTCCTCCCCCGCCACCGAATAACAGGAATCGATTTCGGCCAGATGCGACAGCCGTTCCGGGGCGTCGTCCGGCTGGGACGGGTCAAACGGCCGGATCGCGACGAACGCGCTCAACGGCAGCCCCACCGCCTCGTACGACACCCGGGCGGTGTAGCCGTTAACCACCCCGCGCTGCTCCAGCCGGCGTACCCGCTGATGAACCGCCGACACCGACAGGCCCACCCGCTCGGCCAGCTCGGTGTACGACACCCGGCCGTCGGTGGTCAGCGCGGCGACGATAGCCCGATCGGTCTCTTCCACGGCGAGAAACCTACCGTCACCGGGCCAGTGCCCGGGAGATCACCACCCGCTGGATCTGGTTCGTCCCCTCCACGATCTGCAGCACCTTCGCCTCGCGCAGGTACCGCTCCACCGGATGGTCGGCCACGTAGCCGTACCCACCGAGCACCTGAACCGCGTCGACGGTGACCTTCATCGCGACGTCGGTGGCGAACAGTTTGGCCTTGGCCGCCTCGACGGCGTACGCCCGATCGGCGTCGCGCAACCGGGCTGCGGCCAGGGTCACCGCCCGAGCGGCCGACACCTGGGTGGCCATGTCCGCCAACAGGAACCCCAGCCCCTGCAGGTCAATGATCGGCCGGCCGAACTGCTCCCGCTGCCGGGCGTAACCGACCGCGTGGTCGAGCGCCGCCTGCGCCAGCCCGACCGCGCAGGCGGCGATCCCCAGCCGGCCGGCGGCCAGCGCGGACATCGCCACACCGAAGCCGGAGCCCGCGGCACCCACCAGGTGCTCCGCCGGCACCCTGGCCTGGTCGAACACCAGTTGGGCGACCGGGGAGGAGCGCAGGCCCATGGTGCGCTCCGCCGGCTGCGCCAGCACGCCGGCGGTGCCGGCCGGGACGAACAGGCACGAGATGCCCCGCGTTCCAGGTCCGCCGGTGCGGCAGAAGACGTTGTAGAAGTCGGCCACCGCCGCATGGGTGATCCACGCCTTCGTCCCGGTCACCACGTAGTCGTCCCCGTCGCGAACCGCCCGGGTGGTCAGCGCCGCCGCGTCCGACCCGCCCTGCGGCTCGCTGAGGCAGTACGCACCCAGCAGCTCACCGCCGAGCATCTCCGGCAACAGCTTCCGTTGCCGGTCAGTGCCGTACTCGGCCACCGGATAGCAGGACAACGTGTGCACGCTGACCGCCTCGGCGACCGCCAGCCAACGGCTGGCCAGCACCTCCAGCACCTGCAGATACACCTCGTAGGGCTGGCCCGCGCCGCCGTCGGACTCCGCGAACGGCAGGCCGAGCAGACCGGCCCGGCCGAGGGTGCGGACCACCTCCCGGGGGAACTCGGCCCGTGCCTCGAATTCGGCGGCCCGGCCGGCCAACTCCCGGTCGGCGAGCTCGGTGGCCAACTCGATCAGGTCGTATGCCTCGGGCGTGGGCAGGACGCGTTCGACGGTCATGGTGGTGCGCTCCAGGATGGTGAGCGGGCCGGCGCCGGCCCACGGTGGCGGGCCGGCGGTGCCGATCGACACCCAACAAGCTTAACGTTCGTTTGGCCGCGTCCCGTCGTGGTCCAGTCCCAGGACGCGACCCATCACCGTGCGGGTCCGCGCGACATCGGTGAGCAGCGCGGTGTGGTCGACGACCTGATCCACCGCCCCCAGCACCGGCAGCGCCCGCAGCTCGCGGTCACCGATCGCCGACCACAGGGCCCGAGCGAACCTGGCCGCGTCGAGCACCAGGAACGGCCGGTCCCGGAACGGCCGTACCGTCGGCTCCACCGGCGCGGCCAGCGCGAGCTGGTTGGTCCGCACCGCCAGCAGCTCGTACGCCTGACACAGCCGCCGCTGCCGCACACTCCACCCGGTCGCCGACAACGCCGCGGCCAACGTCGCACACAGCCCGTCATCGTCCGGCAGCCGGGCGAACGCGCTGCCCAGCCACTTGTGGTACGGCGGGTAGCAACGGCCGACCAGCAACGCCAGCCGCATCAGGTCCCGCACGATCCGGGCGGTCACCACCGCGCCACCGATCTCGTCGCCGACCTCCCCGCACCGGCCGACGAACGGCTCCTCGCCGGCCACCCGGGCCCAGGCCGCAGCCAGCACGTACCGCCAGATGTCCGGTGGGTACCAGGCGAGAACCGCACGGCGACCGGTCAGCCCGCCAACCGACCCGGCCGTGACGCCGGGCAGGGCGTCGTGGAACACGTCCCCGGCGGTGAACTCGGCGAGCCGTTGGGTCGGGGTGGCGAGCCAGTCCAGCCGGCCCGGCCCATCGGCCGGATCGAAGCCCAGCACCCGCTGGCACCAGGCAGACACGTCCGTCACCGTCACCCCGTGCCGGGCACCGTCGAGCGCCGGCACCCCCAGAGTGCGGTCGGCGTCCGGCGCGAACCTGGTCGGGAAGCCCAAAAAGGTCGCCGGCAGGTCCTCGGTAACGGCGGCGCACACCTGGTCGGCCAGGCCGGCATCGGCGCAGTCGAGGAACACCTGCACCCGCGGGCCCCAGTCATGGTCGCGGGAGCGTTCCGTGTCGAACCCGAACAGCTCCGAACCGGTGTCCATCCGGGCTGCGGCGTAGCGCAGCCGGGGGAACCGAGCGGCGATCGCCGGCGCCACCACCGCGTGGTGAAACCGGCGGCTCAGCTCCAGGCCGGGCAGGAACCTCATGTCGGCAGCCTGCCGCACCGGCCCGACGGCCGTGCCGGACAACCAGCGGTGTCACCGGGCTGTGCGAGGCTGTAGCGCGTGAACCGATCCGATGCTCTGCTGGCCGTCGACGCCCCGAGCCTGTACTTCCGGGCGTACTTCGGGGTGCCCGAGTCCGCCGCCCGCACCGCCGACGGCGAACCGGTCAACGCCATACGCGGCTTCCTCGACATGCTGGCCGCGCTGATCACCCGGCGGCGGCCGGCGCGGCTGATCTGCGCCCTCGACCACGACTGGCGGCCCGCCTGGCGGGTACGGTTGCTGCCGTCGTACAAGGCACACCGGGTGGCACCCACCGGCGGGGAGGTCGTCCCGGACACCCTGGTGCCGCAGTTGCCGGTACTGCTGGACGTGCTGTCCGCGCTGGGGGTGCCGTCGGTCGGCGTGGCCGGCTATGAGGCCGACGACGTGCTCGGTACGCTCGCCACCCGCCAGGCCGGCCCGGTCGAGGTGGTCTCCGGCGACCGGGACCTGTTTCAGCTGGTCGACGACGACCACCCGGTCCGGCTGCTCTACGTCGGTCGGGGGGTGGCCAAGCTGGAGGACTGCGACGGCGCGGCCGTCGAGCAGCGCTTCGGCGTACCGCCCGCCGGGTACGCCGACTTCGCCGCACTTCGTGGCGACCCGAGCGATGGCCTGCCGGGAGTGCCGGGCGTCGGCGCCAAGACCGCAGCGCGGCTGCTGCAGCGGTACGGCGATCTTGCCGGGCTGGTCGTGGCACTGGACGACCCACGGTCCGGGTTCGCTCCCGGTCTGCGGGCCCGGCTGGCGGCCGCCCGCGACTACCTGGCGGTCGCACCGACCGTGGTACGGGTAGCCAGGGACCTCGATCTGGCGGTCGAACCGGTGCGGCTGCCCGCCGCACCGACCGACCCCGACCGGTTGATGGAGCTGGCGGACCGGTGGAACCTTGCGGGCTCCTGTCGGCGGCTGGTCGACGCGATGGCAGGGGGCGCCGGCGGGTCCGGCGGTGCGGACGCTAGCGGGTCAGGCGTTGAACCCGTTGAACCCGCCTGACCGGCTCGACGCGTTCTGTTCACTACCGGTGTTCGAGCCGCTGCGTAGCGGGGTGAACCCGTTCGGCCGGGCAGGGGTCGGTGGCTGTGGGGCGCTACGCCGCTCGGCGATCCGCGCGTCGAGGTACGCCGCCGCCGCCCGGTCCTCCTCGGTCGGGGCGGACAGGACCGCGTACACCAGGCCGATCACCACGAGCAGCACCGCCACGCCGATCGGTACCAGCAGGGTTGCCGCGGTCGCCCCGTTGAGCACGCCGGTCGGCTCGTGCAGGTGCACCGACATCGCCGTCATGCCGGTGAAATGCATGCCGTTGACCGCGACACCCATCAGCAGCGCGGATCCGGTCATCGCCAGCGGCCGACGGACCGTGACCGCCAGCCACAGCGCCACCGTTGCCGCGATCACCGCGATCACCACGGAGAGCGTCACCCGGCCCGGCGCGTAGTCGATGTCGCCGTTGAGCCGCATCGCGGCCATCCCGGTGTAGTGCATCGCGGCCACGCCCAGGCCGGTGATGACCCCGCCGAGCAGGATCTTCACCAGCGACGGCCGGCCGAAGCCGACCAGGAACAGCCCGAACGCGACTGCGGCGATCGCGATCACCGCGCTGGCGATGGTGATCGCGATGTCGTAGCGGATCTGGGTGCCGGCCACACTGAAGCCGAGCATCGCCATGAAGTGCATGGTCCAGATGGCGGTGCCACCGATCGCGAACGCCGACAGCGAGAGCCACCAGGCCCGCCGGCCCGGGGTGTCCGACTCCCGGACCCGCACGGCGCAGATCAGTCCGAGAAACGAACCGAGCACCGACAACGCGTAACTCAGCGTTGGCGTGATGAAGCCATACTCAAAATGGTTGATATCTGCCACGTCCACCCCTTCGGCCCGAACCACAGGCTGGTACTCCCCGGACCGATGGTGAGCAGCGAAAAGGGTCTTCGCAAGCGATCGTTCGGTTGTTTCGCCGGGCCGTGTCGACATTGTGACGCACCACCGGTACCGGTGACTACGGCACGCTGTTCGACCGTCGACCGGCAGTCACCCCGTCGTCTGGTACGCCAGCACGCCGCGCTGCAGCGCGGACACCGCCTGCGCGGCCGTCCGCGCCAGCTGCGGCGACGCACCCCGGGCCTGGGCCAGCTGCCCGAGCATGTCGGCGACCTGCCGGGCCCACCGGACGAAGTCCCCGGCCGGCATCTCCCCGTCCAGGCTGTCCCCGCTGGCCAGCACCTTGGCCAGCGGCTCGCCCCGGGCCCACCGGTAGATCGGCCAGACAAAGCCGAGATCCGGCTCCCGGGTCGACTCCAGGCCGGCGGCCGCCTCGTCGGCCTCCAGGCTGGCCCAGATCGCGGTGGTGGCGTCCACCGCGGCGGTGACCGCCCCCCGCGGCAGCGCCGCCCGCTCGTCGACGTCGCGGCGGGCCTCGTACACCACCACCGACACCGCTGCGGCCAGCTCCGCCGGCGCCAGACCGTCCCAGACACCTCGGCGCAGGCACTCGGCGACCAGCAGGTCAGTCTCTGTCCAGATCCGGGCCAGCATCCGCCCGGCGTCGGTCACCGTACCGTCGGATGTCAGGTAGCCGCGGTCGGTCAGCAGACCGCAGACCCGGTCGAAGGTCCGGGTCAACGATCCGGTCCGGCCCGCCACCCGGGCCCGCAGCTCGTCGGTGTCTCGGGCCAGCCGGTGCCGTCGTTCCGCCCAGCGGGCATGCTCCTCCCGGTCCGGACAGCTGTGGCAGGGGTGCCGACGCAGTTCGGCGCGCAACTGGGTGATCCGGTCGTCGTCCCGGTCACCGCGCGCACGCCCCCGGCGGCGAGCTCCGTGGCGACCCAGGCCCGTCCCGGCCACCGCCGCCGCCAGATCCCGTCGGGCCGCCGGTGACCGGTGGTTGAAATGCTTCGGCACCCGGATCCGGGTCAGCACCTCTGCGGGGACAGTGAAGTCGCCGACCGACACCCGGCCCGCCCACCGGTCCTGGGTCAGCACCAGCGGGCGGGGCTCGCCGAACCCGCCCGCGCCCGGGTCGAGCACCACAGCCAACCCGGCCCGTCGACCCGACGGGACCCGGATGACGTCACCGACCCGCAGCCGCTCCAGCGAGTCGACCGCCGCGGTGCGCCGCTGCTGCTGACCCTGCCGGGCCAGCTCCCGCTCCCGGTCGGCGATCGCCACCCGCAGATCGAAGTACGCGTCGAAGTCGCCGAGGTCGCAGCGCGTCTCGACGCCGTACGCCTCGATGGTCTCGGTGTTGCGCTGCGCCTGCCGGGCCAGGCCAACCACCGACCGGTCCGCCTGGAACTGGGCAAAGGACGATTCGAGCAGTTCCCGGGCGGCGTTGAAACCGACGGTGCCGACCAGGTTGACCGCCATGTTGTAGGACGGTCGGAAACTCGACCGTAGCGGATAGGTCCGGGTCGAGGCGAGCCCGGCGACGTGCCGTGGATCGACCTCCGGCGACCAGACCACCACCGCGTGGCCCTCCACGTCGATACCGCGCCGACCGGCCCGACCGGTCAGCTGGGTGTACTCGCCCGGGGTCAGGTCGACGTGCGCCTCCCCGTTGAACTTGACCAGCCGCTCCAGCACCACACAGCGGGCCGGCATGTTGATCCCCAACGCCAGCGTCTCGGTGGCGAACACGGCCTTGATCAGGCCCCGGACGAACAGCTCCTCGACGACCTCCTTGAAGGCCGGCAGCATGCCGGCGTGGTGCGCGGCGAGACCGCGTTCCAGCCCGTCCAGCCAGCCCCAGTAGCCGAGCACCGACAGGTCCTCGGCCGGCAGACTGGACAGCCGAGACTCCACCAGCCGACGGATCTCGGCGCGCTCGTCCGGGGTGGTCAGCCGCAGACCGGCGGCCAGACACTGGGCGACGGCGGCATCGCACCCGGCCCGGCTGAACACGAACAGGATCGCCGGCAGCAGGCCCTCCCGCTCCAGACGTTCGATCACGTCCGCCCGCAGCGGGGGACGCCAACGCGGGCCGCGACCACCGGACCGGCCCCAGCCCGGCCCGTGGGTACGGCCGTCACCGAGTTCCAGCCGCCGCAGCATCTCCCGGCTGTATCGCAGCAACTCCGGATGCACGTCATGCTTGCGGGCCGCGTCGGCGTCGTGGAACAGGTCGAACATCCGCCGACCGACCAGCATGTGCTGCCACAGCGGGACAGGACGGTCTTCGCTTACCACCACCTCAGTCTCGCCACGCACGGTGACCAGCCAGTCGGCGAACTCCTCGGCGTTGGACACCGTCGCGGACAGCGACACCAGGATGACCGACGACGGCAGGTGAATGATCACCTCCTCCCAGACCGCGCCCCGGAACCGGTCGGCCAGGTAGTGCACCTCGTCCATCACCACGTAGGCCAGGCCGTCCAGAGTGGCCGAATTGGCGTACAGCATGTTGCGCAGCACCTCGGTGGTCATCACCACCACGGGCGCGTCGCCGTTGATCGCGTTGTCCCCGGTCAGCAGCCCCACCTGGGCGGCGCCGTACCGGTCGACCAGGTCGTGGTACTTCTGGTTGGACAGTGCCTTGATCGGGGTGGTGTAGAAGCACTTGCGCGGCGGGCCGCCGGCCGGCGCGGCACCGGCGCGTAGCGCCAGATGGACCGCGAACTCGCCGACCACCGTCTTGCCCGCCCCGGTCGGCGCGCAGACCAGCACCCCGCTGCCCCGTTCCAGGGCCTGGCAGGCGGCCCGCTGGAAGTCGTCCAGATCGAAACCGAGATCGAGGGCGAACTCCCCGAGCGCGGGAAAGGCGGCGGCCTGCGCGGCCCGGCGGCGCGCTGCGGCGTACCGCTCGGCGGGGCTCGACATACCGCAAGATTAATCGCAGCCGGCCGGTGGCGTCCCGGTCAGGGGTCTCGTCACTCCCGGGCACAGAGGGTCGAGCAGCGGCGGCGGCCACTCAGGTTAGGGCAACCTACCGGGCCGCCGAGCCGGCTCGATAAGGTGCAGGCGTGCCGGATCAACCCGAACGCCCCCGCCCCGACGTATCCGCCGGTCCCGGGTACGAACCGGCCGACCGGCCACGACGCCGCCCGGTCGAGGCGGTCCTGTTCGACTTCCACGGCACACTGGCCCAGGTCGAGGACCCGGTCCGTTGGGTCACCCAGGGTGCCGAGGCGTGCGGGGTGTCCCTGGACCGGGGGCGGGCTACCGTCCTCGCTGACCGGCTGCTGACCGCCGGCCGGGCAGGTGGGCCACTGCCCACCCGGGTCCCCCCGCAACTGGCCGAGGTGTGGGCCGACCGCGACCTGTACCCGCAGGCGCACCGGGCCGCGTACACCGGCCTGGCCGCGACGGTCGACAGCGGGGTGGACGGCCTGGCCGACGCCCTCTATCAGCGGCTGCTCGGCCCGGACGGGTGGCTGCCGTACGCGGACACCGCCGCGACGTTACGGGCCCTGCACGCCGCCGGGGTGCCGGTCGCCGTGGTCAGCAACATCGGCTTCGACATCCGTCCGCACTTCACCGCCTGGGGCCTGGCCGACCTGATCGGCGCCTGGGCGTTGTCCTACGAGGTGGGCCGCTGCAAACCCGACCCGGCGATCTTCCTGCGGGCCTGCGGGATGCTGCGGGTCGATCCGGAGCGGACCCTGATGGTGGGCGACACCCCGGCCGACGCGGGCGCCGTACGGGCCGGCTGCGCGGCGCTGGTGCTGCCGGCGGCCGACCCGGGTCGGGCCAACGGACTCGCGGCCGTGCTCGACCTGGCCACCGGCGAGCCGGACCGGTGATCACCGCAGCAGCCGCACCGCTCCCGGCACGGCCGTGACGGTCACCGGCAGCGGCCCGAGCCGTTCACCGTCGGCGTGGCAGATCAGATCCGGCGCGTCGATCGTCAGCTGGCGGGCCCGGAGACTGCGCACCATCGGATGGTCGACGTGGCTGCCCCGCCGGACCTGCGGTTTGATCCGGATCAGCGTACGGCGGGAGACCGGCCCGGCCACCACCACGTCGAGCAGCCCGTCGGTCGGGTCGGCCGCCGGGCAGATCCGCATCCCACCGCCGTAGCTGGCGCAGTTGCCGACCGCGACCAGCACCGCGTCGAAGTCGTCCCGCTCGCCGTCGCGCACCATTCGGTAGCGGCGCGGCCGCAGCCGCGCCAGCTCGGCCAGGACCGCCAGGTCGTAGCGGCGCGGCCCGGACGGCCAGCGCATCCGGTTGGCCCGCTCGTTGACGATCGCGTCGAATCCGGCGGCCAGCACCGCGCCGAACCACCGGTCCGGCCGGCCCGGTGCGGACACCCGGGCCAGGTCGACGGGCCGGCTGCGGCCGGCGGCCAGAGCGGCGGCGATCACCGCCGCCGCGCGGGCCGGATCGGCCGGAAAACCGGTGCAGGCGGCGAAGTCGTTGCCGGTGCCGGTCGGCACCGGACCCAGCGGGACGTCGGTGCCGGCGAGCGCCTGCAGGGCAAGGTGCACGGTGCCGTCGCCGCCGAGGGTCACCACTGCGGCCGCACCACCGGCCACCGCGGCCCGACATGCGCTCGCCGCCTGGTCCGCGGTGACGGCGGCCAGCAGCCGCACCGGCCGACCGGTCGCTGCCAGCAGGTCACGGACCAGCGGCAGGACTGCCGAATGCCGGCCACGGCCGGCCGCCGGGTTCGCCAGCACCGCGATCGCACCGGGCACGACAGCGGACGGACCGGCCGGACCGGTCACGTCATGTCGTCGTAGCGACGCTCGATCGGCAACGGCTTCGGCACCGGCTGGGTCGGCACGACCGGGGTGACCGTCTCGGTCCGCTCCGCGACCGCGACCGGCTGCGGGTCGTCGTCCAGCGGCGACGCCTCGTCGTCGTCGAGCCCGGCGTACACCTCCTTGCCCCGGCCACGGCGCTTGTCGTTGAGGAACGCCACCCCGACCGCGACGAAGTACAACAGCGCCAGACACGCCGCCAGCAGGGTCATCCCGAACGGACCCGGGTCCGGGGTGGCGACCGCCGCGAACGCGAAGCAGACGAAGACCACCGCGCGCCACCAGCTGAGCAGGCGGCGTGCGCTGACCACGCCGGTGAAGTTGAGCATCAGCAGCACCAGCGGGAACTCGAACGCGACCCCGAACAGCAGGATCATCGTGGTCACGAACGAGATGTACCGGGTGACCTCGAGCTGGGTAGACAGGCCGGTAACGCCGGATTCGAGCAGGAACGCCAGCCCCTTGTCCACGACGAAGTAGGCAAGCATGGCACCGGCCAGGAACAGCGGTGCCGCGATGGAGACGAAGACGTACGCCCATCTGCGTTCGTGCCGGTGCAGGCCGGGAGCGATGAACGCCCAGAGCTGGTAGAGCCAGACCGGGCCGCCGACGATCAAGCCGATCCAGAGCGCCAGCTTCAGCTTCAGGACGAAGCCGTCAGCCGGAGACAGCTGCAGGAACTCCCGGCAGGTGCCGTCTGCGGTCGTCTCGCCGGTGCCGGGCAACTGGCAATACGGCTGCTTGAGCAGTTGGAACGCCGGTTCGGCGAGGAAGAATCCGACGACCAGCCCGACGACGATCGCCAGCGAGGCCCAGAACAGTCGGGTACGCAGCTCACGAAAGTGCTCGATCAGGGTCATCGAGCCGTCGGAGGCACGGTCGAACTTGCTCGGACCGCGCCGACGCAGGGCGAAGCCCACGGCAGGAGACCTTTCCGGTCAGTTGGTGTCGCGGACGCGCTGTGGCTGCTGATCGGCCGCCGGCGCCGGCGGTGGCTGGTAGCCCGGCTGATGCACGCTGGTCGGCTCGATCACCGGCTCGGCCTGGTACGGCGCGCGGCCGTGCTGGGCGTCGGCCTTCTCGGCGAGGTCCTTGTCGTCGTCGGCCAGGCTCTTGGTCTCGGCCTTGATGATCCGCAGGGAGCGGCCGAGTGACCGCGCCGCGTCCGGCAGCCGCTTGGCGCCGAAGAGCAGGATCAGCACGACCACGAGTACGGCGATGTGCCACGGCTTCAGGGCATGCATGGCATAGCTCCAGTCGGTGCGTCGGGTGGTGACGAGCCCATCGTACGTGCGTTCGCGGGGTCCGCCACCTGCCAGACCGGGTCAATCTGGCCTGGTCGGTGAAGTCTCAACCACGATCAACTGACCCGTCAACCACGGACGGCACAACGCTGACCGGCGCTTCGCAGGCACTGGCCGAACAGGCCAGGTTGGCGTGACCGGCTGGTCAGCCGCGTCCGTCCGGGCGGTCCACAGGCCGTCCACGCCGGGTGGTGGCCGCCAGGCTCTGCTCCAGCTGCGCCAGCCGCAGCTGCAACCGCTCAGCCTGCGCCGCCAACGCCTCCGCTTCGCCCTGGCGGCGCTGCAGGGCGAGCGCGGCACGGCGCAGCGCGGGAAGCCGGGTCAGCACCGGGCGGACCGCCCCGACGAGCACCAACAGAGCGCATCCCAGCACGGCGAGAACGATCCAGGTCAGCACCCGAGCAGACTAGCCGCTAGCGGACAGGTCCGCAGCCGGCGCACCACCGGGTACGGCGTACGCGGCCAGCGCGGCGGACGCGGCCGCGTGCACCTGCGCGACCAGCTGCGCCGGAGCGACCACCGTCACGTCCGGGCCCAGCCCGAGGACGAACCGGCGGGCCCAGGCCAGATCGGTGACCCGCATGGTGACCAGCCACTCGCCGTTCGGTTCGACCCGGACGTCCTCGCACGGGTAGTACTCGGTGATCCACCGGCCGCACCGGCCGACCCGCAGGACCACCGACGGCAGGCCCGGCGTCGGTTGGAACGCGGCCTCCCGGGGTTCGTGCCGACCGGCCTGCGGCGGCACGGCGGCCGGCTGGTCCAGCTCGACCAGGGCGTCGACCCGGTCGGCCCGGAACAGCCGGACCGCCTCGGCCCGCCGGCACCAGGCCTCCAGGTAGCCCCGACCGCCGATCATGAGCACCCGGATCGGGTCGACGACCCGATCGGTGGTCTCGTCGCGGGCCGCCGTGTAGTAGGTGATCCGTACCGCCCGGCCGCTCTGTGCCGCCGACCGCAGTCGGTCCAACCGGGCCGTGTCAGCGGGCAGGCGTACCGCCACCGGGGCACCGGCCGACTCGCCTGCCGCGTCCTCGATCTTGGCCAGCGCGCGCTCGACGGCGTCCCGGTTGGCCAGCCCCGGCGTCTCAGCCAGCATCCGCAGCGCCACCACCAGGGCCAGGGCCTCGTCCGGCGTCAGCCGCAACGGCCGGTCGATCCCCGCGTCGTAGGTGATCGTCACCCGGTCGCCGTCGAACGCCATGTCGATCAGGTCGCCCGGACCGTAGCCGGGCAGCCCGCACACCCACAGCAGCTCCAGGTCCTCCCGCAGCTGACGGGCGGTGGTGCCCAGATCAGCTGCTGCCTGTGCGATCTCCACGCCCGGCCGGGCCAGCAGGTAGGGCACCAGGTTGAGCAGCCGGGCGAGCCGGTCGGCGGAGGCCCGCGAGCCGGTCGGTCGGGACGTGGTCACCCCCGCACCTCCGCACCGGCCGGCTGGTGCGCCACCACGATCTCCTTCAGTCGCTGGATCACCAGCTCGCGCAGCTCCGGCGGATCGAGCACCCGCACGTCGGCACCGTACCCGGCCAGTTGGCCCGCGAGCGCCTCCGGCTCGGCGTAGCGCAGCGTCAGCCGGTCCCCGTCCGGGCCCGGGACGCAGGACTCCGCGCCGCGCCGCAGGCCGGCGGCCCGGCCCGGCCCGGCCAGCACGGTGGCCACGCCGGTACGTTCGACCGGGTCCGACCAGCGGGCGACGTGACTGATCAGGTCGACGTCGGTCGGCGGGTAGTAGCTGCCGGCCCGACCGGTGAGCCGCACCGCGCCCACCACCCGGGACAACCGGAAGCAGCGGGTGGCCGCGCGGTCCTGGTCGTGGCCGACCACGTACCAGCGCCCCCGCCAGCAGACCACCCCCCAGGGCTGCAGCCGTCGCCGGGTGGGGGTGTCACCGCGGGGCACCCGGTAGTCGAAGGTCACCGGACGCCGGTCGCGGGCCGCGGCGGTCAACGCGGCGAACGCCGGGTCGACCGTGACCACCGGCTCCACCCCGAGGGTGGCCTGCGGATCCACGTCGATCCCGGCGGCCCGCAACTTGGCCAGCCCGGACGAGGCGGCGGCGGCCAACCCGGCGTGCTGCCACAGCCGGGCGGCGATGCCGACCGCGGCGGCCTCCTCCGGCTCCAGCGGGATCTCCGGCAGCGCGTACTCGCGGTGGGCGATCCGGTAGCCCGGTTCGCTGTCGAAAGCGCTCGCCACGCCGGTCTCCAGCGGCACGCCGAGGTCGCGCAGCTCCGCCTTGTCCCGCTCGAACTTGCGCTGGAACGCCTCGTGGTCACGGACGTCAGACGGATCGTGTTCGTAGCCGGGTACGGTCGCGGCGATCTGCGCGGCGGTCAGGAAGCGCCGCGTCGACAACAGGCAGATCACGAGATTGACCAGGCGTTCGGTCCGGTTGCGGGACACGGCACGACGCTAGCAGTGTCGGCGCGGCAGCGACCGCCCCGCCCGGCCGCCGTACGAGGGTGCAGGTTAGCGTGCCCCGCATGGTGCGATGGCGTGACGGCAGGGTCACCGCGGTCCGGCGGCGGTGGCGGGGGGCGGTCGAACTGGACGTCGCGGTCGACGGGGAGCCGGTACGCGCGGTGGCCTACCCGGAGCTGGTCGGCGAACCCGAACCCGGCGACCGGGTGCTGCTGAACGTCTCGGCGCTGCTGATGGGGCTCGGCACCGGCGGGTACGCCCTGGTGGTGGCGGTGCCGGACCGGCTGCCACCGGACCCGCCGGGCGGGCGGGACCGCTCCGACGGGCACCTGGTGAAGGCCCGCTACACCCCGCTGCAGGCGATCGTGTGCGGGGTCGACGAGGAGGCGTCACCGCACCGGCAGGTGCTGGCCGACGCCGAGGACCTGGCCGGGATGCCGGTGGTCACCGCCGACCTGCACTCGGCGCTGCCGGCGATCGTCGCCGGCGTCCTCGCCGACCGGCCCCGGCTGCGCGTCGGGTACGTGATGACCGACGGCGGAGCGCTGCCCGCCGGCTTCTCCCGGACCCTGGACGGGCTGTCCGGAACGCTCGCCGGCACGGTGACCGTGGGCCAGTGCTTCGGCGGCGATCTGGAGGCCACCACCGTCCACAGCGGGCTGCTGGCCGCCCGGCACGTGCTGGCCGCCGACGTGACAGTGGTCTGCCAAGGTCCGGGCAACCTCGGCACCGGCACCAGATGGGGCTTCTCCGGCGTCGGGGTCGGCGAGGCGGTCAACGCCGCCGCCACGCTCGGCGGGCGGCCGGTCGGTGCGCTGCGCGTCTCCGCCGACGACCCGCGGCCGCGTCACCGCGGCCTGTCGCACCACAGCAGCACCGCGTACGGCCGGGTGGCACTCGCTCCGGCGGACCTGGTGGTCCCGGCGGACCTGCCGGCGGAGATCGCCGACGACGTGACCACCGCGCTGCGTCGACTGGTGGCGCCGATCGGCCGGCACCGTGCGGTACGGGTCGCCACCGACGGTCTCGACGCGGCGTTGCGGGCCAGCCCGGTGCCGCTGCGCACCATGGGCCGGGACCTGGCCGGCGACCACGCGTACTTCCTGGCCTGCGCGGCCGCCGGCCGGCACGCGGCGGCGCTGGCCGGCGGCGACCAGTGACCCGACAGCGCTGACCCGGCAGCGACGGCTCAGCTGACGATGATCAGGACCGCCCAGGCACCCAGGATGAGCGCCAACGCCGTGGCGAGCACCCAGGTGGGCACGGTGTACTCGCCACGGCGGTTGCGGGCGATCTCCGCGGCGATCTTGTTGCGCCGCCGCTCGAGCCAGGTCTCGGTCCGGGGAAACGGGCTCGGCCGCCCGGCGGCAGACGGCGGCGGCGCGGGATCGTCGCGGGTGGGTTCAGCCATCGTCCGGTGAGCCTACCGTCTCACATGCTCGCGATCAGGCGCTCCACCCGCTCGTCGTAGGCCCGGAACGGGTCCTTGCACAGCACGGTGCGCTGGGCCTGGTCGTTCAGCTTGAGGTGGACCCAGTCGACGGTGAAGTCCCGCCGCTTCTCCTGGGCGTGCCGGATGAACTCGCCACGCAGCCGGGCCCGGGTGGTCTGCGGCGGGGTCTCCTTCGCCTCGAAGATCTCCGGGTCGGTGGCCACCCGGTCCACCTGGCCGCGCCGCTCCAGCAGCGCGTACAGCCCGCGGCCGCGGCGCAGGTCGTGGTACGCCAGATCCATCTGGGCGACCCGCGGGTGGGACAGCGGCAGATCGTGCTTGCGCTGGTAGCGCTCGATCAGCTTCAACTTGGTCACCCAGTCGATTTCCCGGGCGACCGGATCCAGGTCACCGGTCTCGACCGCCCGCAGCACCCGGCCCCACAGCTCGACGACCCGCTTGGCGGTCTGGTCGCCGCCCCGGCGTTCGACGAACTCGGTCGCCCGGGCCAGGTACTCCTGCTGGATCTCCAGCGCGCTGACCTCCTTGTTGGAGGCGAGGCGGATCTTGCGCCGGCCGGTGATGTCGTGGGAGACCTCCCGGATCGCCCGGATCGGGTTCTCCAACGACAGGTCCCGCATGACGACGCCGGCTTCGATCATCCGCAGCACGATGTCCGCGCTGCCGACCTTGAGCAGCGTGGTCACCTCGTTCATGTTGGAGTCGCCGACGATGACGTGCAGCCGGCGGTACCGCTCGGCGTCGGCGTGCGGTTCGTCGCGGGTGTTGATGATCGGCCGGGACCGGGTGGTCGCCGAGGAGACGCCCTCCCAGATGTGCTCGGCCCGCTGGGACAGGCAGTAGACCGCCCCGCGCGGCGTCTGCAGTACCTTGCCGGCACCGCAGATGAGCTGCCGGGTGACCAGGAACGGGATCAGCACGTCGGCCAGCCGACCGAACTCGCCGTGCCGGGAGACGAGGTAGTTCTCGTGGCAACCGTACGAGTTGCCGGCCGAGTCGGTGTTGTTCTTGAACAGGTAGATCTCGCCGGCGATGCCCTCGTCGTGCAGCCGCTTCTCGGCGTCCACCAGCAGCCCTTCGAGGATCCGCTCGCCGGCCCGGTCGTGCGCCACCAGGTCGGTCACCGAGTCACACTCCGGCGTGGCGTACTCCGGGTGGGATCCGACGTCGAGGTAGAGCCGGGCCCCGTTGCGGAGAAAGACGTTGCTGGACCGCCCCCAGGAGACCACCCGGCGGAACAGGTAGCGCGCCACCTCGTCCGGCGACAGCCGCCGCTGGCCGCGGTAGGTGCAGGTGACACCGTACTCGGTTTCGAGCCCGAAGATTCGCCGTTCCATGACCAGACATTAGCCGCCCCGAGGGCTCCGTGGTCAGTCTCGGGCGACCTGTCGGACGAACTACGTCCGACAGGTCGCTTTCGCGCAGAGTTATTGGCCGGATGCGTACGGCAACTCGCCGGCGGAGAGCCGGGCGGCGAACTCCCGACAGCGGCCGTAGTCCGGCAGCAGGCCGTCGGCGCGGGCCCGGGCCAGTGTCGGGGCCGCGTCGTCGCGGGCGGACAGCTGCGGCGCGGCGACCGGCCAGTCGACGGCCAGGTCGGCGTCGAGAGGATGCACGCCGTGCTCCGCGCGCGGGTTGTAGGTGGTGGAGCAGAGATAGTTCAGGGTGGCGTCGTCGGACATCGCGCAGAACCCGTGCCCGAGTCCTTCGCTGAGGTAGACCGCGCGGCGGTCCACGTCGTCGAGCCGCACCGCCGTCCACCGGCCGAACGTCGGTGAACCGACCCGCAGGTCCACGATCACGTCGACCACCGCGCCCCGTACGCAGCTGATGTACTTGGCCTGGCCGGGTGGCACATCGGCGAAGTGGATACCCCGGACCACGCCGCGCGCCGAGACCGACAGGTTGCCCTGGGCCAGCCGCAGCGGATGACCGACCGCCCCGGCCAGGTGGTCGAAGCGGTACCACTCCATGAACAGCCCGCGCGGGTCACCGTGCTGCTGCGGGGTGACCTCCCAGGCGCCCTCGATCTCGAGCTCGCGGATCTTCATCAGGCCTCCTCTGCCGGTCCGGCATCGGACAACCGGTGGTCGTGGCGCTCCTCGAGCAGGCTCAGCAGGTAGCTGCCGTAACCGCTTTTTGTCAGCGGCTCGGCGAGGGCGCGCAGCTGATCGTCGTCGATCAGTTTGGCACGCCAGGCGGACTCCTCGACGCAGCCGATCTTCATGCCCTGGCGCTCCTCGATCACCCGGACGAACTCAGCGGCCTGCATCATCGAATTGAACGTGCCGGTGTCCAGCCAGGCCGTCCCCCGGTCCAGCACGGTCACCGACAGCTGACCGGCCCGGCGGTACGCCTCGTTGACCGCGGTGATCTCCAGCTCGCCACGGTCGCTCGGCTTCAGCCCCGCAGCGATCTCCACCACCTGGTTGTCGTAGAAGTACAACCCGGGCACCGCGTAGCGCGACCGCGGCCGCTTCGGCTTCTCCTCGATCGACAGCACCCGGCCGGCGGCGTCGAAGTCGACCACGCCGTACGCCTCGGGGTTGGCCACCGGGTAGGCGAAGATCAGTCCGCCGGTGAGGTCGGCGTGGTCGGACAGCTTCCGGCCCAGACCGATGCCGTGGAAGATGTTGTCGCCCAGGATCAGCGCGACGGACTCATCGCCGATGAAGTCCGCGCCGAGCACGAACGCCTGGGCGATGCCTTCCGGCCGGGGCTGCGCCCGGTAGCTCAGCCGCAGCCCGAACTGCGCGCCGTCGCCGAGCAGTCGCCGGAACTGTGGTTGATCCTCCGGTGTGGTCACGACCAGGATCTCCTGGATGCCGGACATGATCAGGGTGGCGAGTGGGTAGTAGATCATCGGTTTGTCGAAGACCGGCATGAGCTGCTTCGACACGGCGCGAGTGATCGGCCAGAGCCGAGAGCCGGTGCCGCCGGCGAGTAGGATTCCACGCACGGCGGGAGCCTACCGGCCTAACCACCCACAGCAACTGTCGACGGGCTCCCCGTACGGGCCGGTCACGGATGTCGGACCCTTCGTCCGACATCTGCTGGGCCGGTCGTGCACCAGTCCATTGCCGGTCCCGGCGGGGACATCGTCGGATAGCCGTCACCGGCGATCCCCCGGTCGACGGTGACGGTGTCCCGTAGACTCCCGGACCTGTGAGAGTCCTCGTCACCGGCGGTGCCGGCTTCATCGGTTCGGAATTCGTCCGGATGCTGCTCACCGACCCGGACGCCCCGGTCGATCCGGCTACGGTGACCGTGCTGGACAAGTTGACCTACTCCGGCAATCTCGCCAACCTGGCCCCGGTCCGCGACGACCCGCGGCTGACCTTCGTCCAGGCGGACATCTGCGACGCCGCCGCCGTCGACCGGGCGCTCGCCGGACACGACATGGTGGTGCACTTCGCCGCCGAGTCGCACGTCGACCGGTCGATCACCGGTGCCGCGGAGTTCGTGACCACCAACGTGGTCGGCACCCAGACGCTGCTCGACGCGGCGCTGCGCCACGGGACGAACCGGTTCGTGCATGTCTCGACCGACGAGGTGTACGGGTCGATCGACGAAGGGTCGTGGACCGAGGACTGGCCGTTGTCGCCGAACTCGCCGTACTCCGCGTCCAAGGCCGGCTCCGACCTGCTGGCCCTGGCCTACCACCGGACACACGGCATGGACGTGGTGGTGACCCGCTGCTCCAACAACTACGGGCCGTACCAGTTCCCGGAGAAGGTCATTCCGCTGTTCGTCACCAACCTGCTGGACGGCGGTACGGTGCCGCTGTACGGCGACGGCGGCAACATCCGGGACTGGCTGCACGTGCGGGACCACTGCGTCGGCATCGCGCTGGTCGCCGCCAGCGGACGCGCCGGTGAGGTCTATCACATCGGCGGCGGGACCGAACTGACCAACAAGGAGCTCACCGCCCGGCTACTGGACGCCTGCGGGGTGGGGTGGGAACGGGTCGTCCCGGTCACCGACCGCAAGGGACACGACCGACGATACTCGCTGGACATCGGCAAGATCTCCGGCGAACTGGGCTACACCCCGAGCGTCACGCTGGACGAAGGACTGGCCGGCACGGTCCGCTGGTACCGGGAGAACCGGTCCTGGTGGGAGCCGCTGAAGAAGCCCGTGGCGTCGTCGTGACCGCAGCCGACGGGTGGCTGGTCACCGGTGCCGGTGGGATGTTGGGGCGGGACCTGCTGGCCGCGTTGGCCGACCACCGGGACGCCCGGTCGGTGACCGCGCTGACCCGTACCGATCTGGACATCACCGACCCGACGGCGGTCGCTGCCGCCGTCGACGGGCACCAGGTGGTGATCAACGCCGCGGCGTGGACCGACGTGGACGGCGCGGAGGCGGCCGAGGAAGCCGCCACCGCCGTCAACGGCACCGCCGTGGCGCATCTGGCCCGGGCCTGTGCCGACAGCGGGGCGTACCTGGTGCACATCTCCACCGACTACGTGTTCGCCGGCGACGGCACCTCCCCGTACCCGGAGGACGCCCCGACCTCGCCGGTCAACGGGTACGGCCGCAGCAAGCTCGTCGGTGAGCAGGCCGTCGCCCGGCTGCTGCCGCAGCGCGGCTACGTGGTGCGGACCGCGTGGCTCTACGGGGCGCACGGACCGAACTTCGTCGCGACCATGCTGCGGCTGGCCGGCGAGCGGGAGCACCTCGACGTCGTCGACGACCAGCATGGTCAGCCGACCTGGTCGTACGCCCTCGCCGGGCAGCTCGTCGCGCTGGCCGGGGCGGCGGTCGCCGGTACGGCCCCCGCCGGGATCTACCACGGCACGGCGAGCGGGCAGACGACCTGGTGCGGGCTGGCCCGGGAGGCGTTCGCGCTGCGCGGCCTGGACCCAGCGCGGATCCGCCCCACCACCAGTGCCAACTTCCGCCGGCCCGCCGCCCGGCCGGCGTACTCGGTGCTCGGACATCGGCGTTGGGCGCTCGCCGGGCTACCGGTCATGGCAGACTGGCGGAGCATGCTCTCCACCGCGTTGCGCGACCCGGCGTTCGGCGACTGATTGCGGTCACGACGGCTGATCTCACGGCCGCTGGGACGACGGACACGACAGCCGACGGACATGTCAGGCACGCCCGCGTCGGGCGGCCCGGCTCCCCAGGCCAGGAGAGAAACCGGAATGTCGGAGATGAGCCACAAGTCCCGTGTGTCGTCCGGTCTGCCCCGGGTCAGTGCCGTCGTGCTGGCCTGGGGCGCGGAGCCGCTGCTGCGCCGATCGGTGGAGGCCCTGCTCGCCTCGGTCAAGGTCGACGTCGACGTGGTGCTGGTCGACAACGGGTGCACCACCGACGACGTCGCCGCGCTGGGCGACCTTCCCGGCGTCACGGTGGTCGGCGACGGCCGCAACGTCGGCTTCTCCGCCGGCTGCAACGTCGGCGTGGCCGCTGCCGACGGCGAGTACGTGGCGCTGGTCAACGGCGACGCGGTGGTGGAGCCGACCACCCTCGCCCGGCTGGTGGACGAGCTCGCCGACCCGGGCACCGGCATCGCCGCCGGCGCGGTGCGCCTGGCCGACGAACCGGACCTGCTCAACTCCCGCGGCAACGAGATACACGTACTCGGGTTGAGTTGGATCGGCGGGTTCCGCGAGCGGGAGACCCGCACCGAGCCGACCGAGACCGCCGGTGCGATGGGCGCCTGCCTGGTGACCCGGCGGGCGCACTGGGACCGGCTGGAGGGTTTCGACCCGCACTACTTCGCCTACCACGAGGACGCGGACCTGTCGATCAGAACCTGGCGAGTCGGTCTGCGGGTGGTCAACGTACCGGACGCGGTGGCGCTGCACCGCTACGAGTTCAGCCGCAACAGCTTCAAGTTCTACCTCGTCGAACGCAACCGGATGATGTTCGTGGCCACGGTGTGGGGCACCCGGTCGCTGGTGCTGCTCGGTCCGCCGCTGCTGGCCCTGGAGTTGGCGATGCTGGTGCTGGCGGCTCGGCAGGGTTGGCTGGCCGACAAGCTCCGCGGCTACCGGTGGCTGTGGCAGCACCGGGGCCATCTGCGGCGACGCCGGGCCCGGCTGCAGGCCGAGCGGACCGTCCCGGACCGGGTCTGGATGCGGGTCCTCACCGACCGGCTGGACACCCCGCTGATCGACCCGCCGGGCAGGACGGTGTTCAACGCCGTGCTGTCCGTGTACTGGCGGACGGTGCGGCGCTGGGTGTGACGCACCGGGCCGAAGCGGCCCTGGCGCGGCACACCGCGCCCGGTCAGTCCTGTTCGGTGGTGCCGGAGTCGCCGGCGGCGTCCTCCAGATCGGCGGAGGCGGCCGAGGAGGTCGGCTTCTCCGGCGTCGACTCGGGCACCCGGGGACCGCCGGACCGGCCAGCTTCTGCCGACGAGGGCTCGTCCGCCGAAGTGGCGGCACCGCCGTCGAGCAGCGCGGTCAACGCGGCACCGGTGATCCGACGGAAGGTCCGGCCACGGCGGCGGCGGTCGAGCACCGCCACCTCCAACTGGTTGGCGGCGATGCTGCGGGTCGCTCCGTTCTCGCCGCCCACCTCGGCGAGGGCCCGCACCGCGAGCCCGACGGCATCGGACAGCGACATGTCGGCCCGATGATCGGTCCGCAGCACACCGGCGATCGTCTCGGCGTGACCGCCCATCGCCATGCACCCCGGCTCGTCGGTGACCGAGCCGTCGTAGGTCAACCGGTAGATCTCGTCAGCGGCCGGCTCCAACCCCACCTCAGCGACGCAGATCTCCACCTCGAACGGCTTCGACTGCTCGGTGAAGATCGACCCGAGGGTCTGTGCGTACGCGTTGGCCAGCGCCCGCCCGGTCACGTCGCGACGGTCGTAGCTGAGGCCGTTCAGGTCGGCCATCCGCACCCCGGCCCGGCGCAGATTCTCGAACTCGTTGTACCGGCCGACGGCGGCGAACCCGATCCGGTCGTAGATCTCGCTCACCTTGTGCAGGGCGCTGGACAGGTTCTCGGCGACGAACAGCACACCGCCCTCGAAGCTCAGCACCAGCGCGCTACGGCCCCGGGCGATGCCCTTGCGGGCGAGCTCGGAACGGTCCCGCATGATCTGCTCGGGCGAGGCGTAGAACTGCATTGCCACGGCGGCGGCTCTCCTTCGACCAGGTGGTAACGACTACAGCGGACGGGACAAGTCGGCGCTCGCGGGTTCAGCCGCCCGGATTCTCGGTGCGCGCGGCGACGACCGCCTCGGCGATCTGGGCCGACTCGGCGTCGGTGAGCCGGTGGGTGCCGGCCGCCGTCGCGGTCATCACCACCGGGAAGATCCGGCGGGTCAGGTCCGGGCCGCCGGTGGCGGTGTCGTCGTCGGCGGCGTCGTACAGCGCCTCCACCGCGAGGCGGACCGCATCGGCGCTGCTCAGCCCGGAACGGTACCGCTTCTTCAGAGCCGCTTTCGCGAACAGCGACCCGGAGCCGATCGCGTCGAATCCGGTGGTCTCGTACGGACCGCCGGTGACGTCGAAGCTGAAGATCCGGCCGGCCTCGGCCGGATCGGTCGCGGCCAGGTCGAACCCGGCGAACAGCGGCACCACGGCCAGCCCTTGCAGCGCGGCACCGAGGTTGTTGCGGATCATCGACGCGAGGCGGTTCGCCTTGCCGTCCAGGGAGAGGACGGCACCTTCCATCTTCTCGTAGTGCTCCAGCTCGACCTGGAACAACCGCATCAGCTCGATGCCGATGCCGGCGGTGCCGGCGATGCCGATCAACGAGTAGGCGTCAGCGGGATGCACCTTCTCGATGTCCCGGTTGGCGATCAGGTTGCCCATCGTCGCCCGGCGGTCACCAGCCATCACCACGCCTTCGGCGGTGACGAGCGTGACGATCGTCGTGGCGTGCGGACCGACGTCCGCGGACAGCCCGGGCGGCAGTGGGCGGCGCCCCGGCAGCAGATCCGGTGCGGCCGACGCCAGGAACTGGGTAAAGGAGGACGTTCCCGCGTTGGTGAACACGTCCGGAAGGCGTCCGGATGGATCGAATCCCGCTGCCACGTGGTCCCTCTCTGCAGAACGTGATCGCCTGACCGGGCCGCCCGTGCCGGCACGGCGCCGGTCGAGGCCGCCGGTGTGTTGGAGCAGACTAGCGTGCGCACCCGGTGGGTGCGATCTTCACCGCCGGCGAGCTACTCGCCGCCCTTTTGTACGTAGCCGCGGACGAACTCCTCGGCGTTCTCTTCCAGCACCGAGTCGATCTCGTCGAGCAGGTCGTCGACGTCCTCGGTGATCTCGGCATGCCGCTGCGCGGCCTCCGGATCCGTCTCGGTGACCGTCTCGTCGACTTCCTCGGCCCGGCGGGACTTGCCGGACTGGGACTGACCGCCGCTGTCACGGGTAGCCATCAGGTGCCTCCTCCACACGATCGCCTAGGTGAAACTTACCTCGCGGTGGCGACGGAACCGGCCGGCGACGGCCACGTTCGCGCCAAGCGAACCTGGCCGGGTCAGCCGCCGGTGAGCACCTCCAGCAGGTCCTTCGCGCTGGCGCACCGGTCGAACAGGTCACCCACGTGGGCCTGGGTCCCCCGCTCCGGCTCCATCATCGGCACCCGGACCAGCGACTCCCGGCCCACGTCGAAGATGACCGAGTCCCAGCTCGCGGCGACCACCTCGGAGGCGTACTGCGCCAGGCACCGGCCACGGAAGTAGGCCCGGGTGTCCGGTGGCGGCTCGACCATCGCGACGCGGGTGGCGCTGTCGTCGAGCAGGGTACGCATCGCTCCCCGACCCACCAGGCGGTGGTAGAGGCCCCTATCCGGCCTGACGTCGGCGTACTGCAGGTCGACCAGCTGCAGTTTCGGCGAGGCCCAGGTGAGCCCCTCCCGCTCCCGGTAACCGTCGAGCAGCCGCAGTTTCGCGACCCAGTCCAGCTCCTGCGCGCAGGACAGCACATCCCGCCCCAGCCGGTCGAGCACGTCCTCCCAGCGGTCCAGCACGTCAGCCGTGGCCTCGTCGAGGTCGGTGCCGTACCGGTCGTCGACGAACGCCCTGGCCCGTTCGTAGAACGCCCACTGCAGGTCGAGCGCGGTGAGCCGGCGGCCGTCGCGCAGCCGCATCAGGTGCACCAGGGACGGATCGTGGCTCACCGCCTTGAGCTCGGCCACCGGGTCGGCGATGCCCAGGTCGGCGCCGAGCGCCTTCTCCTCGATCATGGTCAGGATCAACGAGGTGGTGCCGACCTTCAGGTAGGTGGAGATCTCCGAGAGGTTGGCGTCGCCGATGATCACGTGCAGCCGGCGGTACTTGTCGGCGTCGGCGTGCGGTTCGTCCCGGGTGTTGATGATCGGCCGTTTCAGCGTGGTCTCCAGGCCCACCTCGACCTCGAAGAAGTCGGCCCGCTGGGAGATCTGGAACCCGGCCTGGGAGCCGTCCTGGCCGATGCCGACCCGGCCCGCCCCGCAGACGATCTGCCGGGTGACGAAGAACGGCGTCAGGTACGCCACGATGTCGGCGAACGGCGTCTGCCGACGCATCAGGTAGTTCTCGTGGGCGCCGTAGCTGGCGCCCTTGTTGTCGGTGTTGTTCTTGTACAGCTGGATGGGGTGCGCACCGGGGATGGTCGCCGCGCGGCGGGCCGCCTCCGCCATCACCCGCTCCCCCGCCTTGTCCCACCGGACCAGGTCCAGCGGGGTGGTGACCTCGGGGGTGGAGTACTCGGGATGGGCGTGGTCGACGTAGAGCCGGGCGCCGTTGGTGAGGATCACGTTGGCCAGGCCGAGATCCTCGTCGGCGAGGGCCTCTGCCGGATCGTAGGCCGCCCCCGAGTAGGTGAAGCCCCGGGCGTCACGCAGCGGCGACTCCTCCTCGTAGTCCCACCGGGCCCGACCGCCCCGGTTCAGCTCGGGTCGGGCACCGTAGGCGTTGACCACCTGTGAGGAGGTCACCATCGGGTTGGCTCCGGGCTGGCCGGGCACGGAGATCCCGTACTCCACCTCGGTGCCCATGATCCGCCGCACACTCATGCCGTTACCTCATCGCTTCCGTCGGCGCCCGTCATGTCGAGCGTAGTCCGCGCACCGACGGAACCGGACGTTGGCGTGTCCGTGTGGTCACGCGGGGGCGCGTCGGACACCGGTTCCGCGGCGCGGTCCATGCGCGCCGCGGAACCGGTGTCCCGCACCCCGAGGCGGGGTGCGGGACACCGGACCGTGGTCAGAGGTACTGCCCGGTGTTGCTGGCCGTCTCGATCGACCGGCCGGCCTCCGCGCCCTTGCCGCCGGAGACGAGGGTACGGATGTAGACGATCCGCTCCCCCTTCTTGCCGGAGATCCGGGCCCAGTCGTCCGGGTTTGTGGTGTTGGGCAGATCCTCGTTCTCCCGGAACTCGTCGACGCACGCGTCGAGCAGGTGCTGCAACCGCAGACCCTTGCGCCCGGAGGTGAGGAACTCCTTGATCGCCATCTTCTTGCCCCGGTCGACGATGTTCTGGATCATCGCGCCGGAGTTGAAGTCCTTGAAGTACAGGACCTCCTTGTCGCCGTTGGCGTAGGTCACCTCGAGGAACCGGTTCTCGTCGGTCTCCGAGTACATCCGCAGCACCACGGCGTCGATCATGGCTGCCACGGTGGCCTGCGGATCGTCGCCGTGCTCGGTGAGGTCGTCCGGGTGCAGCGGCAGCCCGGTGAGGATGTACTTGGAGAAGATGTCCTTGGCCGCCTCGGCGTCCGGACGCTCAATCTTGATCTTGACGTCCAGCCGGCCAGGCCGCAGGATCGCCGGATCGATCATGTCCTCCCGGTTGGAGGCACCGATCACGATCACGTTCTCCAGGCCCTCGACCCCGTCGATCTCGCTCAGCAGCTGCGGAACGATGGTGTTCTCCACGTCCGAGGAGACACCGGAACCCCGGGTCCGGAAGACCGAGTCCATCTCGTCGAAGAACACGATCACCGGGGTGCCCTCGCCAGCCTTCTCCCGGGCCCGCTGGAAGATCAGCCGAATGTGCCGCTCGGTCTCACCGACGTACTTGTTGAGCAGCTCCGGGCCCTTGATGTTGAGGAAGTAGCTGGTGTGCTTCTCCTCACCCCGCCGCTCGGCGATCTTCTTGGCCAGGGAGTTGGCCACCGCCTTGGCGATCAAGGTCTTGCCACACCCGGGCGGACCGTAGAGCAGGATGCCCTTCGGTGGACGCAGGTGATGCTCACGGAACAGCTCCGCGTGCAGGAACGGCAGCTCGACCGCGTCCCTGATCTGCTCGATCTGGGCGTGCAGGCCGCCGATGTCGGTGTAGTCGACGTCCGGCACCTCCTCCAGCACCAGCTCCTCGACCTCGCTCTTCGGGATCCGCTCGTAGGCGTACGCCGACCGCGGCTCGATCATCAACGAGTCGCCGGCCCGCAGCGCGCTGCCGACCAGCGTCTGCGCCAGGTGCACCACCCGCTCCTCGTCGGCGTGCGAGATGACCAAAGCGCGGTCACTCGGCTCGCCGGTCGGGTTGTCGAGGAGTTCCTTGAGCATCACCACCTCACCGACCCGCTCGTAGCCGAACGCGTCGACCACGTTGAGCGCGTCGTTGAGCAGGACCTCCTGGCCGCGTTGGAGCTCGTCCGCGTCCAACGAGGGGGAGAGCGCCACCCGCAGCTTCCGGCCACCGGTGAAGACGTCCACCGTGCCGTCCGCGTGTCGGGCCAGGAAGACGCCGTACCCGCTGGGCGGTTGCGCCAGCCGGTCGATCTCCTCCTTGAGCGTGACGATCTGGGCCCGGGCTTCCTTGAGGGTCGCCACGAGCCGTTCGTTGTTCTCGGTCAGTCGGGCCAGCTGCGCCTGCGCTGCCGCCAGCCGTTCCTCGAGCTGCCGGACGTGTCGGGGGCTTTCGGTCAACTTGCGCCGCACCAGAGCGAGTTCCTCTTGAAGAAACGCGACCTGGGTGGAGAGATCGTGGGCCTCCTTCTCCCACCGTGCGGCGCGCGAATCCGCGTCGTCGCTGCGTGCCACGTCCCACCTCCCCGGGGGCTAAAACGTACTGCCCTAACACTAGCCGTTTGCCGGACGTTTCGAACCCACGCAACACAGTCGTCCCACAACCTTGATCGCTCGGGCACGTCACAGGCGGCCGACGGACGCCTGGCCGGCCGGTCCCACGGCGTGTCGGGTACCGTCGGGACGCGAGGACGGGCACGACCCAGGGAGGCGCGCGGTGACGACCCCGACCGAGACCCGGTCCCCCGGAGAGCCGGGCGAAACGGCATCGACCGACACGGAGCTGCAGGTCTGGGTCGACCAGGACCTCTGCACCGGGGACGGGCTGTGCGTGCAGTACGCCCGGGACGTCTTCGAGTTCGACATCGACGGGCTCGCCTACGTCAAGGACGCCTCCGGCGAACTGCAGGTCGCCGAGGGCGCCCGGGTCGCCGTTCCCGAACGGCTGCGGCTCGACGTGATGGACGCGGCCAAGGACTGCCCCGGCGAGTGCATCCACGTTGTCCGCGCGGACGACCAGACCGAGGTCAGCGGACCGGACGCCGGCTAGCCACCCGGCCTACCGGTACGGACACCCGTCTGCGGCACGTGACTCACGTCACAGTAGCGGACGGCCCACCACCGAGGCGACCACCCGGGCGAACTCCTCGAGCCGCGCGATCTGCCCCGAACCACCGTCGTCGAGCGTCTTGCCGAACCGCAGCGCGTCGTGCCGGGGGCCGAGATGCTCCTCGGGTTGCGTCTCGTCCTGCGAACTGAGCAGCAGGTAGACGTCGACGCTGTCCACCCGGATCTGCCCGTTCGGCGTACGGGTCAGCCGGCGGCGGCAACCGACCTCGGTGACCGTGGACAACGGCACCACCCGCAGCGACGACGTCATCGACCCGACCGGCCCGTCCCCCGGCGGGACGTCCTCACCGTGCCACAGGACCATCCGGCTGCCGTCGCAGATCGCCACCTCCTGCCAGACCCCGTTGACCTCGTTGACGAACCGCTCCAGGGTGAAGGCGAGCACCTCGGCACCCGCCAGCACGCCGCCGAGCGCCTCCAGCGCGACGTCCGGATCCCGCAGGTACGCCCGGCTGGCCGCGTCCAGCTCCGGATAGGGCGACCAGTCGGGAAAGACCGCCGGCAACTCGCCACCACCGAACGCGGGCCGGCTCATGCCGGACCCGTCCCGGACACCGTGCCCAGCGACAGGGCCGGCCCTGCGGCCCGATCGGGTGACGCCGGACCGGCGGGGTCGGGCGGCACCGGTGCACCGGAGTGGTCCCGGCGGCGCGCCGCGTACGCTTCGGCTCCCTTGCTCGGCTTGCGCCGCCGCGGCGGCGCGCTGACCCCCGGCGCCAACCGGCGCGCCGACACCAGGAACGCGGTGTGCCCGATCATCCGGTGGTCGGGCCGCACCGCCAACCCGTCGACGTGCCAGTCCCGCACCAGCGACTCCCACGCCCGGGGCTCGGTGAACCCGCCGTCGGCGCGCAACGCCTCGACCAGTTCGCTCAGCTGCGGCGTGGTGGCGACGTAGCCGACGAAGACCCCGCCTGGCAGCAACGCCCGGGCCACCAGGTCCAGCACCTCCCACGGCGTCAGCATGTCCAGGATGATCCGGTCGAAGCCGACGTCCGGGCAGGACGCGACGTCACCGACATGCAGCCGCCAGGCCGGGTGCGGGCCACCGAAGAACGCCTGCACGTTCGCCCGGGCCACCTCGGCGAAGTCCGCCCGGGCCTCGTACGAGTGCACTTCACCGTCGGTCCCGACGGCGCGCAGCAGCGAACAGGTCAGCGCGCCCGATCCGGCACCGGCCTCCAGCACCCGGGCCCCCGGGAACACGTCACCCATCGCCACGATCTGTGCGGCGTCCTTCGGATAGATCACCTGGGCCCCGCGCGGCATGCTCAGCACGTAGTCGGCCAGCAGCGGCCGCAGCGCGAGGTACGCGGTACCGCCGGCCGACGTCACCACGCTGCCTTCGGGCAGGCCGATCAACTCGTCGTGCGCCAGGGCACCGCGATGGGTGTGGAACGACCGGCCGGCAGCGAGCGTGACGGTGTGCATCCGCCCCTTCGGGTCGGTCAACTGCACCCGGTCGCCCGGCTGGAAAGGGCCGCGCCGGGTCGAGATCGGCGTGGTACTGACGTCGCCGGATGCCACGGCGGTCGGCGGAGGGGTCACGGGCTCATCTTTCGGTTCGGTTCCAACAACTGCGCCAGATCGGCGACATGCAGCACGCCGATCACGTCCTCGCCCCGGGTCACCAGGTACTGCGCGCCCGGATGTTCCTGCACCGTACGGACCACCTGCTCGCCGGTGAGGTCGACCGGGATCCGGCGTACCCCGTCGATACCGCGCGCGACGGTGTCGACCGCCACCCACGGACGGCGCTCCGGCGGGACCGCTGCGGCCGCGGCCCGGTCCACCAGTGCCACCAACCGGCCGACCGAGTCCGTCACCGCCACCGCCGGCTCCCGCCGACCCGGTTGCGCCGGGTCGGGGCCGGCGACCCGACGCTGCGCCTCGGCCAACGGCGTCCCGCTCGGCACCGGAAAAACCGGCCGGGCGAGCACTGCCAGGTCGACCAACGGGAACCGGCGGCCGATGCGCGCGACCCGGATCGACTGGCCGGCACCCTGCCAGAGGGTGAACGCCACCAGCAGCATGAAGATCAGCCCGAACGGGGACAGGATACCGGCCACCGTGAGCAGCACCACCAGGCCGGCGGTGCCCGCCGCCACGGCCCGACCGACCCAACCGGCGGCCTCGGTGCCGACGTGGCGGTCCCTGGTCACCGCCCAGACCGCGGCACGCAGCGCGCGCCCGCCGTCGAGGGGCAGCCCCGGCAACGCGTTGAACACCGCCACCAGCAGGTTCGCCGCCGCCAACTGGAACGCCAACTGGTCGATCAACGTACGGTCCGGCAGCAGCACGGTGGCCACCACCGCGACCAGGCCCAGGACCAGCGACACCGCCGGACCGGCCAGCGACACCAGCAGATCGACCTTGGGGGTCGGGGCGTCCCGGTCCATCTCGGTGTAGCCGCCGAGCATCTCCAGGGTGATCCCGCGAACGCCGATGCCGTAGCGGCGGGCGGTCAACGCGTGCCCCAGCTCGTGCAGCAGCACCGAGCCGAGCAGGCAGACCACGAAGCCCAGACCGACCGCGTAGCGGGCCGGCTGCGGCACGTCCAACTGGGTGCGGACGAACTCGCCGTACAGCACGGTGACCAGGATCGCCAGGAACAGCACCGAGGTGTGGAGGTGCACCGGGAAGCCGAGCACCCGGCCGAGGCTGATCCCCGGCCGCCGGTCGGGGCGTTTCGCGGTGTCCTCCATCGGGTTGATGCTACGGAACACCGCACCGGCCGACGCGCACGGTTGACGCCGAGCCGCCGGCCGGGTTGTCACAGCGGTGCCATACCCTGCGTGCCATGACGGCGGAAACGGTGCACGGCACGACGATCGGTCCGGACGGCGCACCCGAGGTCGAACCACCCCGGCTGGCCACGTTGTCGCCGTCGCGGGCGGCCGATTTCAAGACCTGCCCGCTGCTGTACCGGTTCCGCAGCATCGACCGGCTACCCGAACGGACCACCGTCGACCAGGCCCGGGGCACCCTGGTCCACGCCGTCCTGGAACGGTTGTTCGACCTGCCGGCCGACCAGCGCACCCCGGCAGCGGCCGCCGCCCTGGTCGCCCCGCAGTGGCAACGGCTGCTGGACACCGACCCGACGCTGGCCGACGTCGTCACCACCGGGCCGGCGGAGCCGGCGCCCGACGAGCCGGCGCCCCGCCCGGAGCTGGACGAGTTCCTGACCGCCGCCCGGCACCTCCTCGACGGCTACTTCACCGTCGAGGATCCCCGCCGGCTGGAGCCGGCCGAGCGGGAGAGCCTGGTCAACGCGGTGGTCGACGGACAGCTGCTGATCCGCGGCTACATCGACCGGCTGGACGTCTCCCCCGGCGGGGACCTGCGGGTGGTCGACTACAAGACCGGTGGTGCCCCGCGTGAGGCGTTCGAGTCCCGGGCACTGTTCCAGCTGAAGTTCTACGCCCTGGTGCTGTGGCGGACCCGCGGCGTCGTCCCCCGGGTGCTCCGGCTGCTGTACCTGCGCGACGCCGAGATCTGCGACTACACGCCGGACGCCGAGGAGCTGCAGCGGTTCGAACGCACCGTCCTGGCACTGTGGCGGGCGATCCTGCAGGCCACCGAGAACCGGGACTTCCGCCCCAAACAGAGCCGACTCTGCGACTGGTGCAGCTACCAGACGTACTGCCCGGTGTACGGCGGGACCCCGCCGCCCTTTCCCGACCTGACGCAGGACCTGGCCTCCTCCTGAGGGAGGAGACCAGGTTCGCACCGTGGCGGGCGCGACGCCACCGCCATACCAGATACCGTCGCCGCATGGAGCCCACCGAGCCGGACCGGTCCACCGGACCGCACGGGTCACGACGGTGGTGGCGGTGGTGGTGGCGTAGGGCCCGGAGCGCCGGCCCGACCGGGCCGGTACCGTCGGTGCTGGCCCGCGACGGTCTGCTCGCCGCCGCGGTCATCCTGGTCGATCTGGCCCTGCACGGACTCGGCCAGCCCGGTCAGTCGAGGCCCGGGCCGGGCCTCGACTGGCCGGCCGTCGTCGGCTGGAGTCTGCTCGCGGCAGCGCCGATCGCGCTACGCCGGGTCGTCGTCTGGCCGGCCGTGCTGGCCAGCGCCGCGATGGTGGCCGTCCCGCTACTGACCGGCCACGAACCGGTGAGCATGGCGCTCGCGCTGGTGATCCTGACCTACACCGCAGCCTGCTGGCTGGCGCTGCGCCCGGCGGTCGTCGCCGCCGCCGTACTGTGGCTGCCGGTGCTGACCGTCAACGCGGTGCTGCCCCAGGGCACCGAACTGCCGGGGATCTCCCGGACGTACCTGCTGTTCGTCAACGGGCTGACCATGCTGGTCGCCTTCTTCATCGGGCGGACCGTGCACGCCCGCCGGTCGGCAACGCGGACGCTCGCCGAACGCGCCCGGGTGGCCGAGGAAAACCAGCGGGCCGCAGCGGACCAGGCAGTCGCCGACGAACGGCGGCGGATCGCCCGGGAGCTGCACGACGTCGTCGCCCACCACGTGAGCGTGATGGGGGTGCTGGCCACCGGTGCCCGACGGGTACTGCACCGCGACCCGGCCGCCGCCGACGAGGCGCTCGGCACCATCGCCGACACCAGCCGCAGCACGTTACGGGAGATGCGTCGGCTACTCGACGTCCTGCGCACCGACGCCGAACCGGCCGACGCCGAGCTCACTCCGCAGCCAGGGCTCGGCGGCATCGAATCCCTGGTCGAGCAGATCCGCGAGGCCGGTCTGCCGGTGACCCTGCGGATCGACGGGGTACCCGGGGAACTGGATCCCGGTGTGACGCTGACCCTCTACCGGATCGTCCAGGAGGCGCTCACCAACGCGCTCAAGCACGCCGGGGCGGCAACCGCCGAGGTGCGGCTCAGCTTCGGCGTCTACTGGCTGATCGTCGAGGTCTTCGACACCGGCCGCGGTCCCGGTCCGGACCGCGGCCGGGTCGGGCACGGTCTGGTCGGAATGCGGGAGCGGGTAGCCCTGTACGGTGGCACGCTGCGGACCGGCCCGCGCCCGGGCGGTGGCTTCCGCATCTACGCCAAGCTGCCGATGGAGCAGCTCGGGGCGGCTACCCGACAAGGAGCACCGTGAGCGAACCCGGCATCGCCACGCCGTCCACCACCCGTCCGGTCCGGATCCTGCTCGCCGACGACCAGCCGCTGCTGCGCACCGGATTCCGGATGGTCCTCGGCGCCGAGGACGACCTGGACATCGTCGGCGAGGCGGCGGACGGAGCGGAAGCCGTCGACCTGGCCCGCCGGCTCCTGCCCGACGTCGTGCTGATGGACATTCGCATGCCCCGGATGGACGGGGTGGCGGCGACCCGGGCGATCGTCGACGCCCGGCTGCCGGTCCGGGTCCTCATCCTCACCACTTTCGACCTCGACGAGTACGTGGTGGGGGCGCTACGCGCCGGTGCCAGCGGCTTCCTGGCCAAGGACGTGCCCGCCGAGGACCTGGTGGCCGCCATCCGGACAGTAGCGGTCGGTGAGTCCGTGGTGGCCCCCCGGATCCTGCGCCGGCTGTTGGACAAGTTCGCGCTCACCCTGCCCGATCCGGACGCGGCACCGCCGAAGGCGCTGGACGTGCTCACCGAACGGGAACGTGAAGTGCTCATCCAGATCGCCCGAGGCCTGTCCAACGCCGAGATCGCCACCGCCCTGTCGGTCAGCGAAACCACCATCAAGACCCACGTCGGACACGTACTGACCAAACTCAGGCTGCGGGACCGGGTCCAAGCCGTGGTGCTGGCCTACGAATCGGGCCTGGTCCGCCCTGGCGGATGAGTCGGGCCTGAGCCTGCCCTGGCGGATGAGTCGGGCCTGAGCCTGCCCTGGCGGATGAGTCGGGCACGCCGGGGTCATTCTCAGGTCGGACAAGCGCACCCGTCGTGGGCGGAGCGGTGAACCGTTCCCGGGCAGGACCCAGTCAGGGCGACCGGAACATACCGTTGGCGGCAGACAACAACGGTAGGAGTCTCCGACGTGACAACGACGACAGCGACCGGACCGGCTGCCCGGGCAGCCGACGTGTGGAAGGTGTACGGCACCGGCGAAGCCCAGGTGATCGCCCTGCACGGCGTCACCCTCGACCTGGAACCCGCCCGGTTCACCGCCATCATGGGGCCGTCCGGCTCCGGCAAGTCCACCCTGATGCACTGCCTCGCCGGGCTCGACACCGTCACCCGCGGCACCATCACCATCGGCGACACCACAGTCACCGGGCTAAACGACACCGGGCTGACCAGACTCCGCCGGGACAAACTCGGCTTCATCTTCCAGCAGTTCAACCTCCTGCCCACGCTCACCGCGGAGGAGAACATTCTGCTGCCCATGGCGATCGCCGGCCGCAAACCCGACCCGGCCTGGTTCGACACCGTCATCGACACCGTCGGCCTGCGTGACCGCCTGCACCACCGACCCACCCAGCTGTCCGGCGGCCAGCAGCAGCGGGTCGCCTGCGCCCGCGCTCTCGTCGCCCGCCCGGACGTTGTCTTCGCCGACGAGCCGACCGGCAACCTCGACTCCCGCGCCGGCGCCGACGTCCTCGGCTTCCTGCGCAACTCGGTACGCGACCACCAGCAGACCATCGTCATGGTCACCCACGACCCGGTCGCCGCCTCCTACTCCGACCGCGTCGTCTTCCTCGCCGACGGCCGGATCGTCGACGAGTTGCAGCAGCCCACCGCCGAGGCGGTCCTCGACCGGCTGAAGGGCCTCGACGTCGCGGCGATCGAGCAGGAGCAAGCCTGATGCTGCGCGCCACGTTGAAGAGTCTGCTCTCCCGCAAGCTGCGGCTGGTGCTGTCCGGGGTGGCGATCATCCTCGGGGTGCTGTTCGTTTCCAGCGCCACGGTGCTCACCGACAGTTTGAGTAGCCGCTTCGAACGGCTCTTCCAGACCGTCAACGCGGACGTCGCCGTACAGGTGCAGGCGGCCGATGCGGCTGGTCAGCAGGTGGAGCCGCCGCTGCTGACCGACGCTGACCTGGATCGCATCGCCGCCATCGACGGGGTGGCGTCGGTGACCGGTGACGCCAGTTCGACCGGGGTGATCCCGTTCCGGGCCCCCGACGGCAAGGCGGTGCCGAGCCAGGCACCGCAGCTGGGCATCGGCCTGACCGCCGCCGGCGGCGACGCGCTGCTCCAGGTCGCGCAGGGACGGACGCCCAGCGCCGACGACGAGGTCGCGGTGACCCGGTTGACCGCCGAGCAGGCCGGCGTCACGGTCGGCGACCGCCTCCGGGTGTACGTCTCCAGCGCCTACCAGGCGAGCGAGTACGACGTGGTGGGCCTGCTGGAGTACAGCGGGGGCAGGTCCACCCTCGGCGGCGAGACATTGGTCGCATTCACCGTGCCACAGGCACAGCAGTTGTTCTACGGCGAGACCGGGGTGTTCGGCGCAGCGCAGTTGACCGCCGACTCCGGCGTCACCGACGACGAGCTCAAGCGGCTGGTGGCCGACGGGCTGCCAGCCGGGTTCGAGGCGGTGACCGGCGCGGAGCTCGCCGACGAGCAGGCGTCTCAATTCACCCAACTGCTGACCTTCGTCAACTGGTTCTTCCTCGGGTTCGCGCTGATCGCACTGCTGGTCGGCATGTTCCTGATCTTCAACACGTTCAACATCCTGGTTGCGCAGCGGTCCCGCGAGCTGGCCCTGCTCCGGGCGCTGGGCGCCAGTTGGGCCCAGGTCACCTCGGCGGTTCTGATCGAGGCGCTGGTCGTCGGGGTGATCGCGGCCACCCTCGGCCTGGCCGCCGGCATCGGCGTCGCCGCCGGCCTGCAGTTCCTGGCCGTCGACGCGCTGTCGCTGCCCGCTGGCGGGCTGATCGTCTCACCGGTCGCGATCCTGGCGTCCTACCTGGTCGGTGTACTGATGACCATGGTCGCGGCGTTGATTCCGGCGATCCGCGCCTCGGCGGTCCCACCGGTGGCCGCGATGCGCGACGTGGTCCGCCCGGACCGGCCACTGACCGGGCTCACCATCACCGGCGGGGTGGTCACCGCGCTCGGCGCAGGACTGCTGGCCGTGGGTCTGATCGGTGTGTCCGGGCTGACCCCCGTCGCGCTCGGCGGTGGGGTGCTGCTGTCGATCATCGGCGTGGCGCTACTGTCGCCCGCCCTCACCCGTCCGGTGGCCGGCACCGTCGGTCGCCTGGTCAGCTGGGGTACGGCGACCGGTCTCGGCCGACGCAACACGCTGCGCAACCCGCGGCGTACCGCTGTCACCGCCGCTGCCCTGATGATCGGGGTGACCCTGGTCAGCACCATCGCGGTGATCGGGTCGTCGTTGAAGGCGACCACCACCGACCTGGTGGAGAACGGCCTCGGGGCCGAGATCATCATCTTGACCAACGGCCAGCAACTGCCGACCGGGCGGGAGGGTTTCGATCCCGCACGCCTCGACCAGGTAGCCGAGATCGACGGTGTGACCGGCACCGTCGCGTACCACATCGCGATACTGACCGCCGACGGCCGCCCCAACCAGCTCGTCTCCGCCACCGACCTGTCACAGGCCGGCCCGATGTTCGCTTTCGAGACCGTACAGGGCCGTCTCGACGCTGGCGACGGCGAGGCGGTGGTGGACGTGAACACCGCGGAATCCAACGGGTGGACGGTCGGCGACGACGTTGTCATCGACCTGCCCCGTGGCGGCGAACGGACCTACGAACTCGTCGGCGTCTACCGCACCGCGCTCACCGCCGGACTGATCCTGCCCGAGTCCCAGGTGCAGTACCTCGCCGGGCCACTGGCCTACCAGGGGTTCGTCGCCACCACTCCGGACGCCGACGTGCAGCGAATCGTCGCCGAGACCGAGGCGCTGATGGCCGACTACCCGCTGGTGACCGTCGGCGACCGCAGCAGCTTCGTCGAGCAGCAGAACCAGCTGGTCGACATCCTGCTCAGCATCTTCTACGTACTGCTGGCCCTCGCCGTGCTGGTGGCCTTCATCGGGATCGTCAACACGCTGGTACTGAGCATCTACGAACGCACCCGGGAACTCGGGCTGCTACGGGCGGTAGGGATGAGCCGACGCCAGGTCCGCCGGATGGTCCGCGTCGAGTCACTGCTGATGGCGGTCTTCGGATGTCTGCTCGGCGTGGCCCTGGGCGTGGCGCTCGGACTGGCCGCGTCGTTCGCGATGCGCAGCCAGGACGTGCTGTCTGTGGTCAGTGTGCCGGTCGGCCAACTCGTCGGGTTCGTCGTCGCCGCCGCGCTGGCCGGCGTGGTCGCCGCCTGGTGGCCGGCCTGGCGGGCGTCCCGGCTGAACGTCCTGCAGGCGATCTCGCACGAGTGACCGGCCAGGCCGGTTGACGGGCAGCCCGAACGGGGCTGCCCGTCAACCGGCCGCCACGGGCGAATCGGCCCGGTACGCGGCGAGCAGCGCGGTCAGATCGGCCACGGTCACGTCGCACAGACTCGCCCGTACCTGGACCCGGTCCGGCACCGGGAACGGCGCCTCGGCCGGCACCGCGAGCACCGCCGCCCCGGCAGCGTGCGCGCTAGCCACCCCGGCCGGGGAATCCTCGACCGCCACACAGTCCACCGCCGACACCCCGAGGGCGGCCGCAGCGGCCAGATACGGGGCCGGATCGGGTTTGGTCGCCGGCACCTCGTCCCCGCAGCACACCACGTCGAAGTTGCGCCGCCCGATGGTGTGCAGCGCCACGTCCGCCAGGGCGCGTTCGGTCGAGGTGACCAGCGCGGTGCGAATGCCGGCCGTCCGGACGGCCCGGACCAGCTCGAACGCTCCCGGCCGGGCCGGAACGCCGGCGCTGAACAGGGCGGTGACCCGACGGGTCAGCCAGGCAGCGCCGGTCGCCGGGTCCCGCCACGGCTGACCCAGGTCCTCATGCAGCAGCCCCATCGTGGTGGCCATGTCCGAACCCACCATCGCCATTCGCGCCTCGGCGGACAGTTGCCCGCCGTAGTGCACGGCCAGCTCCCGCAGGGCCACGTCCCAGAGCTTCTCGCTGTCGATCAACGTTCCGTCCATGTCGAACAGGACGGCGGCGGGTGGCGGGGTATTCAGCGGAACCTCCCTGGTCCGGGCACGACGGGTTGTCCCACGATCCTGCCTGATCACAGCGCTGTCGCCCAGCCGGCGACCGCGACGGCGCAGGTCGCCGGCCGGCGTGAGTCAGGTCAGGTCACACCCGGCCAGCGACCGGTCGTACCCGTTGAAGAAGGCTGCGATCCGCTGGTCGGCGGTGCCGTGCGAGCCCTCCTCGAACCAGGGCTGGTCGGGATCGTCCGCCACGCTCGCCAGACCGCGTTGGAACTCCTCCAGGTCACCGTCGTCGAGCTGCAGCGTGCCGTCGCGTACCGAGTCACCGAGATAGGCCCCGGCCAGACAGTCGGCGGCCAGCTCCCGCTGGATGCTGAACCGGTACTCCAGATCGAGCCGCACCTGGATGCCGTGCGCGTATTCATGGCCGATGAGGTAGAACAGGAACGAGTCGCCGACCGTCTGGAACACGTCGAATGCCCAGTTCGCGTCGTAGGCGATGAACTCGGACCCGCTGGTCAGGCAGTAGACCGCGTTGTTGCGCGGAATGAGCTGGTCGCCGCAGCTCAGTTCGCCGTCGCGTTGGTAGGCGATCGCCTGCCCGATCGGCTCGAACGCCGCACCGAACCCGGCGAACCGCTGCGACCAGTACTGGTCGACGAGAGCTTCGGCCCCCGCGATGTCCTGCTCGAACTCCTCGACCGTGTCGGTGCCGTCGAGTGACCCGTCGGCCGCCCCGGTGGCACCGCCCCCGGGCACCGCCGGCTGGTTGGGTTCACCCGGCCCGGCGTCGGGCAGCGGCACCGCGGCGCAGGCCGCCGCCGCGACGACGGCGGCACACAACGCCACCAGCTGAAACCGGCTGCGGACACGGTCGCCGGGCTGACGCATACCGGCCTCCTCGCTCAGTTGTCGGACGGCGACGCGTGGCCGTCTGCGGTCCATGCTGCCCCAGTTGCGCAATACGTACGGCGTCGGTATGCGGATCAGGCCGCGGGTGGAGCCGGCGCGGCCACCGGGCCGGGTCGTCGGCCGGCACGTAGGCTGACAGGGTGAGGCACGACAACTACCCCGCACCCAGACGTCGACGAGTAGTCGCAACGACCGCGCGCACGCTGCCAGGTCGCAATGACGGCAAGGAGGCCCGGTGACCGAGTTCGACGGTCTTCCGGTGCTGCGGTCACCGGTGGCAATCGCCGCGTTCGAAGGCTGGAACGACGCCGCGGACGCCTCCACCGCGGCCGTCGAGCACCTGCAGGAGGTCTGGCAGGCCCGGGAGATCGCCGCGCTGGACCCGGAGGACTTCTACGACTTCCAGGTCAGCCGGCCGACCATTACCGGCTCCAGCGGCGACGCGCGCCGTATCGAGTGGCCGACGACCCGGTTCATGGTGGCCAGCCCGGAAGGCACCGACCGGGACGTGGTGCTGATCCACGGGATCGAACCGAGCATGCGGTGGCGTACCTTCTGCGAACAGGTCCTGGAGCTGTGCCACAGCCTCGAGGTCAACCGGGTGGTGCTGCTCGGCGCTCTGCTCGCCGACGTGCCCTACACCCGGCCGTTGCCGATCAGCGGGACCGCGTCGGAGAAGGAGGCGGCGCAGCGGCTCCAGCTCGTCCCCACCCGGTACGACGGTCCCACCGGGATCGTCGGAGTGCTGCAGGACGCCTGCGCCCGCGCGGAGGTGGACGCGGTCTCGTTCTGGGTGCACGTGCCGCACTACGCCAACAACCCGCCCTGCCCGAAGGCGACACTGGCGCTGCTGCACCGGGTGGAGGACGTGCTCGACCTGCCGGTTCCGATGGCCGACATGGCCGAGGAGGCGGCCAAGTGGGAGGCCCGGGTACGGACCACCGCCGAGCAGGACGCCGAGCTGGGCGAGTACGTCCGCGAGTTGGAGGAACGGGTCGGCGACGCTGGTATCCAGCCGCTGACCGGTGACGAGATCGCTCAGGAGTTCGAGAAGTACCTGCGCCGCAGGGGCGGGTCGGCCGGCCCGACAGCCGGTTCGTGGTGACCGGCCGGACGGATACCCGACCCGGATCTATCGGCTAACTGACAGCTCCGTCAGTCGGGCGGCCCTTTACCGGAAAATGTCCGGATGCTAACCCCCACCCCTCTTATGCGTCTGGTGACCGGTTTCTGGAGCTTCAAGACCCTGGCCGCCGCCGTCGAGCTGAACCTGTTCACCAGGCTCGCCGGCGGCCGGACCATCACCGTCGGGCAACTGTGCGACGAGTACGGGTTGGCTGAGCGCCCGGCGGATACCCTGCTCGCCGCCTGCGCCTCGCTCGGACTGCTCACCAAGCAACCCGGCTCCAACAGCTACCGCAACGCGCCGATCGCCGAGGAGTTCCTGGTAGCCGACCGTCCCTACTACTTCGGCGGTCAGATTCGCTACTGCGACGAACGCACCTACCTACCGTGGCACCGCATCGGTGAGGCGTTGCGTACCGACCGGCCACTGACCTGGGATCCGGACACCCAGGAGTCGCTCTTCGCCGACGTGGACCCGCGGATCCGGAACTTGTTCCTGGAGGCGATGTACGCCGCGTCGATCTTCACGGCCCGCGCACTGGGCGACGCCTACGACTTCAGCGTCCATCACCGGCTACTCGACCTGGGCGGCGGGTCGGGCGCGTATCCCATCGAGTTGTGCCGGCGCTACCCGCATCTGCGGGCGAGTGTCTACGACCTGCCACACGTCGTGCCGGTCGCCGCGGAGAAGGCGGCCGCCGCCGGTCTGGCCGACCGGATCGACACCGTCGCCGGTGACTTCTTCGCCGACGAGAAGCTCCCGCAGGGACATGACACCATCCTGCTCAGCATGATCCTGCACGACTGGGACGAAGCAACCAACCGGGCGCTGCTGGCCCGCTGCCACGACGTGCTGCCGTCCGGCGGCACGATCGTCGTCTGCGAGTTGCTGCTCAACCCCGAACGCACCGGTCCACCCGAGGCCGCCCTGATGGGGATGAACATGCTGGTAGAGACGGAGGGCGGGCGCAACTACTCGGAGACCGAGTACGCCGACTGGCTGGCCGATGCCGGCTTCGGCTCCATCCGTACCGTCGTCTTCGACGCCCCCGGTGCGAACGGTGCGCTGATCGCCCGCAAGCGGTGACCGCCGCCGGGCGGTGACCCGGCGCGGGACGGCCGGGTCACCTGGCCTGTCACTGACAGTTCCAATGGTGCGGTTGTGCCGGTAGTCGGGCTGGACACGCCTTGTTTGTTGTCCTAGGATGCTAGGTATCTTTCATCGGGAGGGGCGGTCGGTTCGCAGATGCAGGTCAATCCTGGAGCCGCCGAGGTTCCACACCGCCAGATCGCCGACTTGATCCGGGAACGGATCCGGCGCGGTGAGTGGGCACCCGGCGAACGGTTACCCGCCATCCCCGCGCTCGCCGAGATGTACGGCGTGGCCAAGCAGACCGCGCAGCGTACCGTTGATCAGCTCCGCGTCGAAGGACTGCTGATCACCAAGCCGGGCTCCGGCACGTTCGTACGGGGCACGAGACGCCGGCTCAACCGACTCGCCCGCGGCCGGTACGGCGGACACCGTGGATACCACGCCGACCTGGCAGCGCGCTACCGCCAGCAACTGACCGAGGTCGGCCGGGCTCCGGCGGTGCCCGAGGTGGCCGACGCGTTCGGCGTCACCGACGGTACCGAGCTGATCGTCCGCCGCCACCTGGTCCGCACCGAGGACTCACCGGTCGAGGTGGGAGCATCCTGGTTCCGCGTGGCCGACGCCGCCGGCACCAGTCTGGAGCGGGCCGAGCCGTTCGGCCGGCCCACCTACCAGGAGGCCGAGGAGGTGACCGGTCGGCGGTACGTCTGGGCGCGCGACGTACTCAGCGCCCGCCAGCCCAGCCGGCAGGAGGCGCAGCTGCTCCGGATCCGTCCGGACACCCCGGTGCTGCATCTGCTGCACGTGGCCTACGACGGCGACCGGCGACCGATCGAGGTGGCTCAGGCGACCTGGCCCGGCCCGGTGACCACCTTGACCGAGGAGTACCGGGTCCCGGAACCCGTGCCTGATCCGGACCCGGATCCCGGTCTCGTACTCGGCTGACCGGGTGTTTCTTTCGCCTTACTTTGTTTTCCATTCAAACTATTGACATGGGAAATCGAGGCATGTGAATCTCTGGACGGGACTGTCGCGAGGGTCGCGCGGCATGGCGGGACCGGGCTACCCGCCATCCGATCCGGCGGGAACGCCTGTCCCGGCGAATCCGCCACCGCCGTCCAACCTCTGTCCGGGAGCAGACATGCCTTCCCTCACCGCCTCTTCATGGGCACCGCTGCGCCGGGTGCTCACCGTCGCGGCAGCCGCCGCACTGCTGTGCACCACCGCGCTCGCCGACGTGGCCACCGCACACGGATCGTCGATCGATCCGCCGTCGCGCAACTACGGGTGCTACGAGCGCTGGGCCAATGACTTCCAGAACCCCGCGATGGCCACCGAGGACCCGATGTGCTGGCGGGCCTGGCAGGCGGACTCCACCGCCATGTGGAACTGGAACAGCCTCTACATCGACGGGGTCAACGGCCAGCATCAGGCCCACATCCCCGACGGCCAACTGTGCAGCGCTGGCAACACCGGCGGGGTCCGGTACGCCGCACTGGACGAACCCGGCAACTGGCGAGCCGCCGACGTCGGCACGAATTTCACCGTCACCTACCACGACCAGGCGCTGCACGGCGCCGACTACCACCTGGTGTACGTGACCCGGCAGGGATTCAACCCGCTCACCCAGCGGCTGCGCTGGAGCGACCTGGAGCTGGTCCGGACCACCGACGGCGCGGACCCCGGTGAGGGCACCCGGACCAGCAACCCCAACCTCAACGGCGTGTCGGTCGACATCCCGGTCAGCGCACCCGGCCGGACCGGACGGCACCTCGTCTACCTGATCTGGAAGGCCAGCCACGCCGACCAGACCTACTACTTCTGCAGCGACGTGAACTTCGGCGGCACCGGCGCGACCCCGACGCCCATCACGCCGGCCCCGACCACCGCACCGCCCACGACCGCACCACCGACCACCGCACCACCGCCCACCCCGGCGCCGGGCGGCTGCACCGCGACCTTCTCCGTCGTCGCCAGCTGGCAGGGCGGCTTCCAGGCCGAGGTGCGGGTGACTGCCGGCGGAACGCCGATCAGCCGCTGGACGGTGAGCTGGACGAACCCCAGCGGGCAGCAGGTGACCCAGGCCTGGAACGCCACGATCAACAGCAACGGTTCGACCGTCACCGCCACCAACGTCGGCTACAACGGCAGCATCGGATCCGGGGCATCCACCAGCTTCGGTCTGATCGGTTCGGCCACCGGAACCCCTGTCGCACCGACCCTGACCTGCACACCGAACTAACCCGAGCACTGGTCGGGTCCGACGACGGCGCCGGACCCGACCAGTGCTCCGGCGCGGATGCGGTCGGCCGGGTCAGTCGCGCAGGCGCACCCCGAGCAGGGCATCGCAGGTCTCGGCCATCAACGCCGGGGCCTGCGGGTCCACCCCGGTACCGGCGAGCGCGTGGTCGGCCCACTCGTCGATCAGGGCCAACGCACCCGGGGTGTCGAGATCGTGGGCCAGCCGGCCCCGGACTCCGGCGAGCAGCTGCGCGCCGGACGGCCCGGCAGCGGACCGGGCGGCCTCGCGCCACCGGTGCCACCGTTGCTGACCGGTTTTGAGCGTGTCGTCGGTCCACTGGCGATCAGCCCGGTAGTGCCCGGAGATCAGCGCCAGCCGCAGAGCCATCGGCGGCACCCCGTCGCCCCGCAGCCGGGAGACGAAGACCAGGTTGCCCCGGGACTTGGACATCTTCTCCCCGTTGAGGCCGATCATGCCGGCGTGCGCGTAGTGGGCGGCGAACGGGCCGGTGCCGGTCAGCACCTCCGCGTGCGCGGCGGAACACTCGTGATGGGGGAACAGCAGGTCGTTGCCGCCGCCCTGGACGTCGATCCGGTCACCCAGCAGACCCAGTGCGATCACCGCGCACTCGATGTGCCAGCCCGGTCGGCCGGGGCCCAGCGCACCGCCGTCCCAGGCCGGTTCACCGTCGCGGGCGCCGCGCCACAGCAGCGGATCCAGCGGGTCACGTTTACCCGGACGCTGCGGATCACCACCCCGCTCGGCGGCGAAGACCAGCATCTGCTCCCGGGACAGGTTCGACTCGTAGCCGAACCGCGGCGCGGCGGCCACGTCGAAGTACACGTCTCCGGTGCCATCGGCAAGCCGATAGCCGGCGCCGCGGTCGAGCAGGACGCCGACCCGCTCGGCGATGGCCGGAATCGACTCCACCGCACCCACGTAGTGGTCCGGCGGGATGATGCGCAACGCCTCCATGTCCTCCCGGAACAACGCGGTCTCCCGCATCGCGAGTACCACCCAGTCCTCCCCGTCGCGGGCCGCCCGCTCCAGCAGCGGATCATCGACATCGGTGACGTTCTGCACGTACCGCACCCGGTGCCCCGCGTCCCGCCACATCCGCTGCACCAGATCGAACGCCAGCATGGTCGCGGCGTGCCCGAGATGGGTGGCGTCATACGGGGTGATCCCGCAGACGTACATCGTCGCCGGGTCGACCGGCCTGGTCGGTGCCACCGCCCGCCGAGCGGAGTCGAACAACGCCAACGGCACACCGGCACCGGGCAGCCGGGGCACCTCGTGACCGGTCCAGGAGTCCATGACGCCACCCTATCCAGCGATCTCGGCGGCACCGGGAAGTGGCAGCCGAATCACATCGGCGGCCAGGGGATCGCGCTACGTGTCGCCGGCGGCGGCGGAAAGCACCCGGCCTCGATCAGGGCGTCGACCCGCCCGGCCAACTGGGTGATCTCGGCCTGGGTGAGCAGCGACGCCAGCTGCCCGCCCAGCGTCGCGTCGACTGCCGCACGCAGCTGACGCAACGCCGAACCGGCCTCCGGCGGCAACGGGCGCCCGGACCAGCCCCACAAGACCGTACGCAGCTTGTCGTCGACGTGGAAGCACAGCCCGTGGTCGACGCCGTACACCTGGTTGTCCGGTCCGGCCAGCACGTGCCCGCCCTTGCGGTCGGCGTTGTTGACCACGATGTCGAACACCGCGAGCCGGGCCAGCCGCGCATCGTCGGCATGCGCCAGGGCGTACGGCTTGCCGTCGGTGTCCCGGGCCGCCGCCACCGGCAGCCAGTCGGTCGGCACCTGGTCGGCCGCGACGAAGTCGACCAGCGGCACCGACCCGTCCGGCTCGTCGATCCACAGCTGGCAGGCGCCCGGACCGATCGGGCCGTCACGCAACACCGTCGGCGGCACCAACGGCCACCCGAGCGCCTGCGCCACCAGATGGGCGGCGACCTCCCGGCCGGCCAAGGTGCCGTCCGGGAAGTCCCACAGTGGGCGTTCCCCGCGGACTGGTTTGTACACGCACCGGATCGCTGTCCCGTCGGCCTCGATGACGGCCCGCAACGTCGTGTTCGATGCGTCGATCAACTGGCCTTCGAGCCGCATCGCGCTGGTACGCAGCAGTCGCAGCACGGTGGCGTCCCGGTCCACCGCCGGCTGCCGGCCGGTTTCCGTCACCTCAGCGGTGGTAGCCGTTGTGCCGCGGGCAGAGGTGGCCGCGCGGGTCCAGCGGTTGACCACAGAGCGGACAGGGTGGACGGCCGGCGGCCACCACCCGGCGTGCCCGGTCGATGAAGCCGCGGGCCGCCGCCGGGGTCAGCCGGACCCGGAGCCGGTCCAGGCTGGCGTCGACCTCGTCGTCGGTGTCGTCGTCATCGTCGTCGAGCAGTCCGTCGTCGTCGCCGGCTTCGAGCCCGGCTTCCGGCTCGCCGGCGGCGATGGCCTCGATGACGACGGTGGTGGTGTCCACGTCGAAGGCCAGACCGAGCGTGCCGACCCGGAACTCCTCGTCGACCGGGGTTTCCAGCGGTTCGTTGTCCGACTGCCCGGTCGGTAGTTCCGGCACATCGACACCGAACCGCCGCTGCGCCTCGGCCAGCAACTCCTCGAGCTTCTCGGCCAGCAGCGACACCTGAACCTTCTCCAGGGCCACGCTGACCACGCGACCGCCACCCCGGGCCTGCAGGAAGAACATCCGCTCCCCCGGCGGCCCGACGGTCCCCGCGACGAACCGCTCCGGCGGCTCGAAGGCATGCACCTGGTGGGTCATGTCATCGACCCTATCGGGCGGCCGGGTCGATCCGGTAACGCACCGACCCGATTGGCCGGTACGCTCACTGCCGGTCACGTCCGCCGGCACCGGCGCCGCCACCGACGGCGGCGTCGGAATCGGCCGACCCACCCCGTCGCCTCGGCCGACGCCGCTTCGCCGGCACCAGCCCGGCCAAGTCACCGCCGGTGTCGTTGAGCCGCACCAGGAACGGCCGGGTCGTCGTGTACCGGATCACCGTCAACGAGGCCGGATCGGCCACGATCCGCTGGAACAGGTCCAGATGCAGGCCGAGCGCATCGGCCACGATGGCCTTGATCACATCGCCGTGGGTGCAGGCCAGCCAGAGAGCGTCGGGCCCGCGTTCGGTGTCGACCACGCCGTTCCAGTGCCGCACCGCGGCCACCGCGCGGGCCGCCACCGCCGCCAGCGCCTCCCCGCCGGGAAACACGGCAGCGCTCGGATGCTCCTGCACGACCCGCCACAGCGGCTGTTTCACCAGTGACCGCAGCGACTGGCCCTCCCACTCGCCGTACCCGCACTCGACCAACCTGTCGTCGATCGCCGGGGTCGCCCCGGGGACGGCCAGCTCCAGGGTCTGCCGGCATCGGACCAGCGGGCTGCTGACCACCTGGGCCCACGGCACCCCGGCCAGCCGGGCACCGACCGCCCGGGCCTGCGCCTGGCCGGTTTCGTCGAGCTCGACCGGCTGCCGGCCGGCCAGGCCGCCCTCAGCGTTGGCCGTCGTCCGACCATGTCGCAGGAGTACCAACGTCGCCACCGGACCAGCCTACGGGGGGCGGCCGCGTGCCGGCCGGAGACCCGACCCGGTCACAGCGGTCGGGTCGGGTCTCCGGTCCGGTCAGGTGGCCGAGATGGTTCCGGTGACCAGCAGCGCCATCACCAGGGAACCGAGCGCCACCCGGTAGAGCACGAAGGCGTACAGGGTGTGATGCGCGACATAGCGCAGCAACCAGGCGATCGCCGCGTAACCGACCACGAACGCGATGGCGGTCGCCACCACCATCTGGGCCGCCGTGGGCGCTCGGCCCTGCGGGTCGAACACGTCGGGCAGGCTGAACAGCCCGGACATCACCACCGCGGGGATGGCCAGCAGGAAGGAGAACCGCGCGGCCGCCTCCCGGGTGAGGTTCAGCAACAGTCCGGCGGTCAGCGTGCCACCGGACCGGGAAACGCCCGGAATGAGCGCCATCGCCTGGGCGAAACCCATGATCACGCCGTCGCGCAGGGTCAACCGCTCAAGGGTACGGGTCTGCCGGCCGAGGTACTCCGCGACGGCGAGGATCAGCGCGAACACGATCAGCACGGTCGCGGTGATCCACAGGTTACGCAGACCGTCACGGATCTGATCCTTGAACAGCAGGCCGATCACCCCGATCGGGATCGACCCGACGATGACGTACCAGCCCATCCGGTAGTCCGGCTCGCCGCGTACCGAGGGATTCCAGATGCCGACGACCCAGGTCCGGGTGATTCGCCAGATGTCCTTGGCGAAGTAGAGCAGCACCGCGGCCTCGGTGCCCAACTGGGTCACGGCGGTGAACGAGGCACCGGCGTCCGCCTCGAAGAACAGCGCCGAGGTGATCCGCAGATGTGCCGACGAGCTGATCGGCAGGAACTCGGTGAGCCCCTGCACCACGCCGAGCACGATGACCTCGATCCAGCTCACCGCCCCACCCCGGCCACGTCGAGCGCCCGCGCCACGGTCCGCAGCGTCGCCAACCGCGCCTCGGTGTCGGCGTCGAACAGGCTGACCGACAGGGTGGTCACCCCCGCGGCGGCGTACTCGCCGATTCGCTGCGCGATCCGGTCCGGTGGGCCCAGCAGCGCGGTCTGGTCGATGAACTCCAGCGGTACGGCCGCGGCGGCCTCCCGCAGCCGGCCGGCCAGGTAGTGGTCCTGCACCTCGTCGGCGGCGGCACCGAAGCCCATCCGGGTGGCCAGCCGGTGGTAGAAGTTCTGCGTCCGGCTGCCCATCCCGCCGACGTACAGCGCGGCGTACCCGCGCAGCAGGTCGGCGCAGGCGGCGACGTCGTCGCCAACCACCACCGGCACGGCCGGCACCACGTCGAAGCCGGCGAGGTCCTGACCGGTGCGGGCCCGGCCGGCAGCGATCAACGCCAGTTGGTCGGCGGCGGTGCGGGGCGAGAAGAAGACCGCCAGCCAGCCGTCGGCGATCTCGCCGGCCAGTTCGAGGTTGCGTGGGCCGACCGCGGCCAGGTACACGGGAATCCGCGGCCGGGGCGGGCGGAAGTTGAGCTTCAACGCCTTGCCCGGGCCGGCGGGCAGCGGCAAGGTGTAGTGCGTGCCCGGGTACTCGACCCGCTGGCGTCCGACCGCGAGCCGGACGATCTCCACGTACTCGCGGGTCCTGGCCAACGGCTGACCGAACCGTACGCCGTGCCAGCCCTCGGAGACCTGCGGACCGGAGACCCCCAGGCCGAGCCGGAACCGGCCACCGGACAACGTGTCGATGGTGGCGGCGGTCATCGCGGTCGCCGCCGGGGTGCGGGCCGGGATCTGCATCACCGCCGAACCCACGTCGATCCGGCTGGTCTGGCCGGCCAGCCAGGCGAGCAGACTCGGCGAGTCGGACCCGTACGCCTCGGCGGCCCAGACCACCGTGTAGCCGAGCCGCTCCGCCTCCTGGACGAGCGCCAGTTGGTCGGCGGGTGAGCCGGCGCCCGTGAGGTAGCCGAGATTGAGTCCGAGTCGCACTCCCAGTCATCCCCCATCCCCCGCCAGGCGGGGCGTCGACGGCGCTGCCGGGCAGCGGCCGTGGCCAAGCCGCACCAGGGTACGCAATCGTCCGCCACCATTGGACGACCGGCCGGGTGACTCGCCGACCGGCCGGTCGTCGGTCGGCGGCGGACGCCAGCGGGAGTGAGGATGTCCGTACCGCCAGGATCTGCTTAAGGTGCATCCATGCAGCAGCGACCGCTCGGCCGCAGCGGGCTGGCGGTCTCCCGGCTCGCGCTCGGCACCATGACCTGGGGCCGGGACACCGACGCCGACGACGCCGCGGCGCAATTGAAGAGTTACCTGGATGCCGGGGGTAATCTGATCGACACCGCCGACGTGTACGGCGACGGCGACGCCGAGGCGGTCATCGGTTCGCTGCTGGACAGCATGGTGCCCCGCGAGGATCTGGTCATCGCGACCAAGGCCGGGCTGCGGCCGGGCGGACCACGGCGGCGGGACACGTCCCGTTGGCATCTGCTGCGTACCCTCGACGCCTCGCTGCGGCGGCTCGGCACCGACTACATCGACCTGTGGCAGGTACACGGGTACGACCCGGACACCCCGATGGAGGAGACCCTCGGCGCGTTGGACACGGCGGTGACCAGCGGGCGGGTCCGGTATGTCGGGGTGTCGAATTTCAGCGGCTGGCAGACCGCCCGGGCAGCGGCCTGGCAGGCCGCGGTGCCCGGCCGGGCCGCCGTGGTCGCCGCGCAGGTCGAGTACTCGTTGCTGCAACGTGGAATCGAACGGGAGGTGCTGCCCGCCTGCGCCGCGCTGGGGCTGGGCGTACTGCCCTGGTCACCGCTCGGCCGCGGGGTGCTCACCGGCAAGTACCGGCACGGCCGCCCGGTCGACTCCCGGGCCGCGTCACCGCATCTGGAACTGTTCGTCGCGACCTACCTGGAGCCGCGCTGCTCCAGCATCGTCGAGGCGGTCTCGACGGCCGCCGCCGGCCTGGGGGTGGCACCGCTGGAGGTCGCGCTGGCCTGGGTCCGCGACCGTCCCGGCGTCACCGCGCCGATCCTCGGGGCACGCACCGCCGGGCAGCTGGTCGGGGCGCTGCAGGTCGAACGGATGACGCTGCCCACGGAGATCACCCGGGCGCTCGACGACGTATCGGCACCGGCGGTCGGCTACCCGGAACGCGACGGGTGACACGGCCCCCGGAGGTGGCCGGCGGGTGACACGGCCTGGGGGCCGACGGCAGGATGGTGGTCATGGACTACGAATACGCGCCGTTGCGGTTGCCGCCGAACGTCGATCGGTTGACCGCGGCCGCGCAGTTGGCGATCCAGGCCGAGTTCTCCGGCTGGGAACTTGCCCGGGTGCGGCTGTTCCGTGACGGGACACGCCAGGTGATGCTCCGGCGCAGGATCGCCCGGCAGCCGCAGCCCGGGCTCAGCACGTAGACGGTGCGCTCAGCGCGGGGTGCCGCTGGCCGGTGAGTCGTCGCCGTCGTCGTCCGGCAGGTAGGCGTGCTCGTCGAGTCGGCCGACGATCTCGTCGCCGGGAACCGACCGGAACGGTCCGTCGACATCGCCGTCGCTGAACGCCTCCGGGTCGAGCGGGGTGGTGACCTCGTGCACCATGACCACGCCGTCGAGCGGTTCCAGCTCCGGGATGTCCAGCGCGCCGAGTGAGCCGTCGCCGGCCTGCAGCAGCTCGAGCACCGCCTCTCCGACGCCACCGATTGGCTCGGCCTCCTCGGCGGACGGGCTGCCCTGGCGGCGGGCCGCGTCGGCGATGCGCACCAGCGCGGCGACCGACGGCACCCGGTAGTCACGACGCTGGCGTACCGAGACGACCTGCGGGTGCGGGTCCGCCGGCTCGTCGCCGTCGACGCCGCCGGCACCGACGCCGAACCGTTCGTCCGCCTCCTGCGGATCGATCGACTCGACGTCCCAGGGTGTCACCTCACCGAAAGCGTCCAGCAACTGCTCGTCGTAGGCGTACGACGCGTTGTTGAGCGTCACGTACGCCTGCCAGACGGCGTCGTCGTCGATCCGGCCGTCGGCGGCCTTGACCGTGGCCAGATGTGCCCGGGCAGCCTGGAACACCTGCTCCAGCGCGGCGTCGAGGTCGGTGTGCTGGTCGGTCATGCGGATGGGATTCCCTTCACCGTCGGTGGGGCTCAGGCGGTCAGCTCTGGCGCAGGAAGCGGTCGAGCACATGCACGCCGAACTGTAGCCCCTCGACCGGGACCCGCTCGTCGATGCCATGGAACAGCGCAGAGAAGTTCAACTCCGCCGGCAGCCGCAGTGGGGTAAACCCGAAGCATCGGATGCCGAGTTGGCGGAACGCCTTGGCGTCGGTGCCGCCGGAGAGCATGTACGGCACGGTCCGGGCACCCGGGTCAGCGTGGCGCAGCGCGGCGGCCATCGCGTCGACCAGCGCACCGTCGAAGGTCGTCTCGATCGCCGGCTGCCGCTCGACGTGTTCGATCTCCACGTCCGGGCCGATCAGCTGGCGGAGCTCGGCCAGAAACTGGGTCTCCTGGCCGGGCAGCACCCGGCAGTCGATGGTGGCACTGGCTCGACCGGGGATGACGTTCTCCTTGTATCCGGCGTCCAGCCGGGTCGGATTGGCGGTGTTACGGACCGTGGCACCGATGATGTTCGCGATCGGCCCCAGCTTGGCGATCGTCGACTCCGGGTCGTCCGGGTCGAACTCGATGCCGAGCAGGTCGGAGACCTCGGCCAGGAAGTCCCGCACGGTCGGGGTGACGACGATCGGGAAACGGTGTCGGCCAAGCCTCGCCACCGCCTCGCACAACGCCGTCACCGCGTTGTCGTCGTGCATCATCGAGCCGTGTCCGGGACGGCCCCGGGTGTGCAGCCGCAGCCAGTTGATGCCCTTCTCCGCCGTCTCGATCAGATACAGCCGCAGGTCGTCACTCACCGTGTAGGAGAAGCCGCCGACCTCGCCGATCGCCTCGGTGCAACCGTCGAACAGCCCGGGGTGCCGCTGCACCAGGTGGTGGGCGCCGTACCGGCCGCCGGCCTCCTCGTCGGCGGTGAAGGCCAGCACGATGTCGCGCGGTGGCCGGGTCCCGCTGCGCTGCCAGTCACGGACCACGGCGAGCACCATCGCGTCGAAGTCCTTCATGTCAATCGCCCCACGACCCCACAGGTAGCCGTCGCGCAACTCGCCGGCGAACGGCGGGACCGACCATTCGGAGGCGTCGGCCGGGACCACGTCGAGGTGGCCGTGCACGAGCAGCGCCCCGCGGGACGGGTCGGTACCGGAGATGCGGGCAACCAGGCTGGCCCGGCCGGGTGCGGACTCGACGATGGTGCTGGTGACGCCGACCTCGGCGAGCTGGTCGGCGACGTACTCCGCGGCGACCCGTTCACCGACGCTGGTCAGCGGGTCACCGGTGTTGGTGGTGTCGATCCGCAGCAGGTCGCGGCAGATCCGCACGACCTCTTCGGTCGGCGCCGGCGGCGGGGAGGGTGCAGTCATGCGGTTCTTCTTACCAGCCGTCCGGCCGCTGCCCCAGCCCTGCCGCGACACGCCCCACGGTTTCGGACGACGGCGTGGTGGGTACCGCCGCGTTCGCCGGGCCGGAACCCGCACGGTTGCCGGCCACCGCGGCCGGGTGACGACGTCTGCGGCCCGCCACCGAAGGAGACGATCGTGTCGGTAGGCCTTCCCCCCATCCCCGAACTCGGCGACGACCACCTGCCGCACGACCCGGGTGGACCACGGCTCACCACGCTGCTCGTCGAGGAGCACCGCCGCGTCGAGCAGCTCTGCGAGCAGCTCGACGCGGCGGCCGACCCGGACCGACGGCGCCAGATCGCGGACGTGCTGGTCGCCGTGGTGAGCCGGCATCTGTCGGCCGAGGAGCAGTACCTGTACCCGGCCGTCCGGGCCGCCCTGCCCGACGGAGGCGCGCTGGCCGACCGGGGCATCGCGACGGACCGCCCGCTGCGGGACGTGCTCAGCTCATCCGACGCGGCGGTGGTCGGGACACCGGCCAGGATCGCCGCCGCCTGGCGGCGCCACCGTACGGTCGTCGAGCAGGAGCTGCTGCCGGGGCTACGGGCGGCGGCGACCGACGAGGAGCTCGTCCGGCTGGGCAACCGCGCGGAGACAGCCGAGGAGGCCGCCCCGACCCGGCCGCATCCCGACGCCCCACTGCGGCCGCCGTGGAACCGGGTGGTGGACCCGGCGCTGGGGGTGCTGGACAAGACCTGGGATCTGCTGTCCGGCCGTACTACCTATCCCGAGGATCTGACGGCGACGCCGGTCGATCGCGACGGCTAGTCCGGAATATCCGTTCAGTTCTGTTTCATATTGATGTCGGAGAACGTTTCCCGCATCGAAGGTCTTCCCGTCGATCCCGTTCTGGTCCTACCGTCACGTTATGAACCTGGAGCTGCGGCACCTGCGGGTGGTCTGCGCCATCGCGGAGACGGGAAGCGTCACCAAAGCGGCCTCCATGTTGGGGTTGGCGCAGCCCGCGCTCACCGCGCAACTGCAACGGATCGAACGGACCCTCGGTGGGCCGCTGTTCGAGCGCGACCGGCGGGGCGCCCGGCCGACCGCGCTGGGCGAACTGGTCCTGGCCCGGGCCCGGGTGCTGCTGCCGGCGATGAAAGGGCTGCAGGACGAAGCGGCCCGGCTGGCCGGCACGGGCAGCGTGATGAGCAGGTTCCGGCTCGGCGGGGTCAACAGCCCGATCCTGGGTGGCCTGGTGCACCGGCTCGCCGCCGACCAGCCGCAGGCGCAGATCAGCACCTACGCCTCCTGGTACGTCGACGAGCTCGCCCAGATGGTGCTCAGCGGCCGACTCGACTACGCACTCACCGGGGTGTGCGGCGACGCCACCCCGTCGGCTGAGTTCGGACTGGCGTGGCGGGCGGTCGCCGTCGATGCGATCTTCGTCCTGTTGCCGGAGTCCCACCCGCTGGCGCACCGCCAGGAGATCGAGCTCGGCATGCTCGCCGACGAGCAGTGGGTCGCCGCGCCCGGCGACGGATGCTTCGGCGACTGCTTCGCCGCCGCCTGCGCCCGGTCCGGGTTCACTCCCCGCAAGATGTACGAGACCGACATCCGCGGCTGCGTCGATCTGGTCGAGTCCGGCGAGGCGATCGCCCTGTGCCAGGCGACGTTCCGGCCGATCAGTGGGCTGGTGACCCGACCGCTGGCCGGCGCGCCGCTGCGGTGGCGGCTGCTGCTGGGCTGGCACCCGGACGCGACCGCCGCTGCCCTCGCCGACCGGGTTTTCACCCACGCCACCACGGCGTACACCGACTCGCTGGCACGCAACCCGCAGTATCTCGGTTGGCTCGCCGACAACCCCGGCTTCGGGGCGCAGAGCCTGGCCGGGATCCCGGTCGCGGACGGCTGACCGGGCTGACCGGCACCCGCCTCGACCGGCCCCGCTCCGCCCCGACCGATCGCTGTGACGGTATGAGCCAGCTGGTATCTGCCTACTGACATAGACCGCCATTAAATTGACGGCAACTCGACGTCACTTCGAACACCGACATCCGGGTCCCGACGGCACACCACGACCGGCGGACCGTGCGGGCCTCGATCCGTCGGCATCGGAAACGTCGGGGTGCCACGTGCCTCCGGCCGGCTCCGCCAGGCGATCCCTGGCCGCCCACCGGAGTCACTTCCCGTTCAATCGTCAGGGGAGCAGATGAGACGAGTACTGATCGCGGCCACCGCGGCCGCTGTACTGCCACTGGGCGCGGCCGGTCTGGCCGCGATGCCCGCCATGGCAGCACCCAGCGCCGGTCCGGCCACCGGTCCGGCCGCCGACGCGGCCGCACCCGAGATGCTTGCCGCAATGCAGCGCGACCTGGGCCTGACCGCGGACCAGGCGCGGACCCGGATCGCCAAGGAGGCCAGCGCCAACAAGAAGGAAGCGATGCTGCGCGCCACGCTTGGCACCGACTTCGGTGGGGCGTGGCTGTCCCCCGACGGCGGCACGCTGACCGTGGCGGTCACCGACCCGGCCCAGGCCGCCGCGGTGACCGCAGCCGGCGCGAAGGCCAAGCTGGTCGACCGCAGCGCGGCCGAACTCGACCGGGTCAAGGCCAAGCTCGACCGCACTGCGGCGAAGGCGCCGGCGACCGCCGTCGCGGGATGGTACGTCGACGTGGCCACCAACACCGTGGTGGTGCTGGCCCGCGGCGATGCCTCGGTCGCCGAGAGCTTCGTCGCCGGCAGCGGTGCCGCAGCGGACGCGGTACGGGTCGTGCCTACCGATGAGACCCCGACCACCCTGTACGACGTCCGGGGCGGCGACGCCTACTACATGGGCGGCCGCTGCTCGGTCGGCTTCTCGGTGACCGGCGGGTTCGTCACCGCCGGGCACTGCGGCAGTGTGGGCACCGCCACCCAGGGCTACAACCAGGTGTCCCAGGGCACCTTCCGCGGGTCGTCGTTCCCCGGCAACGACTACGCCTGGGTGCAGACCAATTCGAACTGGACGCCGCAGCCGTGGGTGAACAACTACAGCGGCGGCAACGTCACGGTCGCCGGCTCGGCCGAGGCCGCGGTCGGCGCGTCGGTCTGCCGGTCCGGATCCACCACCGGCTGGCGCTGCGGCACCATCCAGGCCAAGAACTCGACGGTGAACTACCCGCAGGGTCGGGTGTCCGGCCTGACCCGGACCAGCGCCTGCGCCGAGCCCGGTGACTCCGGTGGGTCGTGGCTCTCCGGCCAGCAGGCCCAGGGTGTCACCTCCGGCGGTTCGGGCAACTGCTCCGTCGGCGGCACCACCTACTTCCAGCCGGTCAACGAGATCCTCTCGGTGTACGGCCTGACGCTGCGCACCAGCGGTGGTGGCAACCCGCCGCCGACCACCCCGCCGCCGGGCGGCGGTACCTGCAGCGGGTACCAGAACACCTACACCGGGTCGCTCTCCTCCGGCGGCACCCAGATCCAGCCCAACGGCAGCTACTTCACCGCCGGCTCCGGCACCCACCGGGCCTGCCTGGACGGCCCGACCAGCCGTGACTTCGACGTCTACCTGCAGCGGTGGATCGGCAGCGGGTGGGTGAGCGTGGCCAGCGGCACCAGCCCTGGCCCGGACGAGACGCTGACCTACAGCGGCTCCGCCGGCTACTACCGGTACGTGGTCCACGCGTACAGCGGTTCGGGCAGCTACTCGCTCGGCATCACCCGACCGTAGCCGTTCGGCTCCCGGCCGGGCCGGTCGGGCAGGGAGACCGAACCGGCAGCACCACGCCCCGACGGCGGGTACCGTTCCCGGTACCCGCCGTCGGACGTGTCGTGTCGTCCTCCGGCGGTGCAGGTGGTGACCGGTCAGCCGGCCGTGTCCGCGTCGACCCGCAGCGGATCGTGCCCCAGGTCCAGCAGCGCCCGCCGCCACCGGTCGTCCGCCGCGCCCGCCGGCGGGCGGCGGGCGAGCAGGTCCCGGATCTCCTCGACGACCCGTGCCATCACCTGCCGGTCCGGTTCGGTCAGATCCACCCGCCGTTTGCCCAGCACCGCGAGCACGGCACCACCGGGCTGCGGCAGGTCGACGCCGGAGCCGACGAACGCCCGTTCGCCGGACGCCTCGGTCAGCAGCCAGTCACGCAGCTGTTCCGAGCTGACGTTCACGTACGCGTGGAACTCGTTCCACAACTGGTCAGTGCCGGTGTCGGTACGACGGTGCGCCGCCATCGACAACCTCCTCACTACGACGGTCAGTCGGGGGGCTCGGTGCTGCTCACCGGATCGTCGGAGTCGGCCCGGGTCTGCGTGCCGGCCGGTTCCGGGCGCACATCGGTGTCCGCCAGGACGGCGCCGGGTCCGGTCCCGGTGTCGAGCGGGCTGTTGCGGGCCAGCACCTCGTCGGTCTTCGCGGACTTCTCACGCTGTTCCTCAGGTTGACTCATCGTCGTCTCCTCCGTTCGTCCGCCGGGCGGCTGGTGACCCGGCCTCGGTCGGATCGGCACCCGCCCGGCGGGTTCACCAGCCGGTGCCGGCCGGCGCCGGATCACGGTCGGCCGCGCTGTCGACGTCGAACCGCAGACCACCGTCGCGCGCGTCGACGGTGACCCGTTGCCCCGCCGACAACGTGCCGTCGAGCAGCAACCGGGACAGTTGGTTGTCGACCTCCCGCTGGATCGTGCGACGCATCGGCCGCGCGCCGAACTCCGGCTGGTATCCGGCTTCGGCTATCCAGTCGGCCGCCGCGTCGGTGACCTCCACCGCGATGTCCTGGGCGTGCAGCCGTCGGCGGGTCTCCTCCAGCAGCAGGTCGGTGATCTGGCGCAGCTGCTGCGGGGCCAGTTGCCGGAAGATGATGATCTCGTCGATCCGGTTGAGGAACTCCGGACGGAAGTCCTCCTGTAGCCGGCGCAGCAGGCGCTCGCGCAGGTCGTCGTCAGGGCTGTCGCCGTCCGCCCCACCGAAGCCGACACTGCGGCCGCCGCCGGTGATCAGCTCCGAGCCGAGGTTGCTCGTCATGATCAGAACCACGTTGCGGAAGTTGACCGTCCGGCCCTGACTGTCGGTGAGCCGGCCGTCGTCGATCAGCTGCAGCAGGACGTTGAACACGTCGGCGTGCGCCTTCTCGATCTCATCGAGCAGCACCACCGCGTACGGTCGTCGGCGAATTGCCTCGGTCAGCTGGCCCGCCTCCTCGTAGCCGACGTACCCGGGCGGTGCCCCGACCAGCCGACTGACCGTGTGCCGTTCCTGGAATTCGCTCATGTCGAGTCGGACCATCCGGTCGGCGTCACCGAACAGGGCCGCCGCGAGGGCCCGGGCCAGCTCCGTCTTGCCGACGCCGGTGGGTCCGAGGAACAGGAAACTGCCGACCGGCCGGTCCGGATCCCCCAGCCCGGCCCGCGAGCGCCGGACCGCCTCGGCGACCGCGGTGACCGCGTCGTCCTGGCCGACCACCCGTTGGTGCAGTTCGCCCTCCAGCCGTAGCAGCCGGTCCCGTTCCTCCTCGGTGAGCTGACTGACCGGGATGCCGGTGGCCCGGGAGACCACCTCGGCGATCTCTTCGATGCTGACCTGGGGCACCCCGGCGTTGTCCGGGCTACGGGCCGTCTCGATCCGCTGTTGCACCTGCGTCAGCTGGTCCCGCAGACCGGACGCCCGTTCGTACTGTTCGTCGGCGACCGCCTGGGCCTTGTCGCGGAGCAACTGCTCGAGCTGGCGTTCCAGGTCGCGCACGTCGGCGGCCGGCGTGCGGGTGCGCAGCCGGACCCGGGCCCCTGCCTGGTCGATCAGGTCGATCGCCTTGTCCGGCAGGAACCGGTCGCTGATGTAGCGGTCGGCGAGTTCCGCCGCCGACAGCAACGCGTCGTCGGTGAACCGCACCTGGTGATGCGCCTCGTAGCGGTCCCGCAGACCGTGCAGGATCGCGATGGTGTCCGCCACGGTCGGCTCGGGCACCAGGATCGGCTGGAACCGCCGGGCCAACGCGGCATCCTTCTCGATGTTGCGCCGGTACTCGTCCAAAGTAGTCGCGCCGACCACCCGCAGCTGGCCTCGGGACAACGCAGGTTTCAGCATGTTGCTGGCGTCCATCGACCCTTCGGTGCCGCCGCCGCCCGCCCCGACCAGGGTGTGCAGCTCGTCAAGGAAGACGACGAGGTCGTCGCCGTGGCTACGGATCTCGTCGATGACCTTCTTCAGCCGTTCCTCGAAGTCGCCGCGGTACCGGGTACCGGCGACCAGCCCGGCGAGGTCCAGCTGCACCACCCGCTTGCCGATCAGCGTCTGTGGTACGTCCCCGTCGACGATGCGCTGCGCCAGTCCTTCCACGATCGCGGTCTTGCCGACCCCGGCCTCCCCGATCAGCACCGGGTTGTTCTTGGTCCGCCGGGACAGGATCTCCACCGCCTGCTCGATCTCCTCGCCCCGGCCGACGACCGGGTCGATCGCGCCCTGGGCGGCGAGCTCGGTCAGGTCCTGCCCGTACTGGTCGAGGGTCGGGGTCCCGCGGGACGTCCGCGGCTTGGCCGCACCGCCGCGCTCCGCGCTGGCGTTCTGCAGCGACCTGGGTTCGACGTGGCCGGCCGCGAGCATCCGCCCGGCGGCCGACTCCGGATTGACCGCCAGCGCCATCAGCACGTGCTCGGGTCCGATGTAGGTCGCGCCGGTGGCCCGGGAGAGCTGGTGCGCGTCCAGCAGGGCACGTTTCGCCGCCGGGGTAAGCGAGAGGTTGGCCGGCACCTCGCCCCGGCCGGCCGCCGGTCCGCCCAGCTCGGCGAGCAGCCCGTTCGGGTCGGCCCCGGCCCGGCGGACCAGCTCCCGCAGCGGTTGACGCTGCAACGCCGCCCAGAGCAGGTGATCGGTGTCCAGGTCGCTGGTGCCGGCCTGGGCCGCCCGGCGGGCGGCGGCGGTGAGCAGGTCACGGGCGTCGCCGCTCATCAGCCGGGTGATGTCGACCCGGTGCACCGGCAACCGGGGCTCGCCGCCGGTGAGGAACCGGGCCAGCAGGTCCTCCCAGGGATCGGTGCCGAGCCCTCCCGGGCCGTACGGTCCGTCACTCATCTGCGCGCCCCCTCGCCGTTTCGCCCCGCCGGCTGAATGAACCGGACTGCGGCTACCCGGGCCGCCCCGGGCCAAACGTCCCGGTCGACGAGCGACGTCCGGAACCACCCCGCACGCCGTCGAGGTACCGGCGCGTGGGTCGGGACAGTCGCGGTCGGCCGGGTCCACGGCCGCGCATGCTGGCAGGCTTGGCCGGATGCGGACCCTGCTGATCGTGGACGGCGCGAACGTGGTCGGCTCCCGACCCGACGGCTGGTGGCGCGACCGGATGGCGGCAGCCGCCCGGCTGCGCGATCAACTGGTCGGCGTCGCCGACCGGGGACTGCCCGAGCTGACCGGCCCGCTGGAGATGGTCCTGGTGGTCGAGGGGGCGGCCCGCGGCCTGCCGCCGGCCGAGGGGGTACGGATCGGCGCGGCTCCCGGGTCGGGAGACGATCTGATCGTCGAGATCGCCGCCGAGGGCGGACCGGACCGGCGAGTGGTGGTCGTCACGGCCGACCGCCGGTTGCGGGACCGGGTCACCGAAGTGGGCGCGCAGATCCACGGGCCCCGATGGCTGACCAGACAGCTGACCGATCCGGTGTCCGACTTCTGACCGGTATTCAGTCTGAATACCTGATCCGCCACCGGCAATCGCCCAGCTCACACCAGGTGAACGCCGGCGGCTGGACGGTCGTTGGGGACCAGCCCAGCTACGGGACCGGACAGCCGGGCAGCAATCACCCACCAGCGGTAAGCTCTAATAGAGCCTTCCAGCCCCTTGAGGAGGTTTCGCCCGTGGCGAGTGTCGCCGAGGTCAAGTCCGCCATCGAAGCCGCGATCATGCAGGTGTCGGAGGGCCAGGCTGCCGTCCAGGCCGCCAGCGAGAAGATCGCCGAGGCGCAGCAGAGCCTGGCGGCGGCCTTCGAGGGCAGCGGTCACGAGGCGGTCGGAGCGGCCCAGGCCGCCCTGTTCCAGGCCAGCTCCGAGCTCGAGGAGTGCCTCGCCGCCACGCTCGCCGCCGTCGAACAGGCGCAGACGTACTCCGCGACGCTGTAGTCACCGATGTCCCTCGCTGAAAATCTCGCCGCCCGGGTCCGGGCGGCCACCGACGACCTGCCGGTGGGCCAGCTCGCGGTCGCGGTGCAGCGGCTGCGCGCCGCGACCGAGCTGCTCATCTGGGTCCGCCAGGAGTCGGCGGACCCGCTGGCGGTGCCGCAGCTCACCGGCGCGACCGAACACGCGGAGCAGGCCGGCCACGCGATGCGGGTGGCTGCGCAGTCAGTGGACGACTACCTGGCGGCGATCGGCTTCGGCGCCGGCCCGGCGCCGGGCGGCGACGGCGGGTGGCGGGCCGCGCTGGACGGCGACCGGGAGCCGACGGCGGCACCGGGCGGCACCGGGCGGGCGGGCGCGACCGCCGCGCCCGAGCTCGGCAACTGGTGGGCTGCCCGGGTCGCGGAGTTGACCGACCAGGAGTCCGGGGTCGGGCCAGGTCCGGGCGCCGCGATCGCCCCGCCCGGACCGGACGCCGCCACCGACACCGCCGAGCTGCTGCGCAGGGTCGCGACGGCGGTCCGCCGGGAGGACCGGGGCGGACTGCACCGCGACCTCGCCGCGGTGGCCGCGCCGACCGGGCTGAATCTCGCCGCGGTCACCCCACCGCTGCTGCACCGCCTCGCCGGGGACCTGCTGGACCACGAGCCGCAGGCCGAGGACCTGCGTCAGCTCGACTCCGCCACCACCCGACGGGTACGCGAGCTGCTCCCCGGCATGCCGGATCCGGTGCTGCAGACCCTGCTCGCCCGGATCTGCCGGGTGCCGGCCGACGAGCGGCGCGACGACGGGCACCGGGCCGACGGTGACCCGGTGGGGCAGTCCCCGGCTCCGCCGCACCCGGCCGACTCGGCGGTCGTCGGCGCGGTACTCACCGGCGTACTGCTGCGGCTGCTCGACCGCGAGCCGCAGACGCTACGCCCGGAGCAGCCCCGACCACTGCGGGGGCGCGATGCCTGACGCGCGGGCCGAGCTGGTAGCCGCGGTCCGCCGGGCGCTCGGTCATGCCCGGGCGGCGGCCCGCAGCCGACTCGACGACGTCGAACAGGACCTCGCCGCGGCGGAACAGCAGCTCAAACGGGTACGCCGGGCAGCCGAGCAGGTGCCGCACCGAGCCGCGGTGCACCGCGACCGCCGGCTCGCCGACCTCACCGAGCAGTACCGCGACCAGATAGCGGTGACCACCCGGCGAGCCGTCGCGGCGGTGGACCAGGCGGCACCGGGCGCCGCCGCCGCCGACTGGGCCCGGTGGCATCCTGCTCCGGCGACCCGCGCCGAAGCGCCAGGAGCTGCCCGGATCGGCCTGACCGGGCTGGCCGGAGGTCCTGCCGTACCCGCGCTCGTCGCGGTCCTGGACCACGGCCACGTGGCGCTGGACGGCGCCGACCGAGCGGGGTGTGACGCCGTGCTGTCCGCGCTGCTGCTGCGGATCCTCGGCCGTACCGCGCCCGGCACCGTCCGGCTGACCGGCTACGACCCGGAACAGCTCGGTGGCGGCCTCGCCGGTTTCGCCCCGCTGGCCGGACCCGGCCTGCTCACCTTCGCCGGCCCCGGTGGGCTGAGCCGGCACCTGGACGAACTGGTCGACCACATCCGCCGGATCAACGAGACGGTGCTGGCCGGAGAGTTCCGATCGCTGAGCGAACTGGCCACGGCCACCGGCCGACGGCCCGAGCCGTGGCGGATCGCCGTCCTGCTCGGCGGGCCCGGCGAGGAGCTGTCCCGGCACGAACGGGCTCAGCTGGACCGGATCACCCGCGCCGGCGCCGCTTGCGGCGTCCATCTGATCGTCCGCAGTGTCGGGCTCAGCGCCGCGCCCACGGTGACCACCGTGTCGGTCTCCGGCGGCACGGCCCGAGTCAGCGGCTATCCGCAGCTACCCGTGCGGATCGACCCGCCACCGCCGGACGAGCTGGTCACCCGTACCTGCCGGGAGATCGCCGCCGCGGTCGCCGCCGGCCCGGTCCCGGCGGTATTCAGCGATCTGCTGCCCGAACAGGAATGGACCGAGGACGCCACCGCCGGGCTGACCGCGCCGGTCGGCGACAGCCCACAGGGTCGGCCTGTTACGGTGACGCTGAGCGACTATCCGCCGCACGCGCTGATCGGTGGGCCATCCGGCACCGGTAAGACCAACCTGATCTACGCCTGGATCGGCGCTCTGGCCGCCCGCTACTCCCCGACCGAGCTGGAGTTCTACCTGCTTGACTTCAAGGAGGGGGTGTCCTTTGCCCGGTTCGCGCCGGGCCGACGGGACCCCAGCTTCCTGCCGCATGTCCGGTTGGTCGGGGTGAACGTCAACACCGACCGGGAGTTCGGCCTGGCGATGCTGCACTTCCTCGGTGCGCAACTGCGGCAGCGGGCCGACGCCGCCAAACGCCACGAGGTGACGAAGCTGGCGGAGCTGCGCGCCGAGGACCCGCAGGGCAGGTGGCCGCGCATCGTGGCGGTGATCGACGAGTTCCAGGTGCTGCTCGCCGGCAACGACGCGCTGTCCACTGAGGCCGCGACCTTGCTGGAGGACCTGGCCCGGCGGGGCCGGTCACAGGGCATCCATCTGATCCTGGCGTCCCAGGACGTCTCCGGTATCCAGGCGCTGTGGGGGCGTACCGCACTGATCGCCCAGTTCGCACTACGGATCGCGCTGCCGAAGGCGCGCCGCGTCCTGCCGGAGACCAACACCGCAGCGGAGTCACTGCCCCGCCATCACGCCGTGGTCAACGCCGAGTCCGGGGCGATGGAGGCCAACCAGGTCGTCCGGGTTCCGCCGGCCAGCGACCGGGACACCTGGCAGGAGCTGCAACACCGGCTGTGGCGACGGCGGTCCGCCGACCTGCCCACGCCGCGGCTGTTCGACGGCGACGTGGTGCCCCGGCTGGCCGAGGCACCGGACTACCAGGCGCTGGTCGCCGACAGCGACGGACCGCGCGTACCGGTGGCGTTGCTCGGCGAGACGATCGACGTGCTGGCCCGCTCCGCCCGGCTCGGCCTGGCCCGAGCGCCCGGACGCAATCTCGCGGTACTGGGGACCCGGGTGGACGAGGCGTGCGCCCTGCTCGACGCCGCTGCCCGGTCGCTGGCCCGGCAGTACCCGCCCGGGGCGGCGCGGTTCGATATCGCCTGTCTCGACCCGGACGCGGATGCGGCCGCCCACCGGCTACACGCGGCGTTGCCGGCCGGTACCGGCCTGTATGACCTGGACACCGTCGGTGGGCTGCTCGCGGACACCGCCGACCGGCTCTCCGGTGACGTGCTGGACGGCCCGGTCCGCCCGCACTTCCTGATGCTGTACGCGGTCGACGCCGCCGCAGGACGGCTGGCGGCGAAGTTCGCTGGCCGCTCCGGCCTGGACCGGCTCCGCCGGGTGCTGCACCTCGGGCCGGAGCGGCACACCCACGTGCTGGGCTGGTGGCGCGGGGTGGCCCGGATGCGCGACGACCTTGGCGGGGTCGGCTCACGGACCGACCAGATTGGCGCCTGGGTGGCGTTGGACGTGCACGGCTCCGACCTCGGACCGCCGCTGTACCCCCGGGCCGGCGGGCCGGCCTGGTATCCCCGGCCGTGGCGGGCGCTGTTCTTCGACCGGACGGTGCACCGCAGCGCTGAGGTCATCATCCCGTACGGGCTGACCTGATGGACGCCTCCTACCCCGAGCTGATGCGCCGACTCGCCGAACTCGCCGCCGCGCTGCAGAACCGCCGGGACGAAGCCCAGCAGTGGTACGCGCAACGGTGCGACGGTGCCCAGGCCGCGGTGGCCGAGGTGGAGGCCGACCTGGCGGAGCTGCACCAGCTCCACGAGCAGGCGAGCCGCGAGTTGGCGGACGTCGACCGGGCGGCCGCCGGCATCTGGACCGAGGTCGGCGACCGGTTCGGTCCGCTGGCCGGGCGGCTCGGTGGCCTTCCGGCACCGCTGCCGCCGCCCCCCGGTACCGCCGTCGACGACGATCCGGGCCACTGGCTCGCGGCCGCCCGTGCCCTGGTCGAGCGGTCCAACGACGTGGGTCCCCTGCCCCGAGCGACGTATCCGGTGCTGGCGCTGTTCGGCACCGCCGGTGCCGCCGCCGCGTTCGGGCTGTCCACCGCCGCGCGGTGGGCAGGCCAGCGCTACGGCGGCGACCTGGCGGTCGGGATGCCAGTGATCGCGCTCGTCGTCACCCTGGTCGGTCCGCTGCTCGGGCTGGTTCCGGCGAAGGCGCTGGCCGACCGCCGGCACGCGGTGCTCGATCTGCGTACCGTGTCGATCGTCCTGGTCGCCGGCCTGGCGGCGACCGCCGCCCTGCTGACCGGGCTGGGCTGACCCGCCCGGCCGTGGATCAGCCGGCGGAACGACGCCCGGCTCCGGTGGATCAGCCGGCGATCACGACCGCTTCGCGCAGTAGACGGCGGGCCAGCACGAGTTGGTCGGCCGGTGTGTCCACCCCCGGCAGGTCACCGACCCGGACACCGGCGGTGTCCAGCACCGCCCGCAGGGCCGGAACGCACCCAGCCGGAAAACTCACCGTACGGTCGAAGATCTGCAGGGTGACCCGGTCGTCCGACTGCGAGGTGAGCCGCCAGCGCAACCCGGGTCGGCGGCGGATGACGTCGTCGACGGTCAGCGTCCGGATCCGGTCCGCCTGCTGCAGTGGGGGCAGCGGGGCCGGGCGGACCGCCGACCAGGCCCGGCGGCGCATCCGCTCCGCGACCTGGTCCGGCTCGACGGAGGCCAACCAGTCACGCAGCACCGCCACTGTCGCGGTCAGCTCGGAGGTGATCCCGGCCGGGCCGCCCGGGTCGGCGCCGAACGGCAGCGACGTGCGCAGCCGGGGCTCGGTGACGGCGAGCTCGAGCAGCGCCTCGACCAGCGAGTAGCGGGTGAACGCGCGGACCCCGACGGTGAGGTGGATCGAGCTCTCTTGCTGCGCGGTGGCGCTATGCAGCCAGCCTCGGGGCAGGTAGAGGGCGTCACCGGGGCTGAGTACGACGTCCAGCGCCGGTGCGGCCTCGGACCGGGCCGCCACCTCGTCGGCCCGGCCCGACCAGGTCTGCTGGGGCAGCGGATCGATCAGTACCGGTTCGTGCACCCGCCACCGCTTGCTGCCCTCGGTCTGCAGGACGAACACGTCGTGGGTGTCGTAGTGGGTGGCGAATCCACGGCTGCCGGCCGGTGTGAGGTAGGCGTTCGCCTGCAACGGCTGGCCCAGCGTGGTGGACAACTCGCCGACGAACGAGATGATCGGTGGCCAGAGCCGGTGCAGGCCCTGCAGGACCAGGGTGGCGCCGTCCGCGTACAGGCCCAACACCCGCTCGTCGAGCACCTGGTCGTCGATCTCGGCACCGGCGCCGGCGCCGGCGGTGTAAGTCGGTTCCGCGAACACCTCGCCGTCGCGGGCCACCCGGAGGAACGGGGTACGCAGGCCGTGCTGGCTCAGCAGCCGGTCGGCTGCGGGGCGGTCGAGCAGGTCGGTGAATCCGGCGGGGCCGGCCAGGTCGGCGGCGCGGGACAGTAGCGGTTCACGCCCCCAGTAGACATCCGCGAAGGTCGCCGGATCCACGGCAACGCACCGGGCCAACGCCGCCGGGCGGCGGGACGCGTCCGCACCGCCCGGCGAGCCCGGTGACGTGGCGATCTGCGGCCGGTCGGAAAGTCCGGGACCGCCGGTGCCGGCACCGCGTGACGCGGTGGGCAGCTGGGTCAACGCCGGTTCGCCCCACCGTCGGCGCCACCGTCACGGCCGGCCGGATTCGCCCCACCGTCGGCCAGGCCCTCCTGCGCCTTCGGACCGGCACCACCGTCGGCGCCACCGTCACGCCCAGCCGGATTCGCCCCACCATCAGCGGGGCCGTGGCCCGCTGCTGGCCCGGTGCTACGGATGTCGTCGTCGTCGAGTGTCATGGCTGCCCCCCTGCGGGTCGGTCGACACGCGCCGGTTTCCCGCCGGCACGGTCCTGCCTGCGAGTGGTACCCGGGGCGGATCGTCACTAACCTCGCATGCATGCGGACCGGCTGAGGATCACAGCTCCTGGTACGGCGCGCAGCTGTCCCGTACGACCAGCTCGGTGGCGAGCTCAACCCGCGGCGTCTCCAGCGGTTCCCCCTGCGCCAGACGCAGCACCGTCCGCGCCGCCAGCAGCCCCATCTCGGCCAGCGGCTGGCGCACCGTGGTCAGCGGCGGCGACGACCACTGCACCTCGGGTAGGTCGTCGAAGCCGACCACGCTGACGTCGTCCGGGACGCGCAGGCCGCGTTGCCGCAGGGCTTCGTAGGCGCCGAGGGCCATCTGATCGCTGGACGCGAAGATCGCACTGGGTGGCTCGTCGAGGTCGAACAACGCGGCCGCGCCAGCGAAGCCGGACTCATGGTAGAAGTCGCCGGGGGCAACGTACTCGGGGCGCAGCGGGATTTCGGCCGCCTCCAGCGCGGCCCGGTACCCGTCGAGCCGGGCCCGGCTGCACAGCAGCCGGGGCGGACCGGCGATGAAGCCGATCCTGCGGTGTCCCAGGGAGATGAGGTGTTCCGTCGCCCGCAGTCCGCCGGCCCAGTTGGTCGCCCCGATGGTGGGGATGTCCAGGCTCGGAACGCCGGCCGGGTCGACCAGCACCATCGGTACGTTGAGCCGCCGCAACTCGGTGTGCAACGGCGGAGCAAGTTCGCTGGTGACCAGGATGACACCGTCGGTGGCCCGGGTACGCAGGTTCTGCAGCCACTGCCGGGTCGACGCGGACCGGCGGTGGATGGCGGAGACGACGGTACCGACCCCGGCGGCGTGCGCGACATCCTCCACGCCGCGGATTATCTCCACGGCCCACGGGCTGTCCAGGTCGTTGAAGACCAGGTCGATCAGGCTGGCACCGGCGCGGGACCGGGTCGCCCGCCGTCGGTAGCCGTGCCGACGTAGCAGCTCCTCGACCCGTTCACGGGTCTGCGGGGCGACGTCGTTGCGACCGTTGAGCACCCGTGACACGGTCGGCACGGAGACACCGGCCTCCTGGGCGATCGCGGTGATCGTGATCCTGCGTCCTTCATCGACCGTCACGGCAGCAGCTCCTTCGTCGAGGCTTCAGCGTACGGCCGAACCTTCCGCCAGCCGGTCCGGCTCCGTACGCCGAGTCCGGGCCTATCTTGCCGCAGTTGGAAAACGCTTGGCATCGACCCGGCCGGCAGTGTGTCGCCGAGGCCGGCGACCGGGTCGACCACGCCACCGGCCGGAACTTTCCGGCACGTACGGGCGGCGGTAGCCCAATCGGCAGCCGGACGGGGCACTTCCGGCCCCACGATCCGGGAGCATACCCGGGCACTGCCAGCAAACTGTGGGCCGGCGGATCTCGACGGAGCCGCAAGTTTCCGGAAACATGTCGGAAAACAGGCGCGACGGTCCGGCGACGCCGGGACCGGACTGGTGCGGCGACGATCGACAGGAGACTGCCGGTGAGCGGCAAGGACCATGCCCTGGACGAGGCCCCCGACCGGTCGGCGCCGTGGCGCGATCCCACCCTACCGGTGGAGGAACGGGTGTTCGACCTGCTCAGTCGGATGTCGCTGACGGAGAAGATCGCGCAGCTGTACAGCTACTGGCGGGGCGCCAATGCCTCGATCGACGACATGGCACCGCTGCAGCATGACCTGGTCGACGAGTCGGTCGACTGGGCCGACCTGCTGCACACCGGCCTGGGGCAGTTGACCCGACCGTTCGGCACCGCAGCGGTGACTCCGACCGACGGCGCCCGCGCGCTGCTCCGGCTGCAGGCCGAGATCGTCGCCGGCAACCGATTCGGTATTCCCGCGCTGATCCACGAAGAGTGCCTGACCGGGTTCATGACGTGGGGCGCCACCGTGTACCCGACCCCACTGGCCTGGGGTGCCAGCTTCGACCCCGACCTGGTGGCGCAGATGGCCGGACGGATCGGGCAGGACATGCGGTCGGTCGGGGTGCACCAGGGACTCGCCCCGGTGCTCGACGTGGCCAGAGACCCCCGCTGGGGTCGCACCGAGGAGACCATCGGCGAGGATCCGTACCTGGTCGCCACGATCGGCACCGCATACGTACGCGGGCTGGAATCGGCCGGGGTGGTCGCCACCCTCAAGCACTTCGCCGGTTACTCGGCCTCCCGGGCGGGGCGCAACTTCGGACCGGTGTCGGTCGGCCCGCGAGAGTTCGCCGACGTCCTGCTCCCACCGTTCGAGATGGCCGTCCGCGACGGTGGCGCCCGGTCGGTGATGCACTCGTACGCGGAGGTGGACGGCGTCCCGGCGGCGGCAGACGGCGGTCTGCTCACCGATCTGCTCCGTGGCCGCTGGGGGTTCACCGGCACCGTGGTCGCGGACTACTTCGGCGTGTCGTTCCTGGAACTGCTGCACGGGGTGGCCGACGGTCCCATCACCGCCGCCGCCCTGGCGCTCAACGCCGGGGTCGACGTCGAACTGCCGGCGGTACGGTGCTACGGTCCCCCGCTCGTCGAGGCGGTCCGGCAGGGCGCCGTACCGGAGTCGGTGGTCGACCGGGCCGTCACCCGCGTCCTGCGGCAGAAGTGTGAGCTGGGGTTGCTCGACCCGGGCTGGGATCCGGTGCCACCGGCACTGGCCGGCGCGGACCGCACGAGCGAGGCGGGCGGACCGTCCGCTGGGCCTGGGATCGACCTGGACCCGCCGGCGAACCGGGACCTTGCCCGGCGGCTGGCCGAGGAATCGGTGGTGCTGCTGGCCAACGACGCCGTCCTCCCATTGCCCGAGCGGGGCCGCATCGCGGTGGTCGGACCGCTGGCCGACTCGGTCACCGGGCTGTTGGGCTGCTACACGTTCCCCAGCCACGTCGGTACCGTTGCGGCCGACGCCGGGGACCAACTCCCGATGGGGACCGTCCTGGCCGCGCTGCGGGCCGAACTGCCCGCGGCGGCCATCGAGCACGTCGTCACCGGCCCGGTGGACGGGCAGGACACTCCGGGCATCGTGGTGGCCGCGGACGCCGCAGCGCGGGCCGACGTCTGTGTCGCGGTGGTCGGGGACCGAGCCGGGCTGTTCGGCGCCGGGACCTCCGGCGAGGGCTGCGACGCCACCGACCTGGAACTGCCCGGACGGCAGGATGAGTTGATCGAGGCGTTGGTCGCCACCGGCACTCCGGTGGTGCTGGTACTGCTGACCGGACGTCCGTACGCGCTCGGCCGGTACGCCGACCGGCTGGCTGGGGTGGTGCAGGCGTTCTTCCCCGGCGCCGAGGGGGGCGGTGCGGTCGCCGGTGTGCTCAGCGGCCGGGTCTGCCCGTCCGGCAGGTTGCCGATCGGGGTTCCCCGGCTGGCCGGCGGCCAGCCGACCAGCTACCTCAGCCCGCTGCTGGGACACCGGACCGAGGTGAGCAACGTGGATCCCGGTCCGCTGTACCCGTTCGGCCACGGCTTGTCGTACACCTCGTTCGAGTGGTCGACGCCGCTGGTCGACGGGGTCGAGCACGGCCGGGGTGCGACCCCGGCGCAGATCGGCACCGACGGCACGCTGCGGATCCGGCTGCGGGTACGCAACACCGGTCACCGGGCGGGCAGCGAGATCGTCCAGCTTTACCTGCACGACCCGGTGGCGCAGGTCACCCGACCGGTGATCCGGCTGGTCGGGTACGCCCGGGTGCCGTTGCAGGCTGGCCAGGCGCGCTGGGTCGAGTTCGACTTCCCCGCCGACCTGTCGTGTTTCACCGGGCGGGACGGGCGGCGGGTCGTCGAGCCCGGCGACCTGGAGTTGCGGCTGGCCGCGTCGAGCGTTGACGTCCGCCACCGGGTCGCGGTCCGGCTGGTCGGCCCCCAGCGGCAGGTCGACCACCGACGCCGGCTGGCCACCGAGGTGACCGTGCGGTGACGGGGGCCGCGGCCCGCGATGGCGCGGGCAGCGGCGTCAGTCGCCCAACAGGTCGCGCAGTTCGACCGGTACGGTGGCCAGCACGTCGTCCCACTCGCCGGAGCTGACGTGCCGTCGCAGCACCCGGCTGACCGTCCGGATCACCTGTTCGGCCCCGCCCTCGACGTCGAACGGGAAGTCCCGTCGTACCCGGGCGACGAACTCGGCACGGTCCAGCTTCGCCGGCGCCGAGGTGGCGTCCCAGCCCTCGTAGTACAGCCCGCGGACCAGCAGCGGCAGTTGCGCCGCGAGCTGCACCGCCTCGGCCAGGGGTAGCCGGTCGCGCAATGTGTGCAGTACGGCGGCGAGCGCCGAGTAGGACTGCTGGCGGCGCTGGGCCGGCCAACCGAGTTCGTGCTCGATCTCGCTGAGCAACCGGTTGGTCTTGTCCACCGTGGCGTCAATGGCAGTCAACTGGGCAGTCGTCATCTCGTGCTCCCTCGTCGGTTCGTGGTGCCGGTGACCCGGGGGGTGCTCGTGGTCCGGGCGGCCATGGTCAGGCCGCCCGCCGTTCACGGGACTGCTTGCAGGTGACGCAGGTGGTGGCCGAGGGATAGATCTCCAGCCGCTCCACCGGAATGGCCGCGGCGCAGCCCTCGCAACGCCCGTAGTCGCCGGCGGCGAGTCGGGCCAAGGCATGCTCGAACTGGGTGCGACGCTCCAGGATGGTACGGATCAACGACTGGGCCGCGTCCCGCTCGGCGGTCTTCGTGCCGCTGTCGGCCTGGTCGTCGCCGGCGGTGTCGCCCCCTTCGACCAGCCGCAGCACCTGGCTCTGCGTCATCGCCTGCTCGTACTCAGCCGTCAGTTCCTGGTACCGGCTGGTCAGCGCGGTACGGATCCGATCACTGTCGATGGTTCCCGGTACGCCGAGACCCGGTCGCCGGTTCACGTCATGCGTCAGCATGCGCCCATCCCCCTTCAAATCGAGTACGGCGAGCCACGACCGGCTCGGACTCCGGCGCCGGGTCGCCGCGAAGATCCGCCACTTACCCGTCGCCGACGGCCGGCAAACCCCGGCCGCCCCCTGGCCAGCCACGCGCCTTCGGGTCTCGCCGGCGCCGACCGGTGGTCGCCGGCGGGGTTGTCGCCACAGGGTGGTCAGCCGGTGGTGTCGATGGTGATCCGGACATCGTCGGCGAGCCGGTAGCCGACGCCGTACACGGTGGTGATCAGGGGCGAGTTGCCCACCTTGCCGCGGAGCCGGCGGATGTGCACGTCCACGGTACGCACCCCGGTGTGCTCGTAGCCCCACACCGCGGCGAGCAGCTGCAGCCGGGTGAAGACCCGGCGAGGGTTCTCCACCAGGTGCAGCAGCAGATCGAACTCGAGTCGGGTCAACAGCAGCGGCTCGCCGTCCAACAGAACGGTCCGCGAGGCAACCATGACGTGCAGTGCCGGCACGGCGACCGTGGCGGTCCGCCTTGACCGGGTAGCGGGCTCGGTGAACATTTCGCCGGCCGCCGCCGGACCCGGCTCGTCGCGGCCGGCGACGATCTGGTCGAGCACCGCGCCGGGCTGTGCACGGGCCGCGTCGACCGCCGGCATCTCCACCGTCGCCTCACCTCGTTCCACCAGCTCCCGGGCGGCCTCCAACAACTGGCGGGCGGACGACGACAGCGCCTCCTCGCCGGCGGTGAGCGGAATCGACACGGTGACGGTCACGGTCGCCATCGCCGGGCCGGTCCCCCGCCGAGGCGCGGCGGGCGGACGGGCCGCACCAGACGGTGGCAAACCGGACCAGCCGGCGCGCGGCGAGGCAGGGCTGACCGACATGGTCCTCCTAGACAGTTCCGGCCGGGAGCGTGCATCCCCGGCCGCCGGCTGGTGTCCGTACGCAACGGCAGCCGGGTGGGACGCGGCAGCCGGCACGGACACAGGGGACGACCCGGTGTGCCGGCGGCTGCGCACGAACCGATGCTGCCGTTCACACGCTCCCGGGTCAATACCGGACTGCGTTGCAGGAATGTGATGATTGACAAGCGCACCGTAATCGATTGCTCGCTCTGGATACCCGACCTCGGTGCTATTGGCGAACCGGCAGGATGATCACATGCGCGCCATCGTCGCCGGGTTCGCCGCGATCTGGTCGGTCACCCTGATCGGGTACCTGATCGGCCGCTTCGAGCTGCTCGGCCCGGACGGCACCGCCGTCCTGGCCCGGCTGGCATTCTTCATCGCGACACCGGCGCTGTTGTTCACCACCCTGGCCGACACGTCCCCGACCGAGGTGTTCACCCCCGCGTTCCTCGCCTACCTGGCGAGCACCGTGATAGTGGCGGCCGGCTACCTGGCACTCGCCGGTTGGCTGTGGCACCGGCCGGCCGGCGACGTCACCATCGGCGCGCTCGGTGCGTCCTATGTGAACGCAGCCAACCTCGGCATCCCGGTAGCGGCGTACGTGCTCGACGACGTCTCGGTCGTCGCGCCGGTGCTGCTGTTCCAGGTACTCGTCGCGGCACCGGTGGCCTTCGCCGTCCTGGACCTCACCGCCGGCGACCGCCGCCCGTCCGTCCGTCGGCTGCTGTCCCTGCCGGCCCGCAACCCGATCATGATCGCCTCGGCGGCGGGTCTGGCGTTGGCGGTCAGCCGGTGGCAGCCACCCGCCGAGCTGCTGCGGCCCTTCGAGCTGCTCGGTGCGGCCGCCGTACCGCTTGCTCTGCTGGCCCTCGGAATGTCCCTGCCCGGAAGCCGGCCGCTGGCGGCCGACCCGCAGGCCCGGGAACGCTACACCGCTGTCGCCCTCAAGGTGCTCGGCCAGCCGGCGGTGGCCTATCTGATCGCCCGACACGGTCTCGGCCTCAGCGGGACCGCGTTGCTCGCCGCGGTGGTCACCGCCGCGCTACCGACGGCGCAGAACGTCTTCATCTTCGCCACCCGGTACCAGCGCGGTCAACGCCTCGCCCGGGACTCGGTGGTGCTCTCCACGGTCGCCACCGCCGTCACCCTGCTGCTGATCGCCGCCGTACTCGGCTGACGTCCCCCAGCGGGCGCGGACCTGGCCGGCGTACCCCGACGACTGACGCTCACCGGCGGCGAGTGCCGCCGTGAACACGACAGGATCATCCGGGTCGCCGGTGAGTGCCGCTCGCGCTGTCGCGTCCGGCGTCAGGAACACGAGGGCGGCGGGACAACCGCCGGCGGAATGGTCCCGCCAGGCCGCCGCCTCGACCTCCGCCGGCCCGCCGTCGGCCAGAACCACCAACGTGGCCGCGCCGGCCGCCAGATCCGGGTTGCTCATTGACCGGGCCGCGCCGCTGATGTACCGGCGGCCGTCCACCGCCACCGGCCCGGTCACCCCCGGCAGCGCGCAACTGGCCGCGACCGCGCGTGGCAGGGCGATCCCGGCCGTCGAGTCCCACGCCACCAGCTGACCGCTGTCCGCGTCGACCGCGGTGACCAGCAGCCGGGGCGCGCTGGGCCAGCGGTGGTCCCGCAACAGGTCCGCCGTGGCGCAGACAGCGGCGTCCGACGGGTCGGCGGCGAGTGCCAGCCGACCGAGCTGCACCCGGGCCTGCGACGACGTGGCACCGCTGGCGTGCAGGCTCCGGCGGGTCTCGTCAACCAGTTCGTAGTCGGTCTGCCGGGCCGCCACCGGCCAGGTCCCGGCCCGCCGCACGGTCCGCACGGCGGCGGCAGGGCCAGCGTCGCCATAGACCAGCGCCGCCACCAAGGCACCGGTCGACGTCCCCACCACCAGATCCGGGGTGCGCAGTCCGGCGCTGGCCCGGTCGAGTCCCACGAGCATCCCCAACTGCCAGCCGGCCCAGCCGTCCCCGCCAGCACCGAACACCACCGCTCGTCCCGTCACCGCCACCTCCGACGCGTCGACCTCGACGACGGGACCGCCGTTGTGTCCAACCACTCCAGTCCTGCCGGCGGCACCGCCATCGAGCGCAACGCGCCGAAGCTGAACGTCCGGCGACTCATGAATGAACATCCGACCAACTACTCAGGGTTGGTCAGGCGCGGTGGGCGGTCGGACCGCGGTCCGACCGCCCACCGGCCGCGCCGGTGCGGTGTCACCAGCTGAGGTACCAGGGCTGGGTCTGCACGTTCAGCTCCGGGAACCGGACCAGCTTGGCGCTCGCCGTCCGCCAGTCCTTGAGGTCCAGCACGTCCAGGCCCTTCTGGATGTCGCTGGAGTAGATGTAGCCGTTGTAGTAGTACGTCGACCACGGTCCGCCGGTGACCATCCGGGTGTCCGAGACCGGTCCCCGCTCCCAGTAGGCGATCTCCTGCGGCCTGGCCGAGTTGGTGAAGTCCCAGACCGAGATCCCGCCCTGGTACCAGGCCTGGACCATGATGTCGCGGCCCAGCACCGGGATCAGTGAACCGTTGTGCGCCACGCAGTTCTCGGTCGACCCGTTGGTCCGGGGGATCTTGAAGTAGCTGCGGAAGACCAGCGTCCGCGCGTCACCCGTACCGGTGATGTCGTAGATCGCGTTCGCCCCCCGCTCGGGGCCGATGGTCGGGTTGCAGGTCGCCGCCCCACCGCCGCCGAGTTCGTCGGTGAAGACCACCTTGGTGCCCGAGTTGTTGAACGTCGCCGAGTGCCAGAAGGCGAAGTTGGTGGTGTCTCGGACCTGGTGGACGACCCGGGGCGCTTCCCGGTCGGAGATGTCCAGCAGCACGCCGTCGCCCATGCAGGCGCCGGCCGCGAGATCCTTCTGCGGGTACGCGGTGATGTCGTGGCAGCCGCTGGTGGTGGAACTGCCGTTGCCGCCCGGGTTGCCGCCGTCCGGGAAGATCGCCGGAGTCGCCACGACGGCCGCGTCGGTCGGCTTCTTCACCGGCACCTTGACGATCGAGATCAGGTCGTGCGGTGGCTGGCAGTCCGGGAAGTTCGTCGACGGGCTGTACGACGAGACGTAGAGGTAGACGAAGTTGCGGCTCTTCGCCGGCACCAGGGTGTGGGTGTGCGAGCCGCAGTTCGTCTCGACGGACTTGACATACCGGGGGTTCCTCTTGTCCCGAATGTCGAAGATCTTGATGCCCTCCCAGGACTCCTTCACCGACGCGGACTGGGAGGTGCTGGCGCAGGAGTCGTCACTGCGCGACGAGTCTGTCGACAGGAACAGCAGGTCACCGTGGACCGACACGTCGTTCTGCCCACCCGGGCAGACCACCTGCGACACCAGCCGCGGCCGCCGTGGGTTGGCGATGTCGTAGATCACGAAGCCGTTGTAGTTGCCGACGAAGGCGTACCTGCCTTGGAAGGCGAGGTCCGAGTTCAACGAGGACTCGGTGTCGAACGGCGCGGGCTTGGGCAGGCTGGCGATCTGACGCAGGTTCCGACTGCTGTCGATCTCGTCAACGCCGAGTCCGGGGTCGTCGGTGCCCGCCGCCGACGCCTGGGCCAGGCACAACTCGACCGCCAGCGCTTCGGTGGCGTCGGTGCAGTCGACGTCGAACGGGGTCCCTGCATGACTCGGTGTCGCCAACGCGGTGCTGCCGAACAGGACGGCGATCGCCGCCACTGCCACGGTCCGCAGCTGCCGCGGCCCTCGTGGGGAACGTCTGATCATGTGCGGCACCCTTCGAAAGGGATTGATGATGCTGCGACGATACCGCCGAGTTCCCGACATCGATGTGACAGTAATCACATCGATACATGGAGTTAGCCGGATACCATCGCGACCGTCCACCTCGGGAGGCCCGATGTCCCGACTGTCACTCGGCCGGCACCGGCGGCTACTGGCACTCGCCCTGATCCCGGCCGTGGTCGTCGTCGCGGTGGTCCTGCTGCGGACCACCGGGACGACCTCGGCCACGACCGCCACCGGCGACGCAGCGACCGAGTCGGCGGGAACGTCCACCGGCACCGACGGGACCGCCAACGCACCGCCGGTAATCCTTCCCGGCCGGCCCGGCGAGCCGGCCGAGCTGCGTCCCGGCACGGACGTGACCATCGATCCACCGCAGTACAACGCGCTGGACACCTGGTACGTCCAGATGATGATCCCGCACCACACCCAGGCCGTGCAGATGGCAGCGCTCGCCGCCGACCGCAGTGCCGACCCAGGGGTACGGGCGTTCGCCGACCGCATCCAGGCAGGGCAGGCCGCCGAGATCGCCGTACTCCGGCAGTGGCTGCAGGACCGGCGGTTGCCGGCCGGTGAACACGACCACGGCACGATGCCCGGGATGCAGACCGAGCAGGCCGTCCGGGAACTGGCGGCCGCCCGGGGAGCCGAGTTCGACCGGCTCTTCGTGGCGATGATGACCGACCACCACCAAGGCGCCGTCGAAATGTCCGACCGGGTGCTCACCGGCGGCAGCGACGTGACCATCGAGGAACTCGCCACCTCGATCGCGGCCGAGCAGGCAGTCGAGATCAACCGGATGCGGGACCTGCTGGACAGCTGAACCGGTGCCCACCGGGTCCCGCGCCACCCGGTGGCGCGGGACCGGCCGCAGTGCAGCGAGCTAGCGGCCGGCCAGCGCGTCCAACCCATCCGACCGGCGGCCGCGCTCGTCGGCGGCCGCTACCTCCCCGAGCTGGCGCAACAGAGCCGTACCGTGGCGCAGCCCCGCTATGCCCACGCCGAGACCGACCAGCTCCACGATCAACAACGGGACGCCGGCCAACGACGTCGGACCGGAGGTACGGATCAGGCCGGCGAGCAGAAACAGCCCGCCCATCGCCGTACTGATCAGGTTGAACCGGACCAGCGAGGAGCGGACCGGACCGGGCGGCTCGTCCCAGAGATCGACCAGACCCACCGCCACGGTCAAGGCCATCGCGGCCAGCCCGGCGACCAACGTCCAGTAGCCGACCTCACCGAACAGGTCGGGTGCCCCGGCCACCACCGAGATGTCGAACAGGGCCGCACAGACGAAGAGTCCGAACGGCAGGGTCACCAGCATCGGCTGGATCGGCTGGCCGGGCACACGGAGTCGCGCCTGCATCGCCCTCACGCCCTTCCACTGTTCACACCGGTCGCACCGCCGGTGCTACCCGAGTATCTCCCGCCGCGAACCCACCCGCCATCACCGCTGCTGGCTGTCCACCCGCAGCACCGACGCCACCAGCCGCTCGGCGACCTGCGGCAACGGCATCGCGGTCGCCTCGGCCGCTTCGCGCAGCACCGCGAGCGCCTCCCCGGCCGGGCACCGCCGCTGGGTCATCACAATGCCGATCGCCGGGCCGATCACGTCGCCGTACTCCGGCCGACCGCCGTCGGGCCCGCCCGGCGTCGTGTCGCGACGCCGGTCCCGGACCGCTGCGAGGAGCAGTCCGGCGTGCTCGGCGAGGAGCAGTGCGGTCAACTGCTCGCCGGCACCGAGCGTTCCGTCCCGGTCCGCGTACAGGTTGATCGCACCGATCGCCTCGTCGTCGACGTCCACCGGCGCGCAGAGCACGGAACGGATCCCCCGGTCGACCGCCGCCCGGCTCCACTGCTGCCAGCGCGGCGAGTCGGCACGCGGAGCGGCCAGCACGATCTCGCGGTCCCGGATCGCGGTCATCGCCGGCCCGTCAGAGGCGTACTGAAGCTCATCCAGATCCTTGACCAGTGGATCGGACGCCGCCACCGAGGCAGGCCGGCCGGCCCGGAGAAAACAGACGCTCGCGTACGTCACCCCGGGCAGCGCGGATCGGGTGGTGCGGGCGAGCTGCTCCACCGCCTGGTCGAAATCGGTGCACCGGATCATGCCGGCGGTCAACTCCCGCAGCAGGGCGGCGGTCTCCAGTACGGCCAGCCGGCTGTCCGCCGGATCGGCCCGGGTCAACGTGATCGCACCCTGGCCGCGCTCAGCGGCGGCCGCTGCCACTGAGCCGGCGGCCAACGGACGAGATCAGCCGGTCCAGTTCGGAGCCGAACGGGTTGTCGTGCACCAGGTAGGTCCAGGTCGCGCTGGGCCGTACCAGTTGGGCCTCGTCGGGCTGCCAGTCCTCGTCGAACTCGGTCTGTTCGAAAGTTGCGACGGTGCGGGCCTCGATCTCCGGAACCAGCTGGTTGAAGGCGGGCACGGCCGCCCGGTGGAACTCGTCGAGTGGATCGAGACGGCCGAGTGCCCGCAAATGCACACCCTCACGCACCTCGGACAGTTCGGCGAGGTGTTCGGTCCAGAGCCGGTCCAGGTGGTAGAGGGCGATCGAACGGGCGGCCCGCGACAGCAGGTCCTCGTCCATCTCGGCGCACCGCTGTGGAAACCGGTCCATCAGCATCAGCGCGGCGACCTCGGTGGTCAGCAGCCGCTCACGCCGCTCAGCGAGCGCCTTACGCTGCTGTTCGATCACCACGCTGTAGCGCCAGGTGTTGCGGTGGATCTCGTAGTCGACACCCTCGGCGATCCGCTGGGCGTGTTCGATGGCGAAGTCCACCTGCTCGTCCTGGACGATGCCGTCGGGCGTCATCCGGGGCGAGGGTGGGATCGCGTCCGGGGCGTGCCGGACGACCAGGTCGTCCTCCAGGCTGACGAAGAACACCGAACCACCCGGGTCGCCCTGGCGGCCGGCCCGGCCGCGCAACTGGTTGTCCACCCGCCGACTGTCGTGCCGACCGCTGCCGATCACGTACAGCCCACCCAGCTCGGCGACCTGGTCCCGGTCGGACTGGTCGCTGCCGCCGAGGCGGATGTCCACGCCGCGCCCGGCCATCTGGGTGGAGACCGTCACCGCCCCCAGCGCACCGGCTTCGGCGATGATCGCGGCTTCCTCGTCGTCGTTCTTGGCGTTCAGCACCACGCAGGGCACCCCGGCCTCGCCCAGCGACGCCGCCAGGCTCTCCGACTCCTTGACGTCGAGGGTGCCGATCAGCACCGGACGCCCGGTGGCGTGGGCCGAGCTGATCTCGGCGACCAGCGCCTCGTCCTTCTCGGCGCGGGTGGCATAGATCCGGTCCGGCTCGTCGGTCCGTACGCACGGGGTGTGTGGCGGGATCACCGCCACCTCCAGCTTGAAGAACTCGCGGAGCTGGTCGCCGACGAGGACCGCCGTCGCGGTCATCCCGCACAGAGTGCGGTACGCCGCGACGAACGCCTGCACGGTGATGGTGCCGAGCACCTCACCCTCGGCCGTGGCGTTCAGGCCCTCCTTGGCCTCGACCGCCGCCTGCAGCCCGTCCGGCCATCGGCGGCGCTGCGCCACCCGGCCGCGCATCTCGTCCACCAGCTCCACGGCGCCGTCGCGGACGATGTAGTCGACATCGCGGTGCAGCAACGCGTGGGCGTGCAGGGCGACGTGGATCGCGGACAGCTGCCCGACGTTGTCGTCGGCGTACAGGTCGACGCCGTCCAGCTTGGCCTCGACCGCGGCCAGCCCGGTGGAGGTGAACGCGACGCTGCGGCCGTCGTCGGCGACCTCGTAGTCCCGGCCGGCGCGCAGCCCGCGTACCAGCGCGGCGGCGGTGTGCACCGGGTCCTGCTCACCGACGACCGCGCCGGCCAGCACCATCGGCACCCGGGCCTCGTCGATGAGGATCGAGTCGGCCTCATCGACGATCGCCGTGGACAGCGGTGGCTGGACCCGGTCGGCGATGTCGGTGACCAGCTGGTCACGCAGGAAGTCGAAGCCGGCCTCGCTCACCGACACGTAGGTGACGTCCCGCTGGTACGCGGTCCGCCGCTGCTCGGGGCTGCTGCTCTCGGTGACCCAGCCGACGGTCAGCCCGAGCAACTCGTAGACCGGCGCCATCCACTCGGCGTCGCGGCGGGCGAGGTAGTCGTTGACCGTCAGCACGTGCACCGGGCCGTTGCCCCGCCGCACGTGCCCGTAGGCGGCGATCGTGGCGGTCAGGGTCTTGCCCTCACCGGTGGCCATCTCCGCGACCTTGCCGGCCAGCAAGGACATCGCGCCGAGCAGTTGCTCGTCGAACGGCCGCTCGCCGATCGCCCGCCGGGCGGCCTCCCGACCGACCGCGCAGAGGTCGACGAACTCGTTGGCCCGGCCGGCCTCGGCGGTCAACTCGGCGTCGTCGAGTGCCCGCAGGTCGTCCTCCCGGCCGGCGATGTCGGGGAGCAGTTTCGCCAACGGAGCGAGGTCGACCGTGCTGCCCGGCCGCTGGAGGAAACGCCGGAACCGACTCTTCAGACGCTGCGACACACCCATGACCGTCAACGCTACGCGACGCGTCCGGCTCGCGGTGCCCCACCCGCCCCACGACGCTCAGCCGTGGCGGCCGAACCCCGATCGGACGACGCATACCGCCGGCCGGTCGGGGTAGCCAGCAGCTGATCGAGCGTCGTCACGGGGGTGGATCATGGGGTACGCGCGAACGGCCGTCGCTCCCACGGTTGCGGACTGGACCGCCCGTCGCACCGGGACGGCGGGCCGGTGGACGCCCTGGGAACTGGCCATGGCCAAGGCCAGGACCGGCCGGCGGGTGAGCGTCGTACTGCCGGCCCGCAACGAGGAGGCCACCGTCGGCGCCATCGTCGAGTCGATCGTCGGGAACCTGGTGGACCGGGTGCCGCTGGTCGACGACGTGGTGGTGGTCGACTCCCGGTCCGACGACGGCACGGCGGCCGTGGCCGCCGCCGCCGGCGCCCGGGTCGTCGGCCAGGACGAGATGACCCGGGGGCTGCCGCGACTGGAGGGCAAGGGTGACGCGCTCTGGGCCGGGCTGGCCGCCACCGACGGGGACCTGATCGCCTTCGTCGACGCCGACCTGCGGGAGTTCCAGCCAGCCTTCGTGACCGGGCTGCTCGGCCCGCTGCTCACCGAAGAGTCGGTCAGCTTCGTCAAGGGCTTCTACCACCGGCCGCTGGTGCGGTCGAGTGACGTCGAGGCGGACGCCGGTGGCCGGGTCACGGAGATCATGGCCCGACCGCTGTTCAACCTCTTCTGGCCGGACCTGTCGGGATTCGTCCAGCCGTTGGCCGGCGAGTACGCCGGCCGACGTGATGTGCTGGAACAGATCCCGTTCGTCTCCGGCTACGGGGTGGAGACCGCGATGCTGATCGACCTGCTCGACGTCTGCGGGCTGGACTCCCTGGCCCAGGTCGACCTCGGCGAGCGGCGGCACCGGCACCAGAGCACCGAGGCATTGGGACGGATGTCCGCCCAGATCCTGTTGACCGCCTGGTCGCGGCTTCACCGAAAGGGCTGGGTGATCTCGGAGCGTCCGCCCGGCGGCCTGCTCACCCAGTTCCGGCGTGGCGAGGCCGAGGCACTGAGCAACCTGGAACGCGAGATCGTCGTCAGCGACGTGTCCGTCCAGGAACGGCCCCCGTTGGGCCAGCACCGGCGGGCGCTGGCGACCGCAGCAACCGGCTGACGCCGCGACCCCGGGCCGTACCGTCGTCGACCGGCTACTTGCTTCCCGCACTCGGCTTGGTGGCGTGGAACACGATCAGACCGACCACCAACCCGACCAGCGCGATGGCACCGGAGTTCGACGTGTCCTCCCCGGCCCCGGAGATGCCGAAGGCGAACGTGCCCGCGCCCGCGACGATTGCCGCCACCAGGCGGTTTCCACGTTGCTTCACGATCGGCACGCTATCGGCGTCGGTGCCGCCACCGGCGCCAGCCGGCACCGGTTCCCCCGATCGAGGTAGCGGGCGGGACGGCTCAGGCCACGGCGAACAGCGGTGCCAGGCCGGCCACGGTCAGGCTGCGTCGCACGTAGGGCTGGGGCCGGACGAACCGTAGCCGGACCGACGCCCGGCGGGCGGCCTCGTGACTGGCCAGCAACGCGGCGATGCCGGCGGCGTCAACGAAGCCGACGCCGTCCAGGTCGACCAGGACCTCGGCGTCGGTGCCAGCGTCCCGGACCGCGTCGATCAGTCCGGCGCGGACTCGTTCGGCTGCCTCCCGGTCGAGTTCGCCGGTCAGGCCGATCTCAGTCCGGCCGTCGACGCGCCGTACGGAGACAGTCAGCGCGGCGTCGGTCGGCTCCGGCTGGGCGATCCCGGACTCCCACCGGGGCGGGGCGTCGGTCAGCATCGCCTGGCGCAGCCAGGTCAGGGTCCGGGACAGCAGCCGGGAGACATGCATCTGGGAGATGCCGAATTCGGCGGCGATGTCCGACTGGGTGTAGTTGCCGTAGAAGCGCATGGCGAGGATCCTGCGTTCCCGGGCCGGCAGCCGGTAGAGCAGCCCGCTGACCGTGAGCCGGTCGTCGACGGACTCCAGGTCGGCGTCGAGCGCGCCGAACATGTCGCCCAGCTCGGCGGGTCCGTCGTCACCGACCGGCCCGTTCAGTGACGCGGGTGTGTAGCCGGCGGCGGATTCCAGGGCCGCAAGGATGTCCTCTTCGGAGGTGTCCAGCCGCTCGGCGAGTTCGGCGACGGTCGGTGAGCGGGACAGCTCGCTGGTCAGCACCGCGGTCGCCTGGCTCACCTCGATGGTGAGATCCTGCAGCCGGCGGGGCACGTGCACGCCCCAGGTCCGGTCCCGGAAGTGGCGTTTGATCTCTCCGGTGATGGTCACCGCCGCGTAGGCGGTGAATGAGCCGCGGTCCGGGTCGTAGCGATCCACCGCCTTGACCAGCCCGAGCCGGGCGACCTGCTCGAGATCCTCCAGCGGCTCGCCACGACCGCGGTAGCGCCGGGCCAGCCGACCGGCGAACGGCAGGGCCAGTTGGACAAGCTCCTCCCGCAGGTCGCGGCGCCGGCTCTCGGCCTGGTCGGCGAATCGGGCCGCATAGGACAGAGCTGCTCCGTCGAGGTCCTCCAGCGCGTGTTCCGAACGAGTTATCGTACGCTTTTGTCCGGACATTTCGCCCCTCCCCGGTGATCCGGCCCTGAGCTCCGCATTCCGGCACATTGTTCAGGTGGTCAGTCCGCCCCAGCACCGGACGGGACACCCTCACTAAGCCGGACCCTACTGGCAGTGACGACGCCACCCGATCCGAATGCCATGAAAATTCCACGCCGAGGACGGCGTCCGACGCACCGGCGGTGCGCTCACCTGGTGACCGGATCGGAATACCGCAGCACGGCGCCGACCCCGCCGGCCAGATCCGCGTCACCGGGCCCGACCAGCACCAGATCGGCGTCGGTGGCCGCCAGCGCGCGCAGCAGCGCCGCGTCGGCGCGGACCTCGCAGGGCTCGTCCACCGCCATGACGGCCAGGTCGGCCGGATCCAGGGCGATCTGGGTCGGCTCCGGCCCGATCCAGACCCGCTGGGTCGAGGAGGGATCGTCGACCAGCAGCAGCGTGTCGACCTGAGCCCGCTGCAGCGCGTCGACCACGGCGGGCAGACCATCGCCCCGACCCTGTTGCGCGCCGTAGCGGTCAAGTGCCCGGTCGGTGTGCTCGGCGGCTACCGCGGCGATGGCCTGGATGGTGGCCTCGGTCAACGGCTCGGGATCGGCACCCACCGCCCGCGACCCGGCATCGGTCTGCACCGTACGTGACTGCCAGCGCCTCGGTAGTTGGCCGACCAGAAGCTGGCGTGCGTCCGGGTCGCCGGCGACCACCAGCACCTCGGCTCCGATCTGGTCGGCCAGCGCCGCCGTCGCCGCGGCGCTGGCACCGGCGTTGCGCCGCCACGACACCTCGGCCGCCCGTTGGAACCGCGCCTGGGACCAGGCCCCCGGTTTGACCTTGCGGATCGGGTGGGCGGCCGGACCGTCGACTCCGGCCTGCCGGGGCAACCCGCCGGCGCTGACCGCGTCGATCTCGGCCCCGGTCCGACTGACCAGTACCCGCAGCCAGCTGATCTCCTCACCCCGCTGGGCGACCAGCGGCATCGCGTGCGGCAGCGGGCCGACCGTGGCGAGGTCACGCGGGGGCGGTGCCGGCAAGTAGTTGTGCAGCACCACGTCGCCGCTGGCGGCGCTGAGCGCGAGGCCGTACTCACCGGTACGGGGCACATGCCGGGTCACCGCCGCGCCGAGCGCCGCGACCGTCGCCGGATCGGCGCCCTGCTGGTCCAGCTGATCACGCAGCGCCCGCCAACGCAGTTCGAGCGCGTCCACCGCGTCCTCGGTGTCGTGTGAGGCGTCCAGGTAAACCGACGCCCACGGTCCGGGCCGGGCGTAGATCGGCCGCAGGAAGGACAGATCCATGACGTACCCCCTCCTCTCTCCGCCGGCATACCCGGACAGCTCGACTAATCACCTCAAATCAACCACCACCTCCCCCATGAACCCATTCATTCACGGTATTCACTCCACCACCTCGATACAATGTGTGAACAAACGCAAACATCGGGTGGTGATGGATGGATCCCGAACTTTTCCCCGAGCGAGCCGTCCACCGGCCCGGGCCGATCATCACCGGGCACGTGGTCCGACTGGTCGGCGGCTACTCCCGGCCGATCAAAGTCGGTCAGCCCGTCCTGATCGGGGTCCTTGCGGCGGCCGGGGTGATCCGAGCGCTCGGGGCGGCACTCGCCTCGGTCCGCCTGGCCGGAAGCGGCTCCACCGCCGCTCGCCGCAAGTGGAAGGAGCTGCGCAACGGGCCTGAGTTCCTGGTGACCCCCCTGCACATCCGGGACACCGCAGGGGTGCTATGCGAGATGGAGATCCACGGACATGTGCCGCAGAGCGCCCTCGACCCAGCCGACCACGTGCAGGTGACGGTACGCCGGCAGAAGGACCCCGAGCTGCCGCCCCGGGTGGAACGCATCGTCAACCTCACCACCGGCCAGTTCCTCACCCCCCGGACTCCGACCGTCTGGTCGCACCTCGGTCCGGCGCTGCTGTTCCAGGCGATCCTCGGGCTCTTCTTCCTGGTCGCACTCGCCGGACTGGTCGTCGTTCTGGCCTGACCCTTCCGGCCACTACCCGGAGATCACTTCGGTTCCGTCCTCCGTCTGACGGAGGAACCCCGACAGCGAGGTACTTCGTGAGACGGAGACAACCGCCCCCCGACGGGGTGAGGGTGACCAGCGTCGGGTGAGGGATCATGGGACGATGACGCGCCAAGGGTGCCGACAGGCCCGGTCGTGACCGACTTACTGATCTCCGTGGCCTTCGCTGTCGCCTCGGCTGGCGCGTACGCCCTCGGTGCCGTGGTCCAGGAACGGCTCGCCGTCCGACTCGGGGCCCAGACCCCCTGGCGGGCGATCGTCCGGGCGCTGCTACGGGCCCGGCGCTGGTGGCTGTCGGTGGCGCTGAACGCCGCCGGCGCGCTGCTACACGTGGCGGCACTCGCGTACGGCCCGCTGTCGGTGGTGCAGCCGCTCGGCGTCCTGACGCTCGTGCTGGCCCTGCCGATCGGCGCCGCGTTCACCGCCCGGCGGGTCGCCGCCCGGCAGTGGGTCGGTGCCGCGGCGACCGTGCTCGGTCTGCTCCTGCTGCTCACCCTCACAGTGCCGGGCAGCGGCGACGGGATGACCGCAGCGGACGGCACCGTCCTGATCGTGGCCAGCGCCGTGGTGCTCACCGCGATGATCGCCGGCACCGCGGCGCTGCGGCGCCCGGTGGCCCGGAGCCTGCTGTACGCCACCGGTGCCGGCGTCGCGTTCGCCGTCGCATCCGCGCTGACCCACGCGGTGACCCGCGAGTACGCCGAGCGTGGAGCGGCGGCCCTGATCGGCCCGACCGTGCCGGCCGTCGCCGCGATGGCCATCGCCGGGGTGCTGCTGTCACAGCTCGCCTACCGCGGCGGTGGCCTCGGCGCGCCGCTGGCCACGGTCACCCTGGCCAACCCGGTCGCGTCGGCGGTGATCGGGGTGGCCCTGTTCGGGGAACGCTTCGCCGACGGACCACTCGCGATGGTGCTGCTGGTGTGCGCCTGCGTAACCGCCGGGATCGGAATCCTGCTGCTGGCGCCGCCGGCGGCGGTGACCGACACCACCGACCCGGTGGACCCGGTCCCCGACCGGCCGCGTCCGCTGGCGCTCTGCCGCCGCTGACCGCCGGCCGGCCGGGCATCAGAGGCACCGGCGACCCGGGTCGAGTGTCTTCGGTCACGTCCGGTATCTACGGGATGCGGATCCGGTCCGGATGTCGTTTCCTTGAGTACGGCGGCACCACGCACTGCAGCGCGGCAGCCCGCCCGCCACCGGCCGTCGGCCACCTCTGCTCACCCGCGCCGCGGCCATCGGCCACCGCTCGACCTCGTCGCGCAGCACCAGATCACCGCCGCAGCGCCCTCTCATCGCCTGTCCTGCCGGCGCCGGCGCACCCGCACCTGTTCGAATGAATGGAGAAAATCGCGATGCCCCTGCGGGTCGGCGACCAGTTCGCCAACGCACTGGTCACTCAGGACGGCCTGTGCCGTCCGGTCCCGACGTCCCGACCGCACCCCCCGCTGCCGGCCGGCGGTGACGCCGCCGACGGACGCCGCCGGATTCTGATGCTGTCCTGGGAGTACCCGCCGGTGCTGGTGGGCGGACTGGGCCGGCACG